>DATBSS010000528.1:0-2562 GCA_036559665.1 Myxococcaceae bacterium
CCGGCCATGATGGTGAGCGCATCCCGGAACTTCGACGCCCGGTCGTTGATCTCGATCTTCTTCACGTCGTGGACACGAACCGGCAGCCGGTCCACCTCGCCGCCTCCGGCGGAGTCGGTCAGCGACAGCTTGGTGTCCCCCGCAGCCATCGAGACCGCGCTCACGTCGACCCACGTCTTCCCGCTCACCTCCGAGGTCCCCAGGTGGGTAAAGGTCGCGATCGACGCGTCGGCGCTGGAGACGGTCAAGCTGGGGACGAGCTCGTCGGCGTTGATGACGTGGATGATCACCCGGCTGTTGGCCGCCATCGGCTCGGACGCCGGGGGGCAGCCGATGAGGCACCCGAAGAGACCCTGGTCGTAGCTGAACAGCGCCTTGCCCAGCTCACCGCGGGTGGGACCACCTCCACATCCAGCGGCGGCGACGACGGCGAGGGCGGCGAGCGCGCGGCGAGCGTTCACGTTCACGAGGGTCCTCCTGGGGTAGGGCTGCGCGGCCCGGAGCAAGGAGCGGACCGGACCGCCGCTCCCCGACATAGGCCCGGCCGGCTGTGGGCCGCAACCCGCACCGGCGCCCCGGAGTGAGGGAACGATCCTTCAGCTCGAATCGGCCGGCGCCTGGGACGCGGGTACCCGCCCGGAGAACCGGAGGAAGAGGAAACCCACCACGCCGGAGACCAGCGACCCGGCGAGGATGCCTATCTTCGCCAGGTCCAGCAGCTCGGCGTGGCCCGGATACGAGAGCTGCGCCATGAACAGCGCCACCGTGAAGCCGATGCCGCCGACGATCGCCACCCCGTACAGCTTGTAGAGCGGCGCGCCGCCCGGCATCGGCGCCAGCCGCAGCTTCACCGCCGCGAAGGTGGTGAGGAAGATGCCGATCTGCTTGCCCAGGAACAGCCCCAGCGCCGCGCCCATCGGCACCGCGCTCCACAGCGTGCCCGCCGCGCCCGTCCCCAGCCGGACCCCCGAGTTCACGAAGGCGAACACCGGCATCACCCCGAACGCCACCATGGGATGGAGCAGGTGGACGAACCGGGTGAGCGGCGCCTCCACGTCCTCCAGGTGCTCCTCGATGCTCAGCACCTCCGCCGCCTCGAGGTCCTCGTCCGCCGGCCGGGCCACCAGCTGCGAGACGTGGTCGTGGAGCGCGCGCAGGGTGTCGCGCAGCGACCGCGGCGGGAGGGCCGGAATGGCCATCCCCAGGAACACGCCCGAGATGGTGGGGTGGACGCCGCCCTTCCCCAGCGCGTACCAGAGCGCCAGCCCCGCCGCCGCCCAGATGAACCCGCTCCGCGCGTAGCGCCGGTTGAGGCCGAAGAGCACCGCCAGCAGCACCGCGCTGAGGCCCAGCCAGGGCAGCTCCACCCCGTGCCCATAGAAGAGCGCGATGACGACGATGCCGCCCAGGTCGTCGAACACCGCCAGCGCGGTGAGGAACACCTTCAGCCCGTTGGCCACGTGTGCGCGAAGGAGCGTCAGCACCCCTACGCAGAAGGCGATGTCGGTGGCCATCGGGATGCCCCACCCCTGCTGCCCCGGGCCTCCGCGGTTGATGAGGAAGAAGATCAGCCCCGGCACCACCATCCCGCCCAGCGCCGCTACCGCCGGGAGCAGCGCGCGGGCCGGGGTGCGCAGCTCGCCCACCACCAGCTCGCGCTTGATCTCCATCCCCACCACGAAGAAGAAGACGGTCATCAGCCCGTCGTTCACCAGCTCCTGGAGGCTGAACGTCACCGACGCCCCACCGGCACCGAGCTGGAGCGGAAACTCGAGCAGCGTCCGGTACGCCTGCTCGAGCGGGGAGTTGGCGGCCAGGAGCGCCAGGACCGCGGTGACCAGCAGCACCACCCCACTGGCGGCCTCCAGGCGGAAGAACTCCTGAATGGGCCGGACGACCCCGGCGAACAGGGGGTTGGGGCGTCGGGGAGCGGCGGCGGCCGGGTCGGCCATGGTCTCCCGGCCGACCCTAGCCGGAATTGTCCGGCTGATCCCTGGTTGAGCACTGCTGCTGCCCCGACTATGAGTCGGAGGGATGGAAGCGATGGACAGCGCAGGGCAGGCGGTGGGGGCTTCCGAGGACCTTCGCGCGGTGGAGGAGTTGGCCTCCGCCAGGCGGCAGATCCTCGAGCAAATCGAAAAACGCGTGGTGGGTCAGCGGGAGGTGGTGGAGCACCTGCTCATCTCCCTCTTCGCCCGCGGGCATTGCCTCTTCGTGGGCGTGCCCGGCCTGGCGAAGACGCTCTTGATCTCCACCCTGGCGGACGTGCTCAACCTGTCCTTCAACCGCATCCAGTTCACTCCGGACCTGATGCCCTCGGACATCACCGGCACGGACATCCTGGAGGAGGACCGCGCCACCGGGCGCCGCGAGCTGCGGTTCATGAAGGGGCCGCTGTTCGCCAACATCATCCTCGCGGACGAGGTGAACCGGACGCCGCCCAAGACGCAGGCCGCGCTGCTGCAGGCCATGCAGGAGTACCGGGTCACCGCCGGCGGCCGCACCTACCCGCTGGACCTGCCGTTCCTGGTCTTCGCCACCCAGAACCCCATCGAGCAGGAG
>DATBSS010000529.1:0-15939 GCA_036559665.1 Myxococcaceae bacterium
GAAGATCAAGAAGCAGAACCTCTTCGAGGTGCTGAGCCTGACCGAGAAGGCGGACGCCTCGGCGGCGAAGGTGGCCTACTTCCGGCTGGCCAAGGTGTTCCACCCGGACACGGTGATGGCCGGTTCGCCCCCGGAGATCGCCCAGCTCAAGGCGGAGATCTTCGGGAGGATCGGCGACGCCTACCGCACCCTCTCCGACGAGAAGCTGCGCACCGACTACCTGGAGGAGCTCAAGCACGGCGGCAAGGGCGAGCAGCTGGACGTGGCGCTGATCCTCCAGGCCGAGGAGCTGTTCCAGAAGGGCTGCATCCTGGTGAAGGCGCGCAAGTGGCCGGAGGCGGTGAAGATGCTGGACGACGCCATCAAGTCCAACGCGGAGGAGGCGGAGTTCTACGCCTGGCGCGGGTACGCGAAGTTCTTCGCCAACCCGGACAAGAAGGCCGGGCACATGGAGGCGTTGAAGGACATCGCGCTGACGCTGAAGAGGAACGAGCGGATCGCGGCGGCGCACTACTTCGTGGGGCACATCGCCAAGCTGACCGGGGACGAGAAGGCGGCGCTCAAGGAGTTCAAGCGCACGGTGGAGCTCAACCCGGACCACGTCGACGCCGCTCGCGAGGTCCGGATGATGAGCGGGAAGAAGTGAGCGGATGCTGAGCGGGAAGCAGCGGCGGAAGCTGCGGGCGCTGGGGCATCACCTGGAGGTGGTGGTGCACGTGGGGCAGCACGGGGTCACCCCCGGCGTGCTGGCGGCGGTGGAGCAGGCGCTGTTCGATCACGAGCTGATCAAGGTGAAGGTGCCAGAGGGCGAGGCGCGCCACGAGGCCGCCGAACAGCTGGCCCGGGAGACCGGCGCGGAGGTGGCGCAGGTGCTGGGGCGGACGGCGCTGTTGTTCAAGAAGCGGGAAGAGGATTCGAAGTTCGACGACCTGGGGGCGTAGCGCGCGATAGCGCGAATCACTGATCAGCGGTGAGCGCGGCGGCGCGCTCCAAGGCTCCAAGGAGCTCCGGCGGAAAATATTGCCGCCGGCTCTCCCCGGCCCGTGCTCGCACCTGCTCCTCGGCATCCACGTACCCCACGTACCCGCCCGCCAGCGAGACCACCCGCTCGGCGCGCGCGGCCTTCTCCAATCGGGTCCCCGCGGCCAAGGTGACCTCCGCGGGCACCGCCACGACGGCCAGCGGCCCCAGTGTCCACCGCGCCACCCTGGCCTCGCGCGCCAGCCCGCACAGCGCGTTCTCGGTGGGCTTCCGCAGCCACCCACCTACCAGCCGCGATGCATCCGGGTGCGGCAGCGGCACCATCGCCGCGGTCGCCCGCACCGCGCCCTCTCCTACCGCCGGCCCCAGCGCGACCTGCCCCGCGCGCCCTGCCAACGCGCGCGCGTACGCCTCCACCCGCGCCTCGGGCGCCGCCTCTCCCGGCACCTGCGCCGTCGCGTTCCCACCCGAGCCCACCAGCGTCAGCACCACCCCTCCACCCTCAGCCTCCAGCACCTCGCTGACCGCCGCCGGGTAGTCCGGGGACAGCGCCCCATTGCCCCTCGGCTCCAGCGTGGGATGGGCCGAGAACACCAGCACCTCCGCGATGCGCCTCCCGTCCTCCGACTCCATCCGCACCCGCGTCAACCTTCCATCCGCCGCCTCGCCCTCCGCCCGCGACCTCACGAGCTCCGGCACCTCCGCCCTCCCGACCGCGATCCGCGCCCGCCCCATCGACCCCAGCGCCTGCCGCGCCGCCTCCGATGCCGCGCCCACCACCGCCCCCCGCACCGCCGCGTCCGGCCACCCCACGCCCGCGAACCCCAGCTCCCGCCGGTCGTCGTACCCGCCCACCGAGGAGTGCGGATGCGTGGCCGCCACCAGCACCGCGCTCGCCCCCGCGGCCTGCGCCGCGCTGGAGACCTCCGCCGCCAGAGACTCCGGCAGCGTGAGCAGGTCCAGCGTCACCACCACCAGCTTCACCTTCCCCGCCCCCACGGCCAGCGCCCGCGCGGAGAGCGGCGCCAGTTGCCGCTCCGCCTTCGGTTCCATGGGCCCATACCCGGCCCTCGTCACCGGGAGCGCCACCTGGATGCGCGCCCGCCCCGCGCCCGCCTCCAGCGCGCCCTCGCCCTTCACCTCCGGGAGCCGCGTGATTCCTGCGTCCGGCACCTCACAATGGTCCGTCCAGGCCCACCCCAGCACGGCGAGCGAGCCTGCTGCCAGCACCAGACGAAACAGCCGCTTCCGCTCGTGTGTTGTGCCCACCGCGAGAGGAGGGCATAACCCGCGCCCATGTGCGGCGTCTTCGGAATCGTCGGCCACCCCGAGGCCTCCAACCTGGCCTACCTCGGTCTGCACGCGTTGCAGCACCGCGGCCAGGAGTCCGCCGGCATCGTGTCCTCGGACGGCAGCCGCCTGCACGCCCACCGGGAGATGGGCCTGGTGGCCGACATCTTCACCGCCGAGGTGCTGGCCGGCCTGCCAGGCCCAGCGGCCATCGGCCACGTGCGCTACTCCACCGCCGGCGGCAGCTACGTGAAGAACGCCCAGCCGCTGATGGTCAGCTACGCGGGCGGGCAACTCGCGGTGGCACACAACGGCAACCTCACCAATGCCCAGGCGCTCCGGGACGAGCTGGAGCAGTCCGGCGCCATCTTCCAGACGGACTCGGACAGCGAGGTGATCATCCACCTCATCGCGCGCTCGCGGCAGCCCACTTTCGAGCAGCGGGTGGTGGAGGCGCTCCAGCGCGTGCAGGGCGCGTACTCGCTGCTGCTGCTCACCGACCGCAAGCTGGTGGCGGTGCGCGACCCGTTCGGCTTCCGGCCGCTGGTGCTGGGGAAGCTGCGCGACGCGCACGTGCTGACCTCGGAGACCACCGCGCTGGACCTCATCGAGGCGGAGCTGGTCCGCGAGGTGGAGCCGGGCGAGATGGTGGTCATCGACCAGGAGGGGCTGCGCAGCTCGCGCCCGTTCCCGACCCCGCGCCAGGGCCGCTGCATCTTCGAGCACGTCTACTTCGCCAAGCCGGACTCGGTGCTCTTCGGCAGCACCGTCTACGAGGTGCGCAAGAAGCTGGGGATGAACCTGGCGCGCGAGCAGCCCGCGCAGGCGGACCTGGTCATCGCGGTCCCCGACTCCGGGGTCCCCGCCGCCATCGGGTACTCGCAGGTCAGCCGCATCCCCTTCGACGTGGGGCTCATCCGCAGCCACTACGTGGGCCGCACCTTCATCGAGCCGCAGCAGTCCATCCGCCACTTCGGGGTGAAGCTGAAGCTCTCCGCCGTGCGCCAGGTGCTCCGGGGCAAGCGCGTGGTGGTGGTGGACGACTCCATCGTCCGCGGCACCACCTCCCGGAAGATCGTGAAGATGATCAAGGCGGCTGGCGCGGCGGAGGTGCACCTGCGCATCTCCAGCCCGCCGACCCAGTGGCCCTGCTACTATGGCATCGACACGCCCTCCCGGCAGGAGCTGATCGCCTCCAGCCATTCGGTGGAGGAGATCGCCCGCTACGTCACCGCGGACAGCCTGGGCTACCTCTCGCTGGAGGGGCTGGGAGCGGCGGTGGGCGACCCTGACGCGCGGACGTTCTGCACCGCCTGCTTCTCCGGGAAGTACCTGACGGAGCTGGGGACCCCACCCTCGCGCCTGCTCAAGCCTGCGGCGGCGTGATCATTCCACCTACTTCATCCGACTTTCTGCACTGAACGGTTTACAGGCTGCGGCAGGTGCACGGAGACGGGTCATGCGTTACCTCTGTTGTTGCCATGGATCCGATCGGCGATTCCGGACAGTTCATTCCTGACGTTCCCGCCGCGCTGGAGCGACAGGTGGCTCGCGCCGGCCGGGAGATGGCGCGCCTCCGCGCCGCGCAGCAGCGCCTCGACGGGCAGCCCGGTGTGCCGGAGGCGCTGCGGAAGGTGGCCGCGGCCGGGGCCGCCAGCGCCGCGTCCGCGGACTCCGCCATTGAACGGCTGACGCGCGTCATCGCCGGCGCGCCCGAGCACCCCTCCGCGCAGGAGGTGGTGCTGGCGGTGATGCGGGTGGTCGACGGCATCGAGTGCGGCGCCCAGGTGGTGGAGCAGGCGTGCGCCGCGGCGGGCGTGCTCGTCCCGCCGAAGAACGGTGCGCCGCGGACCGATTCAACGGTGCCGTAGCCGCCGCCACAGGAGCACCGCAACAGCACCCAGCAGCGACGTCGGGCCCAGCCATGGTCCCCAGCGCGCCGCGGGCGTGAGCGAACCCGTCGAAGCCAGCGCCAGCTCCGCGATGACCGCGGCGGGGCGATCGGCATCCGCGCGCAGCAGGATGTCCCCGGCGCGGGAGATGGACGCTGTGACGCCGGACGGCGTGACCCGACCCTGCGGGAGGCGCGTCTCGATGCTGCGGAAGGCGGCGCCGGTGAGGTGGAGCTCCGCGGCGGGGCTGCCTTCGAACCAGCTGTCGTTGGAGAGGGTGAGGAAGGCCTGCGCCCCCAGGCGGCGCGCGGACGCCGCCAGCGAGGCGTCCATCGCGTCGTAGCAGATGAGCGGGGCGATGGCGGCGGACCCGCCCGCGCGCAGCGGGAGGTGCAGCACGGAGGCGCCCGCGCCGGGCGTCCAGGTCCCCATCCAGGGCATCAGCGGGCGCGCGCGCTCCAGCCAGGGCGGGACGCGCTCGGTGAGGGGGAAGAGGTGGACCTTGCGGTATTCGCCCAGCCGCGCGCCGCCCGGCGCGAGCAGCACCGCGGCGTTGTACTCGCGACCTTCGGCCTCGTCGTAGGTGCCGAAGAGGAGCGGCACGAACAGCCCGGTGGCGAGGTTCTCCAGCCTGGCGTCCAGCTCGGCTCCATCGTCGCTCCTGGGCGCGCCGAAGGTGGCGGGGTAGGCGGTCTCGGGCCAGACGAGGACGTCCAGGGGCTCGCGCGCGGCCAGCTTCGAGGAGAGCGCCTGGTACGCGTCCAGGACGTGCTCCACCGCGCCGAAGGTGCCCTCGCGGGCGGCGAGGTCGCGGTACCGGGTGAGGTTGGTCTGGACCAGGCCGGCGGTCAGGGTGGGCCCGGACTCCGCGGCGAGCTGCGCGCGGCGGAGGTGGCCGTAGAGCGCCGGGGCGAGGATGACAGCGGCGCACGTGGCGGCTGCCAGCGCGGCGCTCCTGCGGCGGCGCTCGCGCGCGGCGAAGGCGAGCGCTTCATTGGCGCAGAGCAGGAGCAGGGTCAGCAGCGGGACGCCGCCGAGGTCGGCGACCTGGCGGATGTCTCCGGACGGGTAGAGGCCGTGGCCGAAGGTGTCCGCCAGGAGCTTGGGGAAGAGCCACTCCACGCCGGCGTAGGCCAGCACGCCCGCGGCGGGGCCGCCGTACCGGCGCGCGGCGGCGTAGGCGATGAACTGGGGCTCCAGCAGGGGGGCGAGGCCGAGGTGCACTGCCCAGCAGGCGGCGAGCGGCACGGAGGTGTAGCGATGGATGACGACGGGGAGCCACCAGAACGCCGCGGCGGTGAAGGAGACGGTGAAGAGCCAGGCGTCCAGCAGCGCGGTGCGGGCGTCCTCGGCGGCGTCGAGGTCCACGAGCCAGGGGACGAAGGCGAACCATCCCAGCCACTGCCAGGGGGCGCGCCCGGTGGCGTAGAGCGCGCAGAGCGCGGTGCTGGCGGCGAGGGCGGACAGCCGCCGCGCCCGGCGGCGATTCAATCCTGGGTCCCCTGGTCGTCGTCAGGCGAGACCATCATCTGGATGGGCATGCCTTTGGGGGCCAGCTCAGGTGGGACAATCCGATCGGGAGTGATGGGGATCGGCTGGCCGTCCAACCCACGGGGCGTGTGGAGCGGGTGGAACATCAGGATGGCGGGGAGGCGCCGGCCGTCGTCGGTGGACTGGTAGTGGCGGACGTAACCGGGCGGCAGCTCATAGCCCTCGGGGACGATGATGCCGCGCTTGATCTTCTTGGTCCCGGGGGGCGGGAAGGCCGCGAGGCCAGACGGGCCCTGGTCCGCCTGCGGCGGTGGTGGAGGCGGCGGCTGGATGGGGGTCACGGTCAGCGGTGGGGACGTCGGCACGGGCGCGGAGGGCGGGCGCCGCGCGCTGGGGGCCACCGGGACCGGCGCGGCCTCGGGCGGCAGCGGTGGTGGCGGAAGCGCCTCGACGGGCGCGTACTGGAGCCACAGGACCAGCGCGAGGACGGCGGCGAACAGGAGCCCGCCACCCACCAGCATCCACCGCGGCTTCATGTCGCGAGCCTCATCAGACGAAGCGTACCGCACGGCGCGGGAGGTCGACTCCCTCCATCCGGGGCGCGCCGGCGCCACCAACCCACGCGCGCTCGCGGAACGTCGACGCCGCGGTGCCCCGCGACTAGAACCCTCTGATCGTCGAGACCATGGAAAGAGCCTGGGCGTACTCCCCGGTGGTCCGCATCGTGGAGACCTCCCTCCGCGCGGCCGCCTACGCCACGGCCCTCCTCATGGCCGGGTACCTGGCGAACGGCACCCTGGCCGGAGGGCATCCACCAGGTGCCCTCCAGTTGATCCAGCCGATGGCCCTCGGCGCGCTCCTCCCCTACGCCGCCGCGCTCATCGTGCGCCGCTCCAGGCGCGTCCCGCTCGACAACCTCGCCGGCGCTACCTCCCGCCCATGGCGCCTTCCGCTCCCGGCCCCCGGCTTCCACGTCACGCTCCCGGGCGGCCCCTCGCGCGATCTCCTCTTGCCTCCGGAGGCGGCCGGCGAACGCGACGAGGCCCTCGGGCGATATGCGCGGCGCTGGCCTTGGCCCTCCGCGCGCGCCCTGGCGCTCAAGTTCGGCCTCTTCCCGCTCGTCCCCACCCTCACCGTCTTCCGCGTCAGCCAGGTCATCGGCTACGGCGGTTTCTTCGGCGAGTACCAGTGGTACGGCCTCGCGCGCTGGGCGACGAACCTCGCCGTGCACTGGGCGGTGACGATGACGGTCCTCACCTGCTGGGCGGCGGTGTGGCGCGCCGCCGCCGAGGCCACCTCGCTCCTGGGAGCCATCATCGGCCCGCGCGCGGCGCACCGCTCCCGCCGCGGCGCAGAGATCGCCGCCGCGGTCGCCTACTACGCCGGGGTGCCCGCCGCCCTGGCGGTGATGTTCCTGCGCTGAGCCCCGGAGCTACGGGGCGGGCGCGTGGTACGTGGACGAGGTGTGGCCCATCCGCTCGTGGCCGAACTGGTTCCACACCGGATTCTTCCCGCCCACGACCTGCGCGTCGGTGAAGTCCGCGGCCCCGGAACCGGAGCCCGACCCGGTGAAGATGCTCAGCGAGATGGTGGAGCTGTTGGACGCGTTCGGGTGCGTGTCGTCCGACTGGATGTAGTCGTAGCTGGTGGACGCGTTCCCGAAGTGGAAGTTCGAATCCCGGACGGTCGAGCGCAGCGTGGTGGTGACGCGCGCCACGTAGGCGTCCTCCGACTCGCCCTCGACGTACCGGAGCGCGTCGGCGTCCACCTGCCCGTCACCGTTGGAGTCGTAGTCCGCGCCCATGTACGTGGCGAAGTTGTCCGCGCACTTGAAGCCGTACTGCGTCGCCAGCTTGCAGGTCCGCCAGTTGCTGTGCGCCAGGTAGGGCATGAACTTCTGCTGCTTGTTCAGCTTCTGCCCGGTGACGGGGTCCGTGCACGAGGTGAGCACGTTGTCCGCGTCGTAGCCCGGGTAGTACAGGTTCCCCGCCACCTTGAGCGGCGCGGTCGTGGCGTACTGGTTGATCGTCTGCATCGCCTTCTCGGTGTAGTTCGTACAGGCGGCGAGCGCGCTGTCGATCACCCCGTAGTTGCAGGTCCCGGTCTGGCCTGCGAAGGCGGAGCGCGCCTGCAGGTAGTCGTTCCCGCACATCTCGAACATCACCACGCGGGTGCTGGTGTTCTGCATGTAGCTCTTCTCGGCGACGATCTTGTTGTTGTAGATGTCGTCGGCCTTGGCGCCGGACTTCGTGCGCCGGACCACCTGGATGTTGGCGTTCCACTGCTTGCCCAGGTACTCGCCGTCGGTCCACGGGCCGGCGCGCCGGATCACGCTGAACAGGCCTCCGTTGTAGCCGGCGAAGATCGAGTCGCCATAGGCCACGACCTGGTACGTCGCGGTGACGCCGGGCCTCGTGATCTTCCACGAGGTGTTCTGGGTGATGGTGTTCGCGTTCGCACTCCCACTGAGCGCGACGGCAAGAGACGCGATGACACCGAAGGTGCGAGCCATTGGCTTCGTCATGAGGGGCCCTCCGGAAAGGGCGCGTACCCTAGGACGGGATTTCCCGAAAAGCCATCATGCACCGCGTCGCCTCTGTTCACCGGCCGTGACGGAACGCGTCCAGGTCCGGCGGGAGCGGCGCGCGCAGGTCCATCGCCTCGCCGGTGGCCGGGTGCGGGAAGCGGATCCGTTCGGCGTGCAGCGCGTGGCGCGGGAGGCGGAGGCGGCGCCAGGCGTCTTCGTCCAGCTCGTGCCGGGTGAAGCGGTCGAAGTACCGCTCGTCCGGGCCGTACATCTTGTCCCCCACGATGGGGAACCCCGCCACCTTGAGGTGGATCCGGATCTGGTGCTGCCGGCCCGTGGCCGGCTCCGCGCGCAGCAGCGAGAACCGCTCCCCGTCCCGCTCGAAGCGCTCCAGCACGGAGAACCGCGTCAGCGCCGGCTTGCCCTGCTCCGCGTCGATCCGCACCGCGATGCGGATGAACGCGGTCCCCTCCGCGATGGGCGCGTCCACGGAGAACGCCTCGCGCTCCGGCCAGCCCTCGCAGATGGCCAGGTACTCCTTGTGGACGTCGCTCCGCATGAAGGTCCGCATCATGGTGCGGCACACCGCCGCGGTGCGCCCGCACACCAGGAGCCCGGACGTCTCCCGGTCCAGCCGGTGCACCGGGTAGGCGTAGTCCTCGCCGTAGCGCTCCCGCACCAGCGTGACCAGCGTGCCCTTGTGGTAGCGCGCGGTGGGGTGGATGGGCAGCCCGGCCGGCTTGTCCAGCACCAGGAGACTCTCGTCCCGGAAGACCTCCGGCAACTCGGTGGGCGTCTCCGGCTCGTCCTGCGCGCGGCGCCGGAGCACGAAGCGCAGCCCGGGCCGCACCAGCGTGGAGGCCTTGAGGGGCCGGTCGCTCACCAGTGAGCGCTCGATGATGCGCTGCACCTTCGCCCGCGAGAGGCGGCGGATCTTGTGGCAGAGGTACCGGTCCAGCCGCCAGCCGGCGTAGTTCGGCTCCACCACGAACTCCACGTCCACGAAGCCGCCCGACTCCGCCATTTCCGCTATCTTCACCGAAGTCATGCTCAGAGGCGCACTGCTGGTGCTGGCGCTCCTGTCCATCCCGGGAGCGGCCGCCCCCTCCGGAGGGAAGCGGCTTGCCGTGGTGGACCTCGCCACGCCGCCCACCATGGTGGGCCTGGGGTTCCAGCTCACGCAAGCGGTGGTCGACGCCGCCCGCGAGCAGGGCTACGTCACCATCCAGCCGGGCGAGGTGCGCAAGGGGCTGGGCGAGGACAAGTACAAGGAGCTGACCAACTGCGGTCCCTCGCCCGCCTGCGCCGCCGCCAAGATGACCGGCCTCTTCACCGCCGACCGGGCGGTGCTGGGGTCGCTCCGCCGCGACGAGAAGAACTACCTCGTCCAGCTCTGGCTGCTGGACCTCAAGGCGGGCAAGGTGGTCGCCGAGGTGGACCGCGCCATCCTCATCGCCTCCCGGCGCCTGGTGCAGGACGTCACCGACGCCATCCCGCCGCTGCTGCGCGGGGAGGGCGAGCGCCGCGGCACGCTCACCATCACCTCGGCGGTGAAGGGCGCGGAGGTGGTGCTCAATGGCGAGGTGGTGGGCGCGACCCCGGTGACCACCCAGCTCAAGCCGGGCCGCTACCAGATCCAGGTCTCGAAGAAGAACTACATGGCGGTGCAGCGGCTGGTGGACGTGAACGCCGGCCAGACGACGGTGGAGGAGGTGCGCCTCATCCTCCTGCCCGGCATGCGCGCCGAGCCGGAGCTGGTAGCCGACGCGGGCGGCGCGAAGGCGGGCGAGGCCACCCTCTCGCTCCCCTGGACCGCCTGGGTCGCGTTCAGCGTCGCCGCCGCGGCGGGCGGCACGGGCGGCTACCTGGGGCTGCAGGCGCGGATCGTCGAGGGCAACCTGAAGCTGAGCCGGGACCCGGTCACCGGCATCTACGGGGGCACGAGGGCCCAGGCGCTGGCCGGCCGCGACCAGGCGATGACCGCCAACATCCTCTATGCCACCGCCCTCGCCGCCGCCGCGGGCGGCGTGCTGCTCACGGTGTACGCTCCCCCCGAGGCGCCGCCGGTGAAGGCGGGCGCCCTGCTCGGGCCCTCCGGGCCGGTGGCCGCGGTGCAGGGACAATTCTGAGGACGACGTGAGCCATTCCAGACGCGTGGTCATCGCCGCCGCCCTGCTCGCGCTGGCCGCCGGCGCCTCCTGCTTCTTCGGCATCGACCCGGACGAGCCGCGCTTCCGCTGCGAGGTGGACAAGGACTGCGGCAAGGACTTCGAGTGCCGGCCCCAGGCGGCCGGCGGCGGCCTCTGCTACCGCCAGGGCGAGTGCACCGACGAGGTCTGTGACGGCCAGGACAACAACTGCGACGGCCAGGCCGACGAGGCGTTCGACCTCACCTCGGACCCGGCCAACTGCGGCGCGTGCGGCGCCGCCTGCCAGGACGGGGCGGCCTGCGCCCAGTCCCACTGCCACGAGTCGCGCTGCGCCGACGGCCAGGACAACGACCAGGACGGGGTCGCCGACTGCGCCGACGACGACTGCCCCCTGGGCGGCGACTGCCTGGAGGACGCCGGGCTCAACTGCGGCCACCTGGTGGTGGACACCGGGACGGACGGAGGCACGGACGCCGGCGACATGGACGCGGGAGAGGCAGACGCCGGGGAACCGGACGCGGGCGAGCCCGACGGTGGCCTCCTCCTCCAGCGCGCCTGCGTGCCGCGCGAGGCCGACTGCGGCGACGGGTTGGACGGCGACCTCGACGGGCGGGCGGACTGCGAAGACCCCGACTGCGAGGGTCAGAGCTGCGGCACCGGGCAGAAATCCTGCTCGAACGGCACCTGCAGCGGCTAGACCTCCGGGAACTGCGGAGGCCGGTGGGCGCGCTCCTCGGCCGGCCTCGACAGCCAGCCCTCGTAGAGCGCGGCGATCCGCTCGCCCGTCTTCCCGTCCCAGCGCTCCGGGACGCGGGGCGCGCGCGGGCCCGCCTCCAGCACCCGCTCCACCTCCGCCATGATGCGCCGGGGGTCCGTCCCCACCAGCGCGTTGGTGCCTTCGGTGATGGTGACCGGCCGCTCGGTGGTGTCGCGGACCGTGAGGCAGGGCACCCCGAGCGCGGTGGACTCCTCCTGGAGCCCGCCGGAGTCGGTGAGGATCAGCCGGGCCCGCGACGTCAGCGACAGCAGCTCCAGGTAGCCCATGGGCTCCGTCAACCGCAGGCCCTTCTCCACCTCCGCCACCGCCCACAACCCGCTCTGCTCCATCGCCTTCCGGGTGCGCGGGTGGACGGGGAAGACCACCGGGAGCCGGCGGCCGATCTCCACCAGCGCGGCGAGCAGCCTGGACAGCGTCCGCGGGTCGTCCACGTTGGAGGGCCGGTGGAGCGTGCACACCGCGTACTCCCTCGCCCGCAGCCGCATCGCCTCCAGCGCACCCGGCGACTGCGCCCGGTCCAGCGACTGGAACAGCGAGTCGATCATCGCGTTGCCGACGAAGTAGATGCGCGTCCGATCCACGCCCTCGCGAAGCAGGTTCTCCGCCGCGTCCGGCGACGGCGTGAGCAACAGGTCCGCCAGCCGGTCGGTGATCAACCGGTTGATCTCCTCGGGCATCGTCCGGTCGAAGCTGCGCAGCCCGGCCTCCACGTGGGCCAGGGGGATCTCCATCTTGGAGGCCACCAGCGCCGCCGCCAGCGTGCTGTTCACGTCCCCCACCACCGAGACCAGGTCGGGGCGCACGCGCTGGTAGACCGGCTCCAGCGCCAGCATGACCCGGGCGGTCTGCTCGGCGTGGGTGCCGGAGCCCACGCCCAGGTGGATGTCCGGCGCCGGCATGCCCAGGTCGCCGAAGAACACGTCGGACATCCGGGCGTCGTAGTGCTGGCCGGTGTGGACCATCACCTGTTCGAGCGACCCGCGCGCCGCGATCGCCTTCCAGATCGGCGCCGCCTTCATGAAGTTGGGCCTGGCGCCCACCACGTGGAGAACTCTTGGCATGTGACGGCCAAGGTAGGCACCGCCGCCGCCCGCGACACCGGGACCGTCCGGAATCGGATACAACCGCCGGCATGCCGGAGCCCACCGCCGAGCTGCGCTGCTCCTTCTGCGATTCGCCCGAGTCCGCGGTGCGGCACCTGGTGACCTCCGGGAAGGCCGCCATCTGCGACCGCTGCGCGGCGCTGGCCAACCAGGCGGCGCGCCTGGGCCGCGGCCACCGCCTGTTCCCCATCGCCCCGCCGGAGTGGACCGCGGAGGCGGAGGGCGACCCGCTGGTGGCGCGCGCCTCCGAGCGCTTCGCCGCGCTGGTGGAGGAGGCGCTCCAGCGCTCCCAGGCGGAGATGGTGCGCGCCCGCGCCCGCGCCGCCTCCGCGCGCCCGGTGGCGGTCATCCCCTCGCGCTACGCCTCCACCCGGCTGCCCGGCAAGCCGCTGGCGCTCCTGCGCGGCAAGCCCATGGTGCAGCACGTGTACGAGCGCTGCCGCGAGTCGGCCGCCTTCTCCCGCGTGCTGGTGGCCACCGACGACGAGCGCATCGCCTCCGCGGTGCGCGGCTTCGGCGGCGAGGCGGTGATGACGTCCACGCGCTGCAAGAGCGGCACGGACCGGGTGGCCGAGGTGGCGGCACAGCTCCCGGACGTCCCCTGGTTCGTCAACGTCCAGGGCGACGAACCGCTCATCCACCCGGACGCGCTGCGCTCCATCGCCGGCGCGTTCGACGACCCTTCGGTGGAGATGGCCACCCTGGTGCGGCCGCTGGACCCGGAGGAGCGCCAGAGCCCGGCGGTGGTGAAGGTGGTGCTGGGGCGGAACATGGACGCGCTCTACTTCTCGCGCGCGGACATCCCCTTCGAGCGCGAGCCGGGCGGCTACCCGCCGCGCCACGCCCACCTCGGCCTCTACGCGTACACGCGCGAGGCGCTGCTCCAGCTCTCGCGCCTCCCCCCGTCACCGCTGGAGGAGGCGGAGAAGCTGGAGCAGCTCCGCGCGCTGGAGTGCGGGATCCGGATCCGCTGCGCCGTCACCCTGCACCGGTCGTTCGGCGTGGACACACCGGACGACCTGCGCCGCGCCGAGGCGCTCCTGGGCTAGGCGCTCAGCGCTGCTGGTGGTCGTACTCGCTGGACCGGCGGCCCTGCGCCTCGTGGCTCCCCTTCACCTGGTCCAGCATCTGCTTCGCCTCCATCTCGTGCTTGCGCAGCGTGGGCAGCATGTCGGTGAGCGCGGTCTGGAGCTCCGGCGAGACGTCCTTCATCTTGCCGGTGACCATCGAGGTGACCTTCTCGTGGCCCTTCACCATCTTGCTCAGGTACTCCCGGTCGAAGTCGTTGCCCATCTTCTTGCCCAGCTTCTCGGCCTCCTTCATGGCCTCCGGCTCCTCACCCAGGGTCATGCCGTGCATCTCGGCCATCTTCATGACCTTCTCGTCCGCCATCTGGTGGTCGTCGACCATCGTCTTGGCGAACTGCTTCACCTCGTCGCGGGAAGATTGCCGCTGCGCCACCTGGCTCAGCTCGATCTCCTCCCGGTTGGCCTTGTGCAGCTTCTTGAGCACGTCCGCGTCCGCCTTCATCTCCTTCTCGGAGTGCGCGGGCATGGACTTTTGCGCCTGAGCGAAGGCTGGCGCCGCGAGTACCAGCGCGCCGCCCAGGATGAAGTGCTTGCCGTTCATGGTCTTCCCTCCTGCTGCTGTGGGTTCGCGAGGGAAGGTGGACACCGCGATCAGGGGCGGCCGGAGCCCTCGGCCGCGCGCCCGGTCACCCTGGAGGGAAGGCGGCGTCCAGCCGCTGCACGTCCTCGGCGGAGAGCTGGAGGTCGCCGGCGGCGGCGTTCTCCTCCACGTGCCTGGCGCTGGATGCCTTGGGGATGACGAAGGTCCCCGGCTCGCGCAAGAGGAACCGCAGCGCCACCGCGTACGGGGAGACGCCGCGCTCGCGGGCGATGGCCCTCAGCGCCTTGCCGCCCGCGCTGTTCGCCGCCGGGAACTCGCCCGCGCCGAAGGGGCTGTAGCCCACCACCGCCACGCCCAGCGCCTGGCAGCGCGCCACCAGCGCCTCCTCGATGTCGCGGTCGCGCAGGTGGTAGGGGACCTGGTTGCAGGCGATCTTCCCCGGCCCCGCCAGGGCCACCGCCGCCTCCAGGTCGTCGGCGTCGAAGTTGCTGACCCCGTAGGAGCGGATCTTCCCCTCCTGCTGGAGCTGCTGGAAGGCGCGCAGGGTCTCACCGAAGGGGTGGGGCCCCGGCCAGTGGAGCAGGTAGCAGTCCAGCCGGTCCGTGCCCAGGCGGCGCAGCGACGACTCGCACGACTTCACCGTGCCCGCGAAGGAGGCGTTCTGCGGGAGCACCTTGGAGACCAGGAACACCCGGTCCCGCCGGCCTTCCAGCGCGCGGGACAGAAGCTCCTCCACCTCGCCCATCCCGTACATCTCCGCGGTGTCCACGTGGGTGAGGCCCAGCTCCAGCCCCTGCCGGAGCGCGGCGATGGCCTCCGCGGGGTCGTCCCGCTCCATCTTCCACGTCCCCTGGCCGACGGCCGGGACGGGCGGCCCGCCCGCCCCGAATGCCCTGGACTCCATGCGCTTGGGTTCTAGCAGAGCGGAGAACGTGGCGAGGGCGCGGCCGCCGTCCCTGTTGACGCGCCCTGGGGCCATGAGGCAAACCGGCTCATGCGCTCCAAGAAGACCAAGCTCATCTTCGTGACGGGCGGGGTGGTCAGCTCTCTTGGCAAGGGGATGGCTTCCGCCTCCATGGGCGCGCTCCTGGAGAACCGCGGCCTCGACATCACGCTGCTGAAGCTGGACCCGTACATCAACGTGGACCCGGGCACGATGAGCCCGTTCCAGCACGGCGAGGTCTACGTCACCGACGACGGCGGCGAGACCGACCTGGACCTCGGGCACTACGAGCGCTTCACCTCCGCGCACATGACGCGGCTGAACAACTTCACCTCCGGGAAGATCTACTTCTCGGTCATCCAGAAGGAGCGGCGCGGCGAGTACCTGGGGAAGACGGTGCAGGTGATTCCCCACATCACCGACGAGATCAAGTCGATGATCCGCGCCGCCTCCGAGGGGCACGACGCCATCCTGGTGGAGGTGGGCGGCACGGTGGGCGACATCGAATCGCTCCCCTTCCTCGAGGCGATCCGGCAGATGCGCTACGACGTGGGGCCGCAGAACGCGGCCTACGTGCACCTCACGCTGCTGCCGTACATCGCGGCGGCCGGCGAGGTGAAGACCAAGCCCACCCAGCACTCGGTGATGAAGCTCCGGGAGATCGGCATCCAGCCGGACATCCTGATCTGCCGCACCGACCGCGAAATAGAGCAGGCGATGAAGGACAAGATCGCCATGTTCTGCAACGTGGACCCAGGCGCGGTGTTCACCTCCCCGGACGTGAAGACCATCTACTCGCTGCCGCTGGAGCTGCACCGGCAGGGGCTGGATGACCGGCTGGCCGAGGTCCTCAACATCTGGAGCCGCGCGCCGCGCCTGGAGAAGTGGGAGAAGATCGTCCAGACGATCGAACAGCCCGCCCGCGGCGAGGTGGAGATCGCCATCGTCGGCAAGTACGTGGACCTGAAGGAGAGCTACAAGAGCCTCAACGAGGCGCTGCTCCACGGCGGCATCGCCAACGACGTGAAGGTGAGCCTGCGCTACGTCGACTCGCAGGAGGTGGAGTCGCAAGGCGCGGCGAAGATGCTCCAGGGCGTCCACGCGGTGCTGGTGCCGGGCGGCTTCGGGGTGCGGGGGACGGAGGGGAAGATCGCC
>DATBSS010000530.1:0-5887 GCA_036559665.1 Myxococcaceae bacterium
CACCACCGGCGCGTTCTTCCGGGTGTCGATCTGGATCTCGAAGTGGTGGGCGGCGCGGCCCTTGCCCGTCTTCGAGGTGACCACGATGGGCTTGCCGGTGGTGAGCTGCCCGTAGATGGCGGCGGCCGAGATGCCGATCCCCTGCTGCCCGCGCGACTGCTTGAGCCTATGGAACTTGGACCCGTAGAGCAGCTTCCCGAAGATCTTCGGGATCTGCGCCTTCACGATTCCGGGCCCGTTGTCCTCCACCGCCATCACGTACCGCTCCGGGCCCGCCTCCCGGATCTCCACCGTGACGTCGGGGAGGATCCCCGCCTCCTCGCAGGCGTCGAGCGAGTTGTCGACCGCCTCCTTCACCGCGGTGAGGAGCGCCTTGGACGGGCTGTCGAACCCCAGCAGGTGCCGGTTCTTGGTGAAGAACTCCGAGATGGAGATCTCCCGCTGCTTGCTCGCCATCTGCTCCGCGGTGGCGCGCCGGGCGAGCCGGGAGGGCGCTGGTGGTTCCGGAGCCGGGGGCTCGGGCGCCGGGGCCACCTGGAGCACGGGCTTCCCCTTCGCGGCCTTCAGAGGGGCCTTCGCAGGAGCGGACTTCGAACGGGGAGGTGGCGCGCGATCCGCGCCCAGGAGAGAGAGTTGTTTCGCCTTCACTGCTGGTTTCGCCTTGGTTTTCAGGCCTTTGCCTGCCATCGGCGGCGGACTGTAGCAGTGGCGACAGGCCTGTCTAGAAACCGGCCCGAGTGATCATGCGGGGTTGCGCACACTCGTTCGCCGCTCGCGGAGGTGTACGCTACGACCTGTGAAGTGGCCCCTCCTCTCCGTGCTCCTCCCGGCGGTAGCGCTGGCCTCGCCCGCGCCGACCATCAAGCGCATCAGCCCGCTCCTCATCGCCATGGACCAGGGGGCGGAGGCCAGCTCGCTCATGATCGAGACGTTCATGAACGAGACGCTGGAGCAGTACGGCAACCTCCAGCTCAAGAAGACGGAGGAGCTGTTCGAGACGCCTCCGGATGACGCCGCCGAGACGTCGCTCCGCCGCGCCGAGCACGGCTACGAGGAGGGGCGCACCAGCTTCGACGCGCACCAGTACCCGGACGCCGAGCGGAAGCTCCGGGCCGCCCTGCTGGAATACCAGAAGGCGGGCTCGGCGATGACCGAGTGCGGCCACCTCTGCGAATCGCTCGCCATGTACGCGGCCTGCGCGTTCGAGCGCGGCGACCAGGGAGAGGCGCGCCAGTACGTGATCGACCTCAACGCGCTCGACAAGACGCTGGAGCTTCCCGCCAAGCGCTTCCGCAAGGAGTTCCTCGTCTTCCGGGCCACGGTGGCCAAGAGCCGCCAGTCCGAGCTGCGCGGCAACATCCACGTGAAGACCAAGCCCGCGGGCGCCCGCGTCTACCTGGACGGCGACTTCCAGGGCTATTCGCCGTACGCCCTGTCGACGCTCCCGGTGGGCAAGCACCTGGTCCGGGTGGAGCGCCCCGGCTTCCGGCCCTACGGAGAGCTGGTGGAGCTGGCGCCGGAGCAGGAGCTGGAGGTCGAGACGGAGATGAGCCCGTCCCAGTCCTACCGCTCCTACGACGCGCTCCTGGACAAGGTGGCCGCCGAGGTGGCGCGCGACCGCCCCGGCCCGGCGCTGGCGGCGCTGGGGAAGAGCCTGGGCCTGGACCGCGCGCTGGTGGGCGTGGTGAAGGAGATCGACGAACAGCACACCACCGAGCTCCTCCTCGGCCTCTACGACGTGCACAGCGGCCGGAAGCTCTCTTTCCGCAAGCTGACCTTCCAGGGCGACGAGTTCGGCCAGCTCAAGTCCGAGGTCCGCCGCGTCGTCACCGGCCTCATCAACGCCTCGGGCGCGGAGAAGCAGGCCCGCTCCTCCGACCCGCTGGAGGGCAAGTCGGGGATAGAGGACTGGGGCGGCGAAGACCAGGCCGGGCAGCACCCGGAAAAGTCACGCCCCAAAAAGGGCGGCAAGGACCCGCTGGACTCGGTGAGCGGAACCGAAGAATGGTGAGCGGATGCGCTCACCCGCGTTCCTGCTTGCCCTCGCCGCCGTAGCGCCGCTCGCCGCGCGCGCCCAGACCGCCACCCTGACGTCGCTGGACCCGTCGCGCGGCGCCAACCTCCCGCCCACCTCGGCCGCGCTGGCCGACGAGGCCTTCGCCGCCGTCATCAACCCGGCCGGCCTAGCCCGCGCCCCCGGCCTCCAGTTCGACTACGCCTTCGAGCGCAGCCTGGCGCGCGCCCAGACCGCCCATGGCGCCTACCTCTCGCTGGGCGGCGATGGCCTGGCCGCCGCGCTCACCGCCGACTGGGTGGGCGGCGCGGACACCCACCGCCGCTTCTCCTGGGCGCTGGCGGCCGGCGGCCAGACCTTCTCCGTGGGCCTCGCCTACCACTGGATCGCTTCCCCGGACCCGGCGCTGGACGGGCTGGGCGGGCTGGACCTGGGCGTGCTCTCGCGCCCGCTGCCCCAGCTCTCGCTCGCGGCCACGGTCCACAACGCGGAGCAGCCGGCCGGCTCGCCCTCGCCCCGCGCCTGGGCGCTGGCCCTGGGCCTGCGCCCGCTGGGCGAACGCGTGACCCTGGGCGTGGACTACCTGTTCCGCGAGACGGCGCTGACGGGGGGCCGGATGCAGTACACCGCCCAGGCGGAGCTCTTCCGCGGGATGCGCCTGTCGGCCGGCGTCTCGCACGGCTTCGCCCCGTCGGACGAGCTGCTCATCCAGGCCGCCGTCACCCTGGACCTCTCCAACGCCGGCCTCACCTACGCGGTGGGGAGCTCCATAGGGGGCGTGTCGCACCAGGGCCTGCTCCGCGTCACCAGCCGCCCCGGGCGCGACCTCACCTCGGCCGGCGGGACGGTGGCCCTGTTCGACCTGCCGGACCTGCTGCGCGGCGGCGGCGGACCGCTCTCCCTGCTGGGCCTGGGCGGCGGCGAGGACCCCTTCCTCCGCGTCACCCGCCTGCTGGAGGCCGCGGAGCGCGACGACACCCTGCGCGGCGTCGTCCTCAAGATCGACGACCTCCCCGACACCGGGCTGGCGAAGATCGAAGAGCTCCGCGAATCCGTCCTCCGCCTCCGCCGCGCCGGGAAGAAGGTGGTGGCGGTGGTGCTCAAGGCGGAGGACCCGGAGTACCTGCTGGCCAGCGCCGCGGACACCGTCTACGCGCTCCCCCAGTCCGTCCTCGAGATCGACGGCCTCCGCGCCCGCACCGAGTTCCTGGGCGGCACCATGCAGAAGCTGAACGTGACCTGGGACGTGGCCCGCGTCGGCGCCTACAAGAATTCGCCGGACCAGTTCACCCGCACCAACATGTCCGCCGAGCAGCGCGAGGCGCTGGACGCGTACCTGGACGCCACCTTCCAGCAGCTCCAGGCCGGCGTGGCCCCCAGGCTGTCGCCCGACGCGCTGGCCAAGGCGTTCCAGGCGGCGCTCCTGCCGCCCAACGCCGCGCGCGAGCTGGGCCTGGTGGACGAGGTGATTGCCCCCGAGGCGCTGGACCGGAAGCTTCAGGAATTGGTCCCGGGCGCCCGCTTCGAGGGCAGCTACGACCCCTTCTCCCGCCGCGAGGAGGCCTGGGGCCGCCGCCGGCGGATCGCCGTCGTCCCGGTGGTGGGCACCATCTCGGGCGGGAAGAGCCGGCAGGACGGGCTGACCGGCAACGCCATCGCCGGCGCGGAGACCGTCATCCGGGCGCTCGCCGAGGCGGCCTCCGACGGCCAGGTGGCGGCCATCGTCCTGCGGATCGATTCCCCCGGCGGGGACGGGCTGGCGTCCGACCTCATGTACCGGGCGGTGCTGGAGGCGCGGGAGAAGAAGCCGGTGGTGGCCTCCATGGGCGACCGGGCGGCCTCGGGCGGCTACTACGCGGCCATGGGCGCGCAGGAGATCTACGCCTCGCCCGCCACGCTCACCGGCAGCATCGGCGTCTTCTTCATCAAGCCGGCAATAGGCGAGCTGCTGAGCACGCTCGGCGTCACGGCCCAGGTCCTCACCCGCGGCAAGTTCGCCGACTTCTCCAGCGAGCTGCGCCCCTGGACCCCGGAGGAGCGGCAGATCGCCCAGCGCTGGGTGGACGCCTTCTACGACGGCTTCATCACCGAGGCGGCGAAGAGCCGGAGCACCACCAAGGACCGCATCGACGCGGTGGCGCGCGGGCGCATCTGGTCCGGCGCGGACGCCAAGGCGCGCGGGTTGGTGGACAAGCTCGGCGGCCTGCACGACGCCATCGCCTCGGCGCGCCGCCGGGCCGGCATTCCGGAAGGGGAGACCGTGGACCTGGTGGAGTACGGCGGGCCCCACTCCGCGCTGGCGGCCCTGGGCGGCGAGGAGGGTGTGCTCGCCGGGGCGGCGGCCGCGCTCAAGCCCAGGACGGACCCGCCCCTCGCCCGGCTGCTGGACCTGGGCGTGGCGCCGGAGGTCCTCCTGGGAGGGAAGGTGCTCGCGGTGGAGCCGGTTCACCTCATGGTCCACTGAACTGAACATCTGAAGGCGTTTGCGGTGACAGCCGGGGCCCTTCCTGGTAGGGTCCTTCCCGCTTTGGTCCCTGGCCCGGTCGGGTCGCGGCCGAGCGCTCAGGAACCTCGTCGGTTGGCTCGAAGGCCCCGTCGAATGCGTTTCCTGTCCAACATCGCAGCCGCGGATCCCGAGCCCCGCCCATGGCGTGCTCGAACGACGCATGAACGACAACGACATACCCGATCAGACCCCCGTTGCTCCTCCGGCCGCCGCCGCGCCCCCACCCGATCTCGACGATGGCAGTGGAGACGAGGGTGACGACGAAGGTGGCGATGACGAAGGCGCCCCCGCGTCCGCACCCACAGGTCCCGGCGCCGCGCCGGTCCCCGGCATGCCCGGGCAACCCGGCCAGGGCCGCCGCCGCCGGCGCCGCCGCCGCCGCGGCCGTGGCGCACAGGTCCTCTTCACGCCGGAGGGCCAGGCCTACCGGATGGTGGCCGGCCCGGACGGCCAGCAGAACCAGGTCTTCCTCACGCCGCAGGAGCTGCAGCAGTACCAGCAGCGGATGGCCCAGCAGCAGGGGCAGCAGGGGCAGCGGCCGCCCCAGCCCCAGCAGCAACCGCAGCAGCAGGCGCAGCTTCAGCTGGTGGAGGGCGTGCTGGACACGGACGTGAAGGGTCCCAACGCCTTCCTCCGGCAGATCAAGCGCAACCTCCTGGCCACCCCGGACGACCCGGAGCTGCCCAAGAACCTGGTGCAGAAGCTCCGCCTGCGCACCGGCCAGTACCTGACCGCGATGGCGCAGATGCGCGGCAACAAGGGAATCATCCAGAAGGTGGAGACGGTGGACGGCGGCCCTCCGGAGTCGGCCCCGCGCCTGGCCCACTTCAACGACCTCACCTCCATCGACCCCATCGATCGGATCAAGCTGGAGAACAACCACCGCGAGATGGTGACCCGGGTCCTGGACATCATCGCCCCGCTGGGCAAGGGCCAGCGCGCGCTGATCGTCGCCCCACCCAAGACGGGCAAGACGATCATGCTCCAGCGCATCGCCCAGGCGGCGCTCTCCAACCATCCCGAGATCCACGTGATGGTCCTGCTCATCGACGAGCGCCCGGAAGAGGTCACCGACATGCGCCGGAGCCTGCCCAAGGCGGAGGTGCTGGCCTCCAGCGCGGACCGGCCGGCGACGGACCACCTCAAGATCGCCGAGCTGGCGCTGGAGCGCGCGCGCCGGATGGTGGAGGGCGGGCGGGACGTGCTCATCCTGCTGGACTCCATCACCCGCCTGGCGCGCGCCTACAACAAGGAGGTCGACAGCTCCGGCCGCACCATGACCGGCGGCGTGGACAGCCGCGCGCTGGAGCGGCCCAAGCGCGTCTTCGGCGCCGCCCGCGCCACCGAGGAGGCGGGCACCCTCACCA
>DATBSS010000531.1:0-3336 GCA_036559665.1 Myxococcaceae bacterium
CGTGCTGGCGGCGGGTGGCTGGCTCGCCGCCGGCTACGCCTGCTCCACCAGCACCGGAGACCCGACGACCTTCAACCAGTGCGCCAGTGCCGGATCCGCGCTGATGCCCCTGCTCCTCCAGCCCCGGACCGTCAAATACGGCTGCATCGGCACCGGAGCGGCGACGGGCGCGGCCATGCCCGTGGTGACGCCCGCGCCGGTGGCCGCCGCGAGCAAGTGAGGCGGCGGCCGGGGGTCTCCGTCAGACCACCGTCCCCTGCCAGCGCGTCACCCACTTCGTGGGACTGAACTCCGGGATGGCGAGCGGCTCCACCAGCGGCTGGCTGTCCTTCCAGAAGGAGAAGAAGGGCTTCTTCTCCTTCGTCGCGTAGAAGTGCCGCAGGAACGCGAAGTCGCAGGCATGGAAGTCCGCCAACCACTGGTCGAGGTCCTTCACGCCCGCGTCGTGGAAGAGCTGGAGGCTGAAGCGGCACGCCTCGCGCTCGTAGCGGTGGAGCTCGGCCAGGTTTTCTGGGGTGGGGTCGGCGCCAACGCGCCCGCCGATCTCGCGCGCGTACTCGCTGAGGTTCCACTGCACCGTGTGGCCGAAGAGGTGGACCAGGATGAAGACCGCCTCCTCCGGCGACAGCTCGTAGTCGATGCGGATCTCCGCCCCGTTCAGGTCCCCGGTGAACGGGTTCACCACGTCGCCAATCACCACCGGCACGCCGTACCGCCGCTCGATGTGCGGCTCCACCGTGTTGAAGACTTCCCGGAATCGTTCCTCGGTCGGCTTCATGCGCCCGACGCTATCATCCGCGCGGGAGGGAGCATGGCGCGCGCGAAGTGGGTGCCGGACGAGAAGGTGCTGGCGAAGGTCCGGAAGCTCGTCTCCACCCTCCCCGGCGCCGAGGAGAAGTCCGCCTGGGGCCACCCGGTCTGGCGCGCCAACGGCCGCCACTTCGCCGCCTACGAGCCCAAGCAGGGGCAGGACTACTTCTTCTTCCTGCTGGAGGCGGAGATGGTCGCCGCCCTGGCCCGCAGCGACCCGCGCTACCGCGACGGCGGCTTCTCCCGCGGCGAGGTCGGCTGGCTGGGCGTCGCGCTGGACGCGAAGACCGACTGGAAGGGTGAGATGAAGGACCTCCTCCACCGCTCCTTCGCGCTCGCCTCCGGGATGAAGCCCGCCCGCAAGCGCTGATCTCTGCTGACATGACGGTGTCAGGAGGGGGGCGGTACTGTCCCGATCCAGGACCCGCCCTCCCATGCGCCGCGCCGACCGACTCTTCAAGCTGGTGCAGCTCCTCCGCCGAAGCCGCCTGGTCACCGCTCAGCGGATCGCCTCCGAGCTGGAGGTCTCCGAGCGGACCATCTACCGGGACGTCCGCGACCTCGCGCTCTCCGGCGTCCCCATCCGCGGCGAGGCGGGCGTGGGCTACGCGCTGGCCCACGGCTTCGACCTCCCGCCGCTGATGTTCACCGAAGAGGAGATCGAGGCGCTCGTCCTCGGGGCGCGGGTGGTGCAGAGCTACGCGGACCCGGAGCTGGCCAAGGCCGCCGACTCGGCGCTCGCCAAGGTGGAGATGGTGCTCCCGGACCGGCTCCGCGCCCGGGTGGGCACCACGCAGATCTTCGCCCCCAACATGCGCGGCCCCTCGGGCGCGCCGGCGCTGGGCACGCTCCGCTCCGCCATCCGCGCGCGCAAGCGGGTCCGCTTCCGCTACCAGGACCTGGCCGGCGCCGCGACCACCCGCGAGGTGCGCCCCCTGTGCGTCGCCTTCTGGGGCAAGGTCTGGTCGGTGGGCGCCTGGTGCGAGCTGCGCAAGGACTTCCGCAGCTTCCGCATCGACCGGATGCAGGAGGTGCAGCTCACCTCCACCTTCCCGGAGGAACCCGGCAAGTCGCTGGACGACTTCATCAAGGCCGTCTCCCGCGACCACCAGCGCGCCCAGGCGGGGTGACTACTCCGACCAGCGGATCTCGAACGTGGCGCCCACCTCGTCGTGGGCCAGGAGCTTCGCCGACCCGTTCTTCTGCCCGACCAGCTCCAGCCCCGCCTCGAAGATGCCCCGGTAGTAGTGCGGGAAGGTGACCTGGCTACACCAGAGGTGGAACACCTTGGGTGAGACCTCGGTGAACGTGGTCCGCGAATAGTTGTTGGTCGTCCGCAGCGACCGCCGGATCTGGTCGAACCCTCTCCGCGGGCCGATGACCCGCAGCACGCCGAAGGTCGCCTTGCCGATCATCGTCTCTACGTACGACTCCAATATCCGCCGCCCCACCACGTAGGTGGCCTCCTCCTCGGACGCGCCCGGCGCCAGGAGCTCCGCCGCGACGCGCAGCGAGGTGATCCACGTCTCGTACGGGTAGGCGACCCTCAGCTTCCCGAACAGGTCCACCCCGTGCGCGCGGAAGCGCTCCACCGCGGCGAGCGCCAGCCCGTCCCCCAGCGCGCGTCGGAGCGACTCGTACGCGCTGGAGAACACCACCATCTCGGTGACCGGCGCGTCCACCGCCAGAAACAGCCCCCCTCTTCAGATGCCGCGCTGCCGCCAGGGCGGGAGCCCGGTGGCCTCGTTCTTCACCGCCAGGGCCCGGTGCACCGCCGCCCGCGGCTGGATGGCCCCCCACCCCTGCCGGTCCACCTCCAGGTTCGGCAGCCGGGCCGCGGTCTGCAGGAGGATGCGCTTCACCTGCTGCGGGGTGAGCATGGGGTTGGCCTCCAGCATCTGCGCCACCACCGACGTCACGATGGGCGCGGCGAAGCTGGTCCCGTCCACCATCTTGTAGTGCTGGTCGATCACCAGCCCGTCCCGCAACCCGATGGAGATGATGTCCCGGATGAAGTACGCGGGCTGGTCCTTCGCTTCGTCCAGGGGCAGGAAGACCTTGGGGTGCGCCTCGATGACCGCCTTGAGCTGGTCGTCCGGCGTCTCGGCCAGCTTCGCCAGCAGCGCCGCCTGCTGCGCGGTGGGCGTGTTGGGGAGGATGGGCGCCGCCAGCCAGTCCGCCAGGGTGATGATCTCCGGCTTCTGGACGCCGTCGATGGTGGGCCCGTAGGACGACCGGTACCCGGTGATCTTCCCCAGCTTGGGATTCCCGCTGTCATCCATCCCGCCCACGCTGATCACCGCCGGGACGCTGGCCGGCGGCACCACGTACCCGGGGCGGTGCCCGTTGTTACCCACCGCGCACACCACCACGATGCCTGCCCGCACCGCCGCCTCGGCGAAGCGGGACATGGTGTCCTCCAGGTAGGAGATCTCGTAGTCCCCGCCGCAGGAGATGTTGAGGATGCGGATGTCGAACCGCCCCCGGTTCACCAGCACCCACTCGATGCCGCGGGCGATGTCCTCG
>DATBSS010000532.1:0-18149 GCA_036559665.1 Myxococcaceae bacterium
TGGAGCGTGAACCAGCCGTCCACCGCGCCGGGCACGGTCCACGTGGCGGGCGAGTCCAGGGGGATGGTGCCGTCCTTGGCGGGGGTGACCTTGTCGGCGGTGAGCGCCTTCGGCGAGCGACCCGCGGCGTCCAGGCCCACCACCTGCTTCGCCTTCGGGTCCCAGAGGATGGCGAACAGGTCGCCGCCCGGCCCGCAGGAGGTGGGCTCCATCAGCGCCAGGGCGGCGTTGGTGGCGATGGCGGCGTCCACCGCGCTGCCGCCCTGCTTGAGCACGTCCACCCCCGCCTGGACCGCCAGTGGCTGGGCGGCCGCCACCATCCCGTGCGCCGCGTAGACGACCTCGCGGGTCCGCGCGAAGGCGGGCGCCGCCGGCGGGGCAGGCGAGGGAGCGGGCAGGGGGGCGGCGGCCAGCAGGAGCAGGAGCGAGGCGTTGAGCACGGGCCCCGAGCATACGAGCGCCGGGCGCAAGCCGTCCGCACCTTGTCGCCCATGGCTCGCGTCACACCATTCACGGCGTGTTGGAGCACCAGCCCGGAGCCGGCCGCCGCCGAGGCGGAAGCGGTCACGCCCGCGCTGATCCGTCGCTGGCGGGAGCGCGGCGCCGTCCGGCCCGACGCCTCCCCGGCCTTCCACGTCCTGGAGGTGGCGCCCCCCGGCGAGCGCGCCGCCCGCTTCGTCGCCGGTGCGCTCCGGGAGCGGAACGGCGCGGAGCAGTCGCTGGAGGAGGCGCTGTCGCCGCCGCCGCCCCTGGCGCTGATGCCCTGCCTGGCGGCGGATGACCACGGCGTGCTGGCGGAGCTGCTGGAGACCGCGGTGGCCGGCCAGCCGGAGGCGGTCCAGGTCCGCCCGGACGGCACCCGCGCGCAGGCGTTCGCGGTGCGCGACCCGGGCCTGGTGTCGCGGCTGTCGCGGGCGCTGGACGACGTCTCGGTGCGGCCGCTCCAGCCGCTCCCGGAGGAGAGCCCGTCGCTGGTGGCGGTGGCGCCGCTCTCCGACGCCGGGCTCAAGGTCCGCTCCTGGCACCGCGGGCTGCGCGAGGTGGACGTCTTCCACGAGGCACGCTTCCTGACGGTGGTGGGCGGGTACGCCCGCGTCTACGACCTCTCCGCCGGGCTGGACACGGAGGAGGGGCGCGCCGAGGCGGCGGAGCGGATGGCCACGCTGGCGCGCGGGAGCCACGCCATGCTGCTGGTGCTGCCTCGCGGCCGGGGGAAGATCCTGCGCATCCGCCAGGGGCTGGAGCTGCAGAGCTACCCGGCGGTGCCGCGGAACCCGACGCTGCGGAGCGTGGACCTGGCGCTCCTGGACGCTTTGGTGCTGCGGACGGTGCTGGGGCTGAAGGACCCGGAGCGGAGCGAGCACGTGGTCCCGGTCGCCTCCCTGCACGAGCTGGTCTCGCGGGTGGACTCCGGTGAGCTGCAGGCCGGCGTCGCGCTCCACCCGCCGCCGCTGTGGGAGATCCGGGCGGTGATGGAGGCGGGGCAGTCCCTGCCGCCGCGCTGCATCCGGGTGGAGCCGTTGCCCCCGCAGCGGCTGCTCTTCCTGGACCCCGGCGCCTGAGGGTTGAAGCCGGGGCGCACCCGATGCAGGCCGGGGGCGAGACGCTGGACACCATCTGCGGAGACATCCGGATCCTCCAGCCCGTGCGCGGCGAGCGCTTCACGCTCGACCCGCTGCTGCTGGCGCACTTCGCCGCCGCCCACCGCCCGCGCGGGAAGACGGTGGACCTGGGGACCGGGAGCGGCGTCATCGCCCTGGTGCTGGCCCGGCGCTTCGGGCGCCAGGGGATCACCGCCCTGGAGCTGCAGCCGCGGCTGTACGCCCTGGCGGCGCGCAACGTGGCGCTGAACGGGCTGGAGCGGGAGGTGGCGGTGGTGCTGGGCGACCTCCGCCACGCCGCGCGCACCCTGGGCGCGGGCGCCTTCGCGCAGGTGGTCTGCAACCCGCCCTACCACCCGTGCGCCGCGGGCCCGCCCAGCGCGCACGGCGAGCGGGCGATCGCCCGGTCCGAGGTGGCGTGCTCCCTGGGTGACGTGGCGGCCTCGGCGGCGCTCCTGCTCCGCGAGGGCGGCGAGCTGTGCCTCTCCCACCGGGCGGGCCGCCTGGCCGAGCTGCTGGAGGCGCTGAGGGCGAGGCGGCTGGAGCCCCGCCGGCTCCGGCTGGTCCACCCGCGGGTGGGTCGCCCGGCCACCGTGGCGCTGGTGGGCGCGGTGAAGGGCGGGCGCGGGGAGTTGGAGGTGGAGCCGCCGCTGTACCTGCACCTGTCGGCTTCGGCCGAGCTGTCCCCGGAGGTCCGGCGGATGATAATCCCCGGACCATGAGCTTCCCCGTCCACCGCCCGCGCCGGCTCCGCCGCAACGAGCATCTCCGGAAGATGGTCCGCGAGACGGACCTCGCGCCGGAAGACTTCATCTACCCGCTGTTCGTGGTGGAGGGCCGCAACGTCCGCAAGCCGATCTCCTCCATGCCGGGCGTGTTCAACCTCTCCATCGAGCACGCCGCGGAGGAGGCGAAGGCGGCGCGGAGCCTGGGCGTGCCGTCGGTGATCGTCTTCGGCATCCCGGACCACAAGGACGCCAGGGGGAGCGGCGCCTACGCGCGCGACGGGGTGGTGCAGAAGGCGATCCGGGCGATCAAGGAGACCACCCCCGAGATCCAGGTCCTGGCCGACATCTGCCTCTGCGAGTACACCGACCACGGGCACTGCGGGGTGATCGAGAAGGGCGAGGTGGCCAACGACGCCACGCTGCCGCTGCTGGCGGAGATGGCGGTGACGTGCGCGCAGGCGGGCGCGGACGTGATCGCTCCCTCGGACATGATGGACGGGCGCGTGGGCGCCATCCGGAAGGCGCTGGACGAGACGGGCTTCCAGGAACTGCCCATCCTCAGCTACGCGGCGAAGTATGCCTCCGGCTTCTACGGTCCGTTCCGGGAGGCGGCGCAGAGCGCGCCCCAGTTCGGGGACCGGCGCGGCTACCAGATGGACCCGGCCAACGTCCGCGAGGCGCTGAAGGAGGTGGCGCTGGACCTGGAGGAGGGCGCCGATCTCGTGATGGTGAAGCCGGCGCTGTCATACCTGGACGTGATCGCGAAGGTGAAGGAGCGCTTCCACGTCCCGGTCGCCGCCTACAACGTGTCCGGCGAGTTCGCGATGGTGAAGGCCGCGGCACAGAACGGGTGGATCGACTACAGCCGGGTGATGATGGAGATCCTCACCTCCATCAAGCGAGCCGGCGCGGACCTCATCCTCACCTACCACGCGCTCGACGCCGCGAGGCTCCTGTGACCATCACCAACTACTTCAACCAGAAGCTGGGGTACTCCATCGATGGGCGGCGGCTGGAGCTGACCCCGCTCGCCTTCGGCGGTGCCTCCCTCAAGATCGACGGGCAGAAGCAGGAGGACTTCAAGATCACCTCCAAGGCCCCTGAGCAGACCGTTCGCCTGGGCGACCGTGAGGTGGCCGTCCACTGCGAAAAGGGCCGGATGCGGAAGGTGACCGTCATCACCCGCGGGCGCGAGGTCTTCCCGACGCCCAAGCACGTCACCCCGGTGCGCGCCCAGCCTGGCTCGATGTGCGGGGCGCACCCGTCAGCGCCGGCGGTGGTCGCCTGCCTGCGCTGCGGAACTTTCGCCTGCGTGGAGTGCTGCGCGGCGGACGGCACCTACTGCCCGGCCTGCTACGCGCGCATCGCGGACGAGGCCAAGGCGAGGTCGTCGGCGATGGCGTACATGGCCCCGATCCTGGTCTTCGTCGCGCTCTTCGGGCTCCTGGGTGGGCTCCTCGGCGGCGGCGCGGGCCTCATCGCGTACACGGTGGCCAAGCGCACCTCCTCGCGTGGAGTGAAGATCGGCGTGGCCGTCGGCGTCTACGCGGTGGCGGGCGTGCTCTGTGCGATTGCCGCCGCGGCGGCGATCCAGGCGAAGTGACCGGCCTCAGAGATCCACGAAGGACCATTTCCGGGCCACGGCGAGGTCGATGAAGGCGCGCACGCCGGCGGGCGGGTGGCGGGCGGCGGCATGCACCACCTGGATGGGAATGGGCGGCGGTTCGTACCGGGGCAGGAGGACGCGCAGCGCGCCCGCCCGGATCCGGTCGATCACCTGGTACGAGAGCACCTGCGCCACGCCCAGGCCCGCCTCCGCGCCGGCGATGGCCGCGTCCGCGCTGTTGGTCACCAGCGCGGGGCGGAGCAGGATGCGTTCACGGGCGAAGCGCCACTCCGGGAGCGGGGTGATGCCGGTGACCTGGATGGTGGCGTGGGCGCGGAGGTCGGCGGGGCGGCGGAGCGCGGGTCGGGTCGCGAGGTAGCCCGGGCTCGCCACCAGAACGCGCCGGACGGCGCCGGCCGGGCGGACGCGCAGGCTGGAGTCCTCCAGCACGCCGATCCGGACTGCCACGTCCACGCCCTCCTCGACCAACCCCACTGGCCGGTCGGAGAGCACCAACTCTCCCTGCACGTCGGGGAAGCGCGCCAGGAAGTCGCAGAGCAGCGGAGCCACCTCGCGCCGCCCGAAGACGAGCGGGGCGGTCACCACCAGCTTCCCGGCCGGGACGGCGCGCTCGGCCCGCGCGTTCGCCTCGGCGTCGCCCACGTCGGCGAGGATGCGCCGGGCGCGGTCCAGGTAGCGGGCGCCCGCCTCGGTGAGCGCCACCGTGCGCGTCGTCCGGTGCAGCAGCCGCGCCGAGAGCCGCTCCTCGAGCCCAGCGACCAGCCGGGTGACCGAGGGCGGGGACAGCTTGAGGCGCCGCGCAGCCGCCGCGAACCCCTTCAGTTCCGCCACCGCCACGAAGGCGGCCATCGCGTCCAGGCGATCCATGCGCCGCTGGGCATAATTGCCAAAACTGAAACGGTCAATTGCCTATGGTGCTCATTGTTTCAAAAGGCTCCGGGGCGCATCTTCTTTCTCGCGGGCAATTCAGCCCCCGAACGAACCGGAGCGAACCATGAAGCTGGCCGTGCTGATCACCTCGGACCCGAAGGGTGGCGACGAAGCGCTGGGGCGGGCGTTCAACGCGATGGCGCTGGCGGCGGAGGCGCACCAGCGGGAGGACGAGGTGCAGGTGGCGTTCATCGGGGCGGGGACGCGGTGGCCGGCGGAGCTGGTCAAGCTGAACCACCCGGCGCACGCGCTCTACGACGCGGTGCGGCCGCTGGTGGCGGGGGCGTCGAAGGCCTGCTCGGTGGTCTTCGGCGCGGAGGACGGCGTGAAGCAGAGCGGGGTGAAGGAGCTTTCGGACCACCAGCTGGCGGGGACGCCGGGCATGGCGAGCGTCCGCGGCTACCTGGCGCAGGGCTTCCAGACGCTGGTGTTCTGAGGAGGAGACGAGCCATGGGCGAGCGCTTCTACGCCGAGACGTTTACCCCCGAGGTGCGGGCGGCCCAGCGTCACTACAACGGCCGCGACCACCAGCCGGGGTCGGTGGAGCGGGAGGCGCTCGGCCCGGCCGAGGTGGAGTTCATCGCCAGGCGGGACCACTTCTACATGGCCACGGTGAACAGCGAGGGCTGGCCGTACGTCCAGCACCGGGGAGGGCCGGTGGGCTTCCTGCGGGTGCTGGACGCGCACACGCTGGCCTTCGCCGACTTCAAGGGGAACCGGCAGCTCATCTCCACCGGCAACCTCGCCGGGGAGGGCAAGGTGGCGCTCCTGTTGATGGACTACGTCCAGCGCGAACGCCTCAAGATCCTGGGCACCGCCCGCATCGCCGACGTCCGCGACTACCCGGCGGCGCTCGAGGGCATCGCCGATCCGGCGTTCGTCAAACGGACCGAACGCCTGATCGTCATCGACGTGGTGGCCTTCGACTGGAACTGCCCCGCGTACATCACCCCGCGCTACACCGAGGCGGAGGTGAAGGCCGCGGCCGGCTAGAGTTGAGACGGATGCCCTCGCTTCGCGCCGGCAAGTTGGTATGGCTCGTCGTCGCTTTGAGCTTGAGTAATGCCGCGTGCGCTTCCGTCCACATACGCACCCCGCTGAGCCGCGGTCGCGTGTTGTTGGACGGGGTCGGTCCCTCGTGCAACCAGGGCGACACGACCGTCCAGTGCTGCTTGAAGGAGAACCCGGGTCAGTACGAGCGGTGTGGTGCGCTGCCGCCTGATCCGAAGCCGCGCCCCGAGCGTCCCCCGGCACCTCCAATTGACCCGCCCGTCGATTGGCCGAGCGACGATCCTCCGAAGGACGCCAAGGAACGGTGCTCGCACGCCTATGAGCGATGCATCTCGCGAGGCGGAGGCAGTCAGCCTGGCAGGGTCGACGGTCAAAGCCGATGCAGTTCCTGTTTGGACTACTGCCTCGCCAACGGTTTCTGGCCGGAGGCGATCTACACGTGGAAGGGACAGCGTTTGCCATGTCCCAAATGAGGAAGGAGGCAGCTCTCTCAAACGAGAGCTGGCGCTCCTTCATCCTCGAGAAGGAAGCCAACAGCGCCCTCGCGCAGAGCGCGTGGGCGCGGTATCGCCGGGGATTGCGACGACTCGAGGCGAAGTACCGGCGCAGGGTCCCATTCCCAGCCCTCCGGCGCGAGCTCGCGGAAGACGCATTCTTCTGCGGGGCGCACTGGCGGCAGAAGCCGCGCATCGTCCGTGCCGCCTTGCGGCTCCTCCTGGATTGCCATCCAGACCTTCAGGTGTACGTCTACGCTGCGGCCGAATACTGGGCGTGGGCCTCGGCGGCCTCGCCGGCTGACCTCGAAGAGGCCGATCAGATGGTCGAGCGCGCCAAGTCGGCCCTGGTTCGCGAGCCACTGGAGCCGGCCGAACTCGACAACCTCACCCGCATGATGGCGATCGTCACAGCACGTCCCCCACCTCGCCCATCATCATCTTCCGCACCAGCGGGACGGGGGGAGCGCCGTAGGAGAGGAAGGTATCGTTGAAGTCCTTCCAGGCCGCCTTTCCGCCGCGGGTCTTCGTCCAGTCCTCCCGCAGCTTGCGGATCATCAGCTTGCCCATCGTGTAGTTGAGGTACCCGGGGTCGAAGGTGCCGCGGGCTGCCTGCTGCCGTGCGCTGCCGGGGTTCTGGAAGCACTGCTCCCGGAACAGCTTCTCGGACGCCTCCATGCTCATCCCGCGCGCGTGCATCCCGATGGCGGAGAGGTAGCGGCAGTTGCGCAGGAGCGCGTCGGTGAGCTGGCCCACGTGCGTCGCGGGGTCGCCCTCGCCCAGCCCCACTTCCCACATCAGCTCCTCGGTGTAGTGCGCCCAGCCCTCGGTGAAGCCGCCGGTGGAGAAGAGCTGGAGCACGCGGGAGGGCGCCTTGTGCGCGTGGAGGAACTGGAGGAAGTGCCCGGGCCAGACCTCGTGGGCGGTGGTGAAGAGCAGGACGGACTGGCCGGGGAGGTACGAGGCCCGGTCGGCCTCCGACCACTTCGGGTCCGGCGGCGCGATGTAATAGATGGACGGCAGGCCGTGCTCGTAGGGGCCCGGGATCTCGATGTACGCGAAGTTCCAGCGGCGGAAGGCCGGCGCCTCGTCCACGTGGGCGCGCTCATCGCTGGGGATGGTCACCACGCCGCGGTCGCGGATGAACTTCTCCAGCCCGTCCAGCTGCTTCCGCGCCGCCTCCACCGGCCCCTCCGCCGGCTTCTTCGCCTCCACCTGCTTCACGCAGTCGTCCAGCGACGCCCCCGGCGCGGCCTGCGCGCACGCCTCCTTCAGCGCGGCCAGGTTCCGGTCCAGGTCCTTCCGGCCAATCGCCTCCAGCTGGTCCAGCGGCAGGTCCACCCGCTCCACCGCGTGCAGCATCCGCTGGTATCGCTCCGCCCCCAGCGCGAAGTCGTTGGTGGTCGTCTTCTCCTGCGCGGCGAACCACGCGTCCATCTCCTTCGCCGCCGCCGACGCCGCCTCGCCCGCCGCCTTCACCTCCGCCTTCAGCGCCGGGTCCGACACCCCCGCGAACGCCGCCTGCGCGTCCTCCACGTAGTACTTCGCCATGCCTCCGATGGTGAGCCGCCCGATGGCCACGAAGCTCCTCGGCATCGGCGTCTCGAGGTTCTCCATCGCCTGCTTCACCACCCGCGGCACCTGGCGCGCATGCGCCGCGAACGCCTTCGCCCTGACGTCCAGCGGCGCGTAGGGCCGGGTGACGTAGATCGACGGCGACAGCCCGTAGCCGTAGACGGTGGGGTTGCGGAAGGGCGCGCGCGCGTCCTCCAGGGCGAATAGCTCGCGGTCCACCGCCGCCTGCAGCACCTCCCGCTCCAGCCGCTTGATGGGCGGCAGCTCCGCCGCGTTCACCGCCTCCAGCTCCGTCCGCCATGCGTGCAGGTCCGCCGCCTGCTTCTCCAGCGCGGCGCGCGAGAAGTCGCCCACCTGACCGTCGAACTCGTGGCGCCCCGCGTTGACCGCACGCCCCGGATGGGTGCGGAACGTCCATTCCAGGAAGCGCGATGACAGCGCGTCCCAGCCGCTCTCCGCCACCGTGCCCCCACCCGAAGGCGTGGTGACGCAGGCCAGCCCCAGCATTGCCCCCAGCAGTACGCCCCGGCGCAAAATGGTCATGTTGCCGAGGATGGACTGCGCATGCTTGTCCCTGCCTGTCCTGTTTCAGGACACTTTCGGCGAACGGGACGGGTCGATCACCCCTTTAAGCTCCAGTGATCGCTGCAATGTCAGGATGAGTATGTTTCAGGCATACCATTCGCACCTCCAGCTACATGATGGAAGGCGAGATCGTCACGCTCCGGGCAAACAGCGAATTCCGGTTCTCGAACCGGTTGGACCTGATCGCGGGGGGTTTCCAGCCGGACGGCTCGGTGGCGCTCTGGATCCAGGAGTGGAAGCCTCGTTTCCAGATCGTCCCGTTGCGGGTGCGGCAAGGAGACTCCTTCCGGTCCTCCGGATGCGCCATCCGGGTGGTGGAGCTCAATGCCCACAACGTGAGGCCTTACGTACGGTTAGAGGTCTTCGCGGTCCAAATGCAAAGTGTCTTGCCGGACCGTGGCGCAACCCACCCCGCCTCTCAACCGACGATGATGTAGGAACGCATCGGAGGAACACATGCTCGCGCCGGTCAGCAGCTCGAAGGTCTCTCAGCCCACCACGTCGCCGACGACCTCTACCTCGTCGACGTCGACCGCGAGCACCGCGAAGGCGACCTCTCCGAAGACCTCCCAGCCGGACACCTACCTCAACCGGGCCCGGTCGGCCGGCGAGGAGATCCCGCAGACCTGCCTCAACCGGGCCCGGTCCGCCGGCGAGGAGATCCCGCAGACCTGCATGGTGGGCGGCGTCTCGAACTTCAGCCTCTCCGCGGCGGACTTCTCCGCCAAGTAGCTCCTTGCTTCACCTCCGCCGGGACGCGCGACGCTCGCGCGCCTCGGCGGTCGCGATCCGGCGCTCGATCTTCTTGGAGATGGCCTCGCGAATCTTCGCGCCCTCCCTGACCGCCGCCTCGATCGCTCCCTGCACCTCTTCCGCCCGTCCCCGGTTCACCTTGCGGTAGGCCGCGTTCCCGCGCCGCCGCGTCTTCCCTTGAACCTTCCTGGGCGCCTTCCGCTTCGCCATCTTCGCCATCGCTCGTTCCCCCCGGCGAGCAAGGTGTGTCCGGGCTGGCCGGACGGGGAGCCTTGACGGTGGCGGGCAACCCCTGCCAAATGGCGGCGGCGCCTCGCGCATGAAGAAGAAGCGGTCCAGCAGGAAGTCGACCAAGCCTCCGCCGGCAGGGGCGTCGAGGCGACGGCAAGCGGCCCGGGCGCCCGCTCCCTCGCGCGAGCTCCGGTACAAGATCGTGGAGCTGTCCACGGTGGACGAGGGCTCGCTCGAGCGCACCCTCAACGAGTGGACCGCGAAGGGTTGGAACCTGGACGGCGTGCAGTTCGCCATGCGCGAATCCTCCAAGCGCCCGGCGATGGCGTTCGTCTTCTTCACCCGCGAGGCCGAGATCGCCGCCTCCGGGCCCGCCCCCGACCACGCTGGCCCCGCGCGCGAACGGCTGCGGGAGCTGGCCGGTCTCCCCAGGAACGACGACGCCGCGGCCGGCGATCGCGCGCCCGCCCCGGCGCCGGAGTCGTCGGCGCGCACCGCGGTGGAGCTGGCGGCGGCGGCGCTGTTCGACGTGTCGCCGGCCGAGGCCGCGATCGCGCAGGCCACGGAGCCCGACCCGACCGACGGCGAGAACGGCGCGGTCCGCTGGGTGGAGCTTCCCGAGGAGAACGACGAGTGAGCGAGGTTCGACGCAGGCCGAATCTGCGGGTGGTGGGGGAGGAGGGGCCGGAGGGATCTCCGTTCCCCAAGTGCTCGCTCTGGCTCCGCGCCGGCGCCCGCGTCCTGGACCTGGCCATCGCCTACGGACTGAACGCGGTGGGCGGCCGCGCCGGGCTGGTGATGGCCTTCCTCTACCTGCTGCTGGCGGACGGGCTCCTCAACGGCCAGAGCGTGGGCAAGCGCCTGTGCGGGGTGAAGGTGCTCTACCTGCCCCACCGGGTCGCCGCCCGCTTCCGGGAGAGCGTGCTCCGCAACGCGCCGCTGGGCCTGGTGGTGCTGCTGCGGATGATGCCGGACGAGACGCTGGCGCCGGGCGCGAGCAGCTCCGGGCCCAGCGCGGGCGCCATTGCCTTCTTCGCCGGGGCGGTGCTGATCGGCGGTATCGAGGCCTGGAACGTGCTCCGCCACCCGCTGGGGATGCGGCTGGGTGACAGCTGGGCGGAGACGCAGGTGGTCGACGGCAAGGACGTGGACGCGAGCGAGGTGATGGACCGGGGGGCGCAGCACGCGGCGCGCGCGCCCAACCGGGTGACGCGCCAGCCCGCGGACGTGGGGAGGAGCGCCCGATGCGCATCGCGCTGACGCACAACCTGAAGCTCTCGGATTCGGAGGAGGAGGCGGAGTTCGATACCCAGGAGACGGTGAACGCGCTGGCCTCGGCGATCGAGCGGCTGGGCCACCGGGTGGAGCGCTTCGAGGTCTCCGGCCCCGCCTCGCGCACCGTGGCCCGGTTGGAGGCCTACAGCCCGGACCTGATCTTCAACACCGCCGAGGGCCGGCGCGGCCGCTTCCGGGAGGCCTTCTACCCCGCGCTCTTCGAGGAGCTGGGCTTCTGCTACACCGGGTCGGACGCCTACGCGCTGGCGGTCACCCTGGACAAGCAGCTCACCAAGCTGATCCTGAAGGAGCACGGGATCCGCACTCCGGAGTGGCAGTACGTGGAGCAGGCCTCGGAGCTGCGGCCCCAGGAGCTCCGCTTCCCGGTGATCGTCAAGCCCAACTTCGAAGGGTCCAGCAAGGGCATCACCCAGGACTCCATCGCAGAGACGGTGGACGAGGTGCGCCTCAAGACTTCCTCCGCGCTGGAGCGCTACCCGGCGGGCGTGCTGGTGGAGGAGTACATCACCGGCCGCGACCTCGCCGTGCCCTTCCTGGCCGAGGTGAAGAACGACTACGGCGGGGTGCTGTCGCCCGTGGAGTACGTCATCGACCCCAGCTACCGCCCGGAGCGCCGTTACAAGATCTACGAGTACGACCTGAAGACCAGCGGCGATCAGGCGGTGGGCGTGCGCGCTCCCGCCCAGATCCCCCCGGACATCACCTCCGAGATCCGGAAGGCGTCCGAGAAGATCTTCCGGGTCCTGGACTGCAAGGACCTGGGCCGGCTGGACTTCCGCCTCTCCGACGCTGGGGTGGCGTACTTCCTGGAGATCAACGCGCTGCCGTCCCTGGAGCCCGGCGCCGGCATCTACGTCTCCGCCGAGCTGGAGGGGCTGCACTTCGACGGGGTGATCGGGTCGATCATCAAGAGCGCCACCAAGCGCTACAAGATCCGGGACAGCTCGAGGAAGCAGGGCAAGCCCACGCGCAAGAGCGGCCCCCTGCGGGTGGGCTTCACCTACAACGTCAAGCGCATCAAGCCCACCATGGACGCGGTGGAGGACCGCGAGGCGGAGTACGACTCGCCGGCCACGCTGCAGGCCATCCGCGAGGCGATCGCCTCCTGGGGCCACGAGGTGGTGGACCTGGAGGCGAACCAGGAGCTGCCCACGCTGGCCGCCTCCGCCAACGTGGACGTCGTCTTCAACATCGCGGAGGGCTTCAAGGGCCGCAACCGCGAGAGCCAGGTGCCGGCCCTGCTGGAGCTTTTGGACATCCCGTACACCGGGTCGGACCCGGCCACCCTGGCCATCGCGCTGGACAAGGCGCTGGCGAAGAAGATCGTCCGCCAGCACGGCATCCACACCCCCACCTTCCAGCAGATGAACACCGGCAAGGAGCGGCTGATCAAGGAGTTCGAGTTCCCGCTGATGGTCAAGCCGGTGGCGGAGGGCTCCTCCAAGGGCGTGGTGAAGAAGAGCGTCTGCCGCACCGAGGCCGAGCTGCGCGACGTGGTCACCTTCATGACCAAGAAGTACGACCAGCCGGCGCTGGTGGAGGAGTACATCTCCGGGCGCGAATTCACCGTGGGGCTCCTGGGCGAACGCCGCCCGCGCGTGCTGCCGCCGATGGAGATCGTCTTCCTCGACAAGGGCGATCCGACGCCGGTCTACTCGTTCGAGCACAAGCTCGACTGGAACGACCGCATCAAGTACGACGTGCCGGCCAAGCTGGACCCCGCGCAGATGGAGCGGCTGAAGGCGGCGGCGCGCGGTGCGTTCATGGCGCTGGGCTGCCGGGACGTGGCGCGGATGGACTTCCGGATGGACGAGCGGGGCCGCTTCTACTTCCTGGAGTGCAACCCGCTCCCCGGGCTGACGCCCTCCTGGAGCGACCTGGTCCTGATCACCGAGGGCGCTGGGATGGATTACCGTACGCTGATCGGAGAGATCATGAGCGGGGCCATCCGGCGCTACAAGGAGCGCGAGCAGCGCAAGGCGGCGGTGGACGCCGGCGCGCCCGCCCCCAAGACCAACGGCTCGCTGGCCGAAGAGAAACCAGCGGCGATACAGGAAGGGCGGTCCGGCGTATGAGCGCGGAGAAGGCGCGGTTCGTGGCGCTGTTCGACTGCTCCCCGGCGGATCCGCCGCCGTGGGTGAAGGCGGTCTGCCAGGAGGTCGGCCTGTTCTTCGTCGACAACGACGCGGTGGCCGACGAGATGTCCAAGAGCCAGGCCGCGCAGAAGGCGATCCTGGAGCTGGGGCAGGGCTTCCGCGAGAACGAGGCCATGGCCCCGCACTACTCGGCCGCCCTGGACAAGGTGGCGAAGGGTCACGACCGGCTGGGCGTGTACAGCGTGAGCTGGTTCCTCTACAGCGTCCGGCCGTCGGTGGCGGTGCTGGACTTCCAGCCGCTGGAGGACGAGGTGAAGAAGGCGCGCTCCGGGCCCAAGAAGTACCCGGAGGAGCAGCTGCAGCAGTACCTCCAGACGTACCGCACCAAGCTCACCGACCGCGCGTACGAGAACGTCGGCGAGGAGCGGACGCTGATCGCCCCGCTGGGCATGCTGGATTCGAAGAAGGCGGCCGCGGCCGCCGAGCACATCAAGAAGTACCTCACCGCGCCGCCCGACCCGAACCTCAAGTTCAAGGGCGGGCTGCGCGGGTAGGCACCGCGTTCGCCGCTACTGCTTCGCGAGTTGGCCGCGGATCTCGCCGCCGGCGTGCGCCGTGGTGTGGATGTTCGCGTAGTACATGCCGCTGTTGAGGCCCGCGATGTCGAAGGCGAGGCACTCGCCGGCGAGGGTGCCGGAGCCCGCGGGGGTGCCCTCGGTGACCGTGAGCGTGCAGACGTTGGGCTTCGTCTCGGCCGCGGTCCCCGGGCCGTGGAGATGGGCGGACTGGGCGGCGCCCGTGAGCCCGGAGTAGGTGCCGGTTACGTCGACGTTCATGCCGTCCACCGTAACGGTGACGGAGCCCGTCCCGGCGATGCCCGTCAACGCCGGGACCTCGGCGCCACCCGACAGGGTGGCCTTGAACGTCGGGGGCCCGCAGGCGGCCAGGGCAGCGACCGCGCCGAACAGAACAATCATCCGTGCTTTCATGAAGATACGTCTCCGGGAAGGGGTGGAAGTGTTCGCTGTGAGACCCGGCGGAGCCTCGTCCGGCCACGCCCCTCATGTCCAGCAAAACCGCCCGGCCGAGCGACCGCCCGCTGCTAAGGTGCGCGCCCCATGCCCGAGGCCCCCGACCAGCCGGAGACCCGCGTCCGCGCCCGCGAGATGGGGTTGCCGCTGGGCCGCTTCAAGCCCGGCAAGTACAACTCCATCACCGACGTGGAGGGGGTGCTGGTGGGGCACTCCACCATCATCCGCGGGCGCGGTCCGCTGAAGGTGGGGGAGGGGCCGGTGCGCACCGGCGTCACCGCCATCCTCCCCGGCGCGGGGAACGTCTTCATGGACCGGGTGATCGGCGGGGGCTTCGTGCTCAACGGCGCGGGCGAGGTCTCCGGCATCACCCAGGTGATGGAGTGGGGGCTGCTGGAGACGCCCATCATGCTCACCAACACCATGAGCGTGGGCAGGGTGGCGGACGCGGTGGCGCGCTACATGGTGGAGCGCTACCCCGGCATCGGCGACGAGCACGACGTGATCATCCCGGTGGTCGGCGAGTGCGACGACTCCTGGCTCAACGACATCTCCGGCCGGCACGTGAAGGAGGCCAACGTGCGGGAGGCCATCGGCACCGCCACCGACGGGCCGGTGGCCGAGGGGTCCGTGGGCGCGGGCACCGGGATGATCACCTGCGACTTCAAGGGCGGCATCGGCACCTCCTCCCGCAAGCTCCCCGAGGTCCACGGCGGCTACACGCTGGGCGTGCTGGTGATGTCCAACTTCGGGAAGATGCACAACCTGCGGGTGGCGGGCATGCCGGTGGGGGAGGTCCTGGCGGAGAAGTTCCGGAACATGCCGCGCCGCGGGCAGAGCTACGGGTCGATCATCGCGGTGGTCGCCACCGACGCGCCGCTCCTCTCCCACCAGATGAACCGCCTCTGCAAGCGCGTGGCGCTGGGCATTGGCCGGGTGGGGTCCTACGCGGGGCACGGGTCCGGGGAGATCGTGGTCGGCTTCTCCACCGCCAACATCATCCCGCGCCGCACCCAGAAGATGGTGTACCGGATGAAGATCCTCCTCGACCAGCGGCTGGACCCGCTCTACGAGGCAGTGATGGAGGCCACCGAGGAGGCCATCCTCAACTCCATGTGCATGGCCCGGCCGATGACCGGGATCAACGACCACCAGGTCCCCGCGCTCCCCCTGGAGGAGGTGCGCCGCTTCGTGGACGCCACCCGGCCCATCTTCGCCTCGGTGAAGAAGAAGCCGCAGGAGTCGGCCGCGCCCCCCGGCCGCGAGCGCCCGCCCGACGTGGACAAGGAGGGGGACGTGACGGTGGGGGAGGTGCTCCCCACCGACGTGCGCGGCGCCGAAGGCATCCCGTTCCCCACCAAACCCGGGCCGGACCGCGACCAGTGAGGGCTGGACGTCCTTCGCCACTCTGGTAGACGCGCGTCATGGCCAACAGCAAGAGCAAGCACCAGCGGAAGAAGATGAAGATCAGGCAGCACTGGAAGCGGCGCGCCGGCAACAAGAAGGCGGCGGCGGCCAAGGCGGCGGGGGAGAAGAAGAAGTAGCGCGCTTCCTCCGGGGCGCTCACCGGCGCGCGGCGGCGTAGCTCCGGAGCAGGCGGCAGGTGAGCGTGCCCTGCGGGCCGGGCCGCCGGAGCGTGGCGTCGTACGTCCCGGCGAGCGCGTCTCCGCCCGCCCCGCCGTCCCGCGAAGGCGTGAACGTGCCCCGGAAGCTGAACGCGTCTCCCAGCCCGCCCGCGTCCGGGGCGAACAGGCCGTCCAGAGTGAACTGGCCGGTGTCGTAGGCGGTGCCGCTCAGCTCCTGCCCGTCGAAGATGGCGGAGAGCGCCGACGTCTGCTGCGCGATGACCAGCACGCCGTCCTGGACGGTGACCCGGATCTGCCGGCACTCGGACGGGTCGGTGGCGGGCTCGAAGGCGACCAGCCACTGGCCGGCCAGCGCCGGGCAGGTGCGGAAGCAGGCGCTGTTGGACGCGGAACAGGCCGAGGCCGCTCCCAGCAGGGCGGCCGCTCCGAGGGCGATGGCTCTGGGGCTCATGGGTTCCGATCCTGCTCCCGTTCGCGGCGCGCGCGAGCGCCCGTGGACCGCCTCTGGTAAGACGGTGAACGCATGCACGCACCCCTCCCGCTCTCGCCCGAGGCGCTCGCGGTGGTGGCCCCGCTGCTGGAGGCGCCGGCCGCGCCGGGCCGGACGGTGGCCTTCGACGCCGACGGCACGCTCTGGCGCGGCGACGTGGGCGAAGAGCTGCTCCGGGAGCTGATTGCCCAGGACCGCCTCCCGCGCTACCGCGGCCGCCGGGACCTCTACGAGGAATACGAGGCGAAGGTGGCGGCCGATCCGGCCGAAGGCTACGGCTTCGCGGCGGAGGTGATGGAGGGCTGGGAGGAGCCGGCGCTGGTGACGTACTGCCGGGACTTCTTCCGGCGGCAGGTGGCCCAGCAGGTCTTCCCCTTCACCGGGCCGCTGGTGCGGGCGCTGGCCGGGGCGGGCTACGAGGTGTGGGTGGTGTCCGCCAGCCCGGTGTGGCCGGTCATCCCCGGCGCCGCCTGGCTGGACGTGCCGCCGGACCGGGTGATCGGCGTCCAGGTGGAGGTGGAGGGCGGCCGCCTCACCGGGCGGTCGAAGCGGCCGGTGCCGTGCGGCGAGGGCAAGGTGGCGCTGCTGAAGGCGCGCGGGCTGCGGCCGGCGTTGGCCGTGGGCAACGGCAACCTGGACGAGCCCATGCTGGCGTACGCCGAGCGCGCGCTGGTGGTGGCGCCGTTCGGGCAAGACAACGGGCTGGTCCATGCGGCGGCGAAGCGCGGCTGGCCGGTGCAGCGCGGCTGACGTGGGACGCCTGGCGCTCATCCTGTTGGCGCTCTCCGCCCCCGCGCACGCCCAGCGGGTGGTGGTGCTGGAGCTGGACGGAGATCCGGGGGACAAGGTCCGGACCCAGGTCATCGACGCGCTGATCTCCGCCGGCAAGGTGGCGCTGGTGCCGGTGCGCGACTTCAGGCAGGCCGCGCTGCGGAAGGGGTTCTCCGCCGCCCGCCGCGACCCGCGGGAGGCGATCAGGGCGGTGGCGAAGCCGCTCGGGCTCGCCGCGGTGGTGGACGGGTCCGTGCGCGCTGGCGAGGCCCACCTGGTCATCTACGACCCGGCCGGCGCCGAACTGTGGTCCCGCGACCTCCCCGTCAGGCGTGGCCGGCTGGACGGCGACACCGCGCAGCGCCTGGCCGCCGCCATTGCCGCCGCCACGGCGCCGGCCCCGCCCGAGCCTCCACCTCCGCCGCTGAGGACGCTCCCGCCGGACCCGGAGCCACCGTCTCCAGATACCGGCACCGCGACCCGACCGCCGCCGCCTCCTCCTCCTCCTCCCGCCCGCCAGCCGCCCCCTCCCTCTCGCGCGGTGACGGACGCGCTGCCGCCCGCCTTCGAGGAGCTCCCGCGCCCGGAGCTGATCCGCTTCACCCTCTCCGGCCAGACCCTGTGGCGGAACTACTGCGCCCGGCCGTCGGTGAAGAGCTGCCGCGAGTGGGGCCTGCTCGATCCACGGCCGGTGGGGGAGACCCAGGACTTCATCTCCGACCTCCCGTACTCCGGGGTGCTGGCGGAGCTGGAGGCGTTTCCCCTGGCCTCGCTGCTGAACCCGTGGGTGAACGGCCTTGGCTTCGGCGGGAGCTACGGGGCCGGCTTCTCCATGACCATCGTCCGGGTGAGCACGCCCACCAGCACCACCGACGAGCGGCAGGTGCTCTCCACCGACACCTCGTTCGCCGCCCACGCCATGTACCGGGTCTACTTCGCGCTCGGCGGCGCGCGCTTGTGGAGCTACGCGGGCGCGCGGGCGGGCGTGCAGGGCCGGCTGTTCAACGTGGATCCGCAGGCGGTGGAGCCGGTGGCCGGATCGCACCGGGTGTACCCGTACCTCGGGCTGGACCTGGGCGTCCGCTTCATCCCCCAGGTGAACGTGGAGGCAAGCTGCTGGTTCCTGGCCGACCCGCACGCTGGCCAGGAGGACCTGGTCCCGTACGGCGCCTCGGTGAGGGGCTTGGGGATCGGCGCGGAGCTGGGCGTGCGGGGCGATCTCTGGGGGCCCCTGGGGTATTCGGTGCGGGGGCACTTCTCCGGGTACGGCGACGCCTTCTCCGGCACCGGGCTGCGGTGGGCGGACGGCGGCGCCGCCGAGGAGATCTACCTCTCCGTCAGCTG
>DATBSS010000533.1:0-8052 GCA_036559665.1 Myxococcaceae bacterium
GCCGTCCACCGCGCCGCCCGCCTGCGGGCCGATGATGTTCGGGCACCAGCGGTACTTGGCGAACGAGTCGGCGATGCGGGTGGCCATCGCGTTGGAGGCGTGGCCCCACAGGTAGCGGCCGTGCTCGCCGATGACGTCCTCGGAGAAGTTGAAGCCCTTCACCGGGATGGTCTTCTCCCCGTACGGGAGGCGGAGCAGGAACCGCGGCATGCACAGGCCCACGTAGCGCGAGTCCTCGCTCTCGCGGAAGGAGCGCCAGCGCGCGTACTGCGGGCCCTCGAACAGCGAGTCCAGGTCCTTCATCGCCGGCAGCGGGAGGAAGGACTGCTCGCCGAAGAACTCCGGGCTGGAGTTGGTGATCAGCGGGGCGTGCGCCATCGTCGCCACCGAGGCCAGCTTGCCCAGCAGCTGCAGGTCCTGCGGGCCGGGGCCGAAGTCGAAGTTGGCGCAGAGCAGGCCGTACGGCTTGCCGCCGAAGATGCCGTACTCGTTCGAGTAGACGCTGCGGTAGAGCCCGGACTTGGGGATCTCCGGCGTGTCCTCGAAGTCGTTGAGCAGGTCCTCCTTGGTGGCGTTGATGACCTCCACCCGGATGTTCTCGCGGAAGTCGACCTTGTCGATCACGTACTTCAAGGACCGCCAGGCGGACTCCAGCGCCTGCACCTGCTTGTTGTGGAGGATCTCGTTGACCTGCGCCGAGAGGCGCTTGTCGATCTCCGCGATCATCCCGTCCAGGATGTTCTTGTCGACCTTCTCCTGCGCCCGGCTGGGCGTCAGCATCTCGGTGATGAAGGCCTGGACGCCCTTCCTGGTGACGTCGTAGCCGTCGGAGTTCTTGGAGACCTTGGTCTCGGCGAGGATCTCGTCGAGCAGGTTTCCCTCTTGCGCGCTGGCGGCTCCAGCGCTCTCGGTCTTTGCCTCTGGGCTCATGTGGTGTGGGCCTCTACCTAACCTTGGGGGGCTACTTGTTCTCCGGCTTTTCGGACAGCCCCAGCTCGCTGGTCAGCTTCTGCCTCGCGGCGTCGTCACCGAGCAGGGCCTGCAGCTTCTTGCGGAACGCGGGGACGCTCCCCAGCGGGTGCTTGAGGGCGGTGAGCGCAGCGCGCAGCTCGACCAGCTTCTTCAGCTCCGGCACCGCGTTCACGATGGCGTCGGGCTCGAAGTCGGCGAGCGTCTTGAACCCCAGCTTCATCCCCAGCGAGGCGTCCTTCTCGCCGGAGAGCTTGTCCGGGACGGTGATGTCCACCGACAGGTTCTGCTCCGCCATCACCTTGCTGAAGTTGCTCTTGTCGATGTTGATGGGCTTCCGCTCCTCGACGGGGCGGTTGTCCTGGCGGCCGATGTAGTCGCCCATCATCAGGATCTTGAGCGGGAGCTCGACCTCCTCCATGCCCTCCGGGGTCGCGCTCTTGTAGACGATGTTCACCCGCTCCTTCGGGGCGACGGATCCTTCCTTGGCCATCCCTGACTGCTCCTTTCTACTTCGAAGAGGGTCCCCCCAGGACGTGCCCGGAAGCCGGAGGGGAGATCAGCACGTTAGTTGATCGCGCGCAACGCGGCGACGGGATCGAGCACCGCCAGACGCCGCGACCGGGCCGCCAGGTCGGCGGGCGTCATGTCCTTTCCACGGGTGAGCGTCAAGAGCCCCTCCAGGCAGGCAGCGCTCAGAGCCGGGTCCCACTCGTCGAGCTGGCGCGTCACACACTCCTGGTCCAGGGCCTCGTACAGCGTACGCGCGAGCGCCTTCTGTCCGCTGGCCGCGCACAACCCCGCCAGCTCCAGCCGGGCCTGGAAGCGGGATCGCCCACCCGTCGCGGTGGACATCTTCCTACCCGCCAGCGCGATGGCGTCCCCGGGCTTCCCGGTGGCCAGCAGCTTGCGCGCCTCCGCCACCCACTCGTCCTTCCCATCCGGGTGGGCCGCGGGGGCGGGTGCCGCCGGACCTGCCCCTGCCCCTCCTCCACCCTTGGGGAGCACGTCCTGGGCGATCCAGGCCTTGGTCTCCGCCGAGCAGAGCGGCGAGTCGTCCGCCGCCTTGAGGTCCATGACCTCCGGCATCCGGCGCAGGAGCGTGGCCACCTCGCCGAGCACGGCCTGGCGCGCGGGCTGGGCGCCCATGGACTGGAGCGCGAGCGCCGTGTAGCGGTGGAGGTCGAGGAGGAAGCGGGCCTTGGGAAGGGTGGATTCGGTCAGGTCCAGCAGCTCGGCCCAGTTGGACTCGCCGGTCAGCTTCTCCAGCCGCGCGCGGACGTCCGCGGCGAGCGCGGGGATCTGCGTCTTGCCGCCGGGCGCGTCGGGCGCCTTCACCATGTGGATCCAGCAGCCGATGCGCAGGATGCGGTAGGAGACCGCGTCGGTGATGTTGGCCTTGCGCAGCGTGCCGGCGGTGTCGATCAGGGACTGGCCCACCTGGCGGAGAAACTCGGCGGCCTTGGCGGGGTCCGCCGCCGCGGCGGGGGCGGCCGCGGCCGGCGAAGGCGCGGAGGGCTTTGGGGCCTCCGACGAGGCGGCGGGCGCAGCCTGGGGAGGCGGGGCGGCAGGCTTGGGGGCGGCATCAGCCGGGACGGAGGCCTTGAGGCGCTCCACGGCCTCCATCGTGGGCCCGAAGCCGGGGCAGTCATTGCCGAACCTGGCGCGAGCCACCTCGTTGAGGCGCTTGACGGCGACCTGGAGGTTCTCGAGGGGGGCCTTGTCCTTGGCGGTGACCTGGCGGGCGGGGAGCGTCTCGGCGAGCTTGTCGAGGAGCCACTTGAGGGCGCCGACGCGGCCCTTGATGCGGGCGGCGTCGGGGAACATGGTGGGCCAGAAGGTCTCCATCATCTCGGCGACGGCGATGGTGCCGGTGGCCAGGCCGTCCAGCCCTTCCTGGGCGTACAGGCCGTAGGCGACGAACGAGGCGATGCGGAGGTCCTTGGAGACGCCCTTGAGGATCTCCGACCCCTTGTCCACCACCGTGGGCCACGCCACCTTGGCGCCGGTGAGGGCGGAGAGCTTCTCGATCTCCCTGGTGACCTCCTCGTAGGCCGGCTCCGCGCGGGCGTCCCTGCCGGTGGGCGCGGCGCCCGGGATGGGTTCGAGGTACGGCTTGGCGCGGGGAAGCAGCTCGGCGGCGGTGGGCATGAGGAAGGGCGCGGAAGCTTGGCGCAGGTCGGGTCAGGGCTCAACCGGGACCGCTAAACTTCGGGCGATGCCGGAGTGTTCATCTACGCCGCCAGGATCTGGAACAGCGCCTCCAGCGTCGTCTCCGGCGCGTCGAGCGCGGCCTTCTGCGCGGCGGTGAGGGCCTGGAGCGACGCGGCGATGGCGCGGGGATCGGCCGCCTTCAAGGGCCAGAGCTTGGTGCCAGTGGCGGCCGGGTTGGCGAGGAAGCCCACCACCGACGGCGGCGGCGGCCCCAGCGAGAGCAGCAGCCGGTTTCCCAGCGCGAACGACGACGGCGGAGACCCCTTCCATTGCAGCGTCCGCCGCGACAGCTCCAGCCACGCCGGCTCCGGGAGCTCTTCGGACACCGCGCAGTCCAGCACCGCGTTCGCCTTGGGCGGCTCCCGCCCCTTCTCCCGAGCACACCCGGACACGAACGTCCGCAGCGCGTGGTGCAGCGTCCCCGCGGGGTCCGCCCCCAGCGCCTTCGTCGCCCCCGCCACCGTCAGCGCCGACATCGACGCCGCCACTGACGCCTGCGCCGCCGAGAGCTGCTCCGCGGTGGGCGCAGGCAGCGCCGCCAGCTTCTCCGCGAACGCCGGCGCTGCAAGCGCGCCCGCCTCCGCCAGCAACCCCTGCGCCGCCTGGAAGAACTCCTTCATCGCCGAGGGCAACGCCGGGAACGCCGGCGCCGCCTGCGCCGCGTCCAGCTGCACGAACACGCAGAGCGGGAACTGCCGCCCCACCTGGTCCACGGAGGCCGCCGCCACGCCGCACAGCGCGGTCTTCTCCCCCGCCGCGGTGAAGCAGAACCGCAGCGGCTCCGGCGGGAACGCCCGCAGCGGCCCCTGCAGCGCCGAGCACCCGTCCTCCAGCCACCGGTGGAAGTGGTGCACCACCCCCGCCGGCGCGTTGAGCCGGATGAAGTCCGCCCGCGCCGGGGCCTTCCCCAGGAGCCCGACCTGTCCGAGCGCGCTCACCGGCAGCCGTCCACTCCCGGCACGATGGCCGCGGGCGGCTCCAGCTCGTGGAAGATGGCGAGGATCTTCTCCGTGGACCGCCCACCCTCGCGCCCGAACCACGGGCTCACGCTGCGCGTCCACGCCAGGTCCATCCGCACCTCGGTGATGCCCTCCGCCCCCAGCTCCACCGGCCAGGACAGCGTGGCGGACCGCGCGCCCTTGTTGATCACCTTCCCCTGCTCCAGCAGTCGGAACAGCGCGAACGTCCCGGAGCACTCCTGCTCCCCGTGGCAGCCGATCACCTTCGGCCGCGCGCCCTTGAGCGTGAGGCTGAGCAGCGCCCGCTTCGGCCCCTTGGGGCTGCCCGGCCAGTGCATGGCGTAGGGCGACTCCACCGGGCCGGTGTCCTGCCGCGCCTGCTGGTCGTCCATCAGGAAGTTCACCCCCAGCACGTTGGGGAGGTGGGGCGGGTAGAGCTGCACGGTGAAGTCCACGATCGGCTCCGGCGCGTCGCTGGGGAAGAGCGCCTCGCGGACCACCTTCGCCTTGTTCAGGTAGGTGACCAGCCCGTCCACCACCGACTCCCCGCCGATGCGCACGAAGTCCTGCCCGCGGTCGCCGACCTTGGAGCTGAGGTTGCTCTTGTAGAACTCCACCAGCTTCCCGTCCTTGCCGTTGTAGAGCTGGATCATGGTGGCCAGGTCCGCGTCCTGCCCCAGCCGCGCGAACGGGTAGCGGCCCTTCAGCTCCGCCCGGTGGAGCGCGTACACGTCGCTGCACCACTTGAAGTTCAGCTCCTGCCGCGTCCCCGAATCCAGCGCGTCCGCCATCCTCCGGATCGGCCGCACCCAGATCTGCTCCAGCACCGACTCGTACAGCGTCCCCTGCTGCTGGTTGCCGATGACGGAGGTCAGGTTCCCCGCCTCCGCCCGCAGCGTCTTGGCCACCAGCGCCGCCGCCTGCGGGTCCTTGGCGGCCTCGATGTCCTTGGCGAAGCCCTTGAGCCGGGCCTGGTACATGTTCAGGTCCACGCGCTCGCGCCCGCCGCCCGGCAGGACCTTCTTGAGCAGGGTGGAGACGCCCGGCTTCACCGTGAGCAGCGGCACGAAAGCCTCCGAGACGCTCTGCGCGTCCGGCACCATCGGCTTGCTGCGCGGCGTGGGGATGGCCAGCAGGACGTTGTCCTGGAGCTTGTCGAAGATGTCGGTGAGCGGCGACTGCTCCGGGTCGGTGAGCGCCTCCAGCCGCCGCCGCACCTCGTTGGGGTCGCGCACCGGGCGCAGCTCCACCGACTGCAGCATGGCCGTCCACTCGCGGATGTACTGGCCGTAGTACTCGCGCTGGAGGTCCTGCTGGATCTGCTCGCCGGTCTGCGGCTCGGCGCCCAGGATCCACGCCTCGTCGTCCGACGGCGGCTTGGCGAGCGCGTCCTTCGCGTGCTCCTTCCAGACGTCCTTGGTGAAGGCGGCGCGCACCACCTTGTCGCTGTCGTACACGCTGCCGTCCCGCACCATGGCGGTGAGGGTGAGGTCCTGCTTCCCCTTCGCCCAGCGGCGCAGCTGCAGCTCCAGCATCCGCCGGGTGCGGTTCATCCCGGAGAGCGACCCCTGCCCCTTGGCCTTGAGCTCCTCCCGCCGCTGCACCCGCCACTGCTCGTGGTGCTCCGGCCAGACGTCGAACATCAGCGCCAGGTCCTTGGCGATGTCGTCCTCGGGCGCGCTCACCGACGAGCTCTTCTTGAAGTCCGCCGCCATGGGCCCGGCGAGCGACTGCAGCTCGGCGACGAACAGGTCCGGCTGCCGGGAAGGCGGGTCGTTGGGCTGGAGCGACAGCAGCATGTGCCGCTTCAGCCGTTCGAAGGTCAGCTCCTCGTCGAACGGCTCGCTGGCCGCGGCGGTCCGCGCGGACGCGGTCCGGGGCTCCCCCCTCCGCTGCCGCCTCCGCGGGAACGCGGGCGCGGGCGCCGGCGCGTCGTCACCCCGCTCCGGCAGCGCGGCCAGTCCCTCCTCGTCGCGCTTGAGCACGTCCATCACCACCAGGTCCCGCATCCACTGCCCGTAGACGGGCTCGGTGGCCTTCACCAGCTCCTCGCGCCGGTTCATCCCGAAGGACAGGGTGCCGCTCACCGCCGAATCCTGTTCCTCGCGGAGCTTGAGGATCTCCACCCGCAGCGCCTCCAGCCGCAGCAGCCGGTCCTCCGGGTACGTCACCTTGGCGACGTCCTTGACCTTCTCCACCATGGCGCGCGCCTGGGAGCGCATGGCGTTGAACGCCAGCAGCGGCCAGATGATGAGCAGCGCGGAGACGCCCGCCGCCACGCCGGCGTAGAGGTAGCGCCGCTGCCGCTGGAGCTGGACCGCCTTGCTGGAGCGCCGGGCCAGCTTGTGGTCCTTGAAGATGACGTCCAGGAACAGCCCGCCCAGGAAGTAGCTGCGCGCGTCCGTGGGGGCGTCCCCCGAGGCCAGGTTCGCCCGCAGGCCGAACGACTCCGCCATGGCGGACATCACCTTGTCGATCGGCCGGCCTTCCTGGGTGCCGGAGGTGAAGTAGACGCCGCGGAGGATGGGCGTGTCCTGGTACGGGTTCTCGGAGAACACCGCCTGGGACACCTCGCCCAGCGCGGCGCGCAGCAGCTGGAGCTGGCGGGGGAAGCGGAAGATCTTCTCCCGCGCCTCCATCTTCCGCTCCTGGGCCAGCCGCGCCGCGGCGCGCTCGAAGAGCACGTCCGTCAGCTCGTCCAGCTTCTCCCGCACCATCTCGCTCGGGCCGTCCTCGTGCGACGCTCCCACCGGGTAGGTGAACCCCCAGACCTGCCCGCGCTCGGACTTGGGCAGGTTGGCGAAGGTCTCCACGAAGCCGGAGAGCAGGTCGCACTTGGTGACCAGGAGGTACACCGGCACCACGAGGTGGAGCCGCCCGGTGACCTCGTCCACGCGCTCCCGGAGCTGGGAGCCCAGGGCGGCGGCGCCCGCCTCGTCCAGGGTGATCAGCTCGGAGGCGGCGACGGTGACGATGAGGCCGTTGATCGGCCGCCGCGGGCGCGACTTGGCCACCGCGTCCAGGAAGGAGAGCCACTCCTCCTGGTCGTCCTCCTCGGTGACGTAGCGGCCGGCGGTGTCGAGGATGACGCCCTCGTTGGTGAGCCACCAGTCGCAGTTGCGGGTGCCGCCCACGCCGCGCACGCCGCCCTTCTTGCCCAGGTACGGAAACTTCAGCCCCGAGTTGCGCAGCGCGGTGCTCTTGCCGGTGCCCGGCGGGCCGATGATGACGTACCAGGGCATCACCGAGAGCGCGTCCGCCCCGGACCGCCCCAGCCGCGAGCTCTTCAAAGAGCCCACCGCCTTCTGGAACTCCGCCCGCATCTCCTTGATCTGCGGCTGGAGGTCCGGGCGGGCCCCGGCCTCCTGATCATCCGCCTGGGCGTTGAGGGTCTTGTCCAGCTCCTTGCTGGCGGCGCGCGCCTTCAGCTTCTTGAAGGCGAACCAGCTCCCCGCCAGCACCGCGATGAAGGCGGTGAGGGAGATGGCGGTGACCACGCTGAAGGTGAAGCCGGTGAGGTTGCCGGTGGCGTTGAGGAGGAACGTCCCCCAGATCGCCAGCAGCGCCAGGATGGCGAAGAAGATGGCGGCCATCTAGCGCCCTCCCTCCGGCGCGGAGGAGCTGATGCCCACCGCGGTGATCTCGCTCGTGGACGAGGCCACGGAAGCCTTCAGCCCGACCCACAGCCCCACGTAGATCAACATCGCCAGGGCCACCGCCGCTGCGGAGAGGATGAGCAGCGGGCCCACGGTCCTCCCGCTCACCAGCGAGTCCGAGGGCCGCTCGCCGCTGGGGGAGAGCGTGTCCGCCTCGTACTGCCGGTACTTCCCCAGCTCCTTGGCCACGCTGTCGGTGAGCGACATCAGCTCCAGCTCGCCGCCGCGGACCTTGTACTTGCCCTCGAAGCCCA
>DATBSS010000534.1:0-3340 GCA_036559665.1 Myxococcaceae bacterium
CAGGACCGGCACGTCCTTGTAGGGTCGTGCCGCTCGCGGCTGGGCCGCACACCCCAGCAACAGAAGGATTCCGAGAATCAGCCGTATGACCTTCCCTCCCGGAAGGGACTCTACGAGGGCACCTGCCGCTCCTCCATCGCCCGGGCGAAGTTACCGATCCGCGCCCCCGCCTTCCGCAGCCGCCCCAGCATGGCCCGCACGCCGATCGCCCGCCCGCCCGCGCCGCGCCCGTGCGCGACCTCCAGGTACTGGAGCGGGTCGATGCACAGGGACCGCGTTTGCACCTGGTCCACCCGGTGGCGCCGCACCAGCGCCTCCAGCGCCTCGAGCTCCCCTTCCCGGTCCGTCACCCCCGGGAAGGTCAGGAGGTTCAGTGCCACGAACGCGCCCCGCCTCCGGGCGAGCGCGATGGACGCCTCCACGTCCTCCCAGCCATAGCGCACCGGCTGGTAGTAGGCCTCGTACAGGTCCTTCACCGCCGAGTTGAGCGACACCCGGACCGCGTCCAGCCCGGCGTCGAACAGCGCCTCCAGCGCGTGGGGCAGCGACCCGTTGGTGTTGATGTTGATCGACCCGCGCGAGGTCCTCGCCCGCATCAGCCGGATCGACTGCGCGATGGCCCGGTACCGGGTGAGCGGCTCCCCCTCGCAGCCCTGGCCGAAGCTCACCATCGCCCGCCCCTCGGCGACCTCCAGGTGGTGCGCGCCGGCGGCCGCCATCTCCTCCGCAGAGGGTCCGTCGTCCATCCGCTCGTGCGAGGCGGGCGGGCCGTCCTCGGGCTGTTCGGAGATGCAGCCCACGCAGTGCGCGTTGCACATCACCGACGCCGGGATGGCGCCCTCGTCCCGCTGGTAGAAGAGGTTCTGGCTGGTGAAGCACCGGTACACCAGCGCGCAGGTGCGAAGCTGCGTCACCACCCGGTTGCCCGGGAAGCGCGCCAGGTGCGCCGCCACCAGCCGGGGCAGCTCCGGTGTGGAGTAGCGCTCCGGGCTCCAGTGGGTCCGCCGGTCGGTGTGGATGGCCCAGGCCACCGGCCCGCGCTCGCCCCACCCCGCCGCCGTGTACGCCCACTGCGGGAGGATGGGCCCCTTCCCCTTCACCTCGCCCGGCAGGTAGGTCCGCGTGTATCCCGGCGGCAGGAGCGCGCCCACCGCGTGGGGGACGAAGGTCTTCCCGCCCACCGTCATCTCGCGCAGCAGCTCGAAGCGGCCGGTCCGCGGGTCCAGGCCCACCGGCAGCCGCCCCGGCAGGTGGGCCAGCGTGGCGCGCGGCGGGAGCGGGATGGGCCGGTCCCTCGGCGGGACCAGCTCCTCCCCGGACCGCAGGGTGGGCACGAGCGTGGGGTGCTCCATCACCTTCCCGGACGGATCGGCGAAGAGGAGCCTGGGGGCGCGCGGCGGCACGGCAGGGGGCTTGTAGCGGAACCCCGGGCCCGTTGCTCGCGTCAGAGGAGGACATGCTCGCTCTCCCGCTCTGCGCCCTGCTCGCCGCCGCCGCCCCGCCCACCATCCGCATCACCGCCACGGTGGACGGAGCACCGGCCCAGGGGTCGTTGATCTACGCCCGTGCCGGCCAGCGCGTGGAGCTCCGTGCCGAGCTCCGGCCGGACGTGCCCGACGCCGCCTTCGACTGGTTCCAGCTCGAGCCGGTGGCCACCGCGGTGGACAACACCACCCCACAGTTCCACTTCGAGCCCATCGGCTACCAGGCGGTGGAGCTCCCGGCCTGCAAGGGCTCCCGCACCTGCGCGCCCTCCGGCGAGACCCTGCGCTTCACCAACCTCACCCGCGTCGCCGGCACCGGCGTGGTGGCGCTCCAGGCGCGCGCCAGGCTGCCAGACGGGCGCATCGTGGAGACACCGGGCGCGGGCACCGCCACCGCGTTCGGGCTCCCGCGCGAGGTGCCGAAGGTCGCCTTCCGCCGCGACGACACCTACCTGGGCTACCTCACCGAGCTGTTCAACACGCCCTACATCTTCGGCAGCTCCAGCGAGGGCAAGCGGCATCAGACGGACGAGCTGATCGGCTCGGACTGCGCGGACCTGACCGTCTACGGCGCGCGCCGGATGGGCCTGAAGGTCGACTACACCAACACCTGGGGGATGGAGAAGGTCGCGCCGCTGGTGGGGGTGATGACCTCCGCCTCGGCGCCGCTGTCCATCGGCGACGGCCCCAAGCAGGTCCACGTGGGCGACGTGATCTACTTCCCCGGCAGCCGCCACGTGGCCGCGCTGTACGAGGACCGCGAGCCGATGGGCGTGCTGGACGAGAACGACCTGATGCTCCACACCTGCTGGGCGCCGGCCACGCTCCAGCGGATCGGCGACGCCGCGCCCAACTGCTTCTCCTACCCCATCAAGGTGCTCCGCTTCCCGTTCCCCCCGCCTCCTCGACGCTGAGCCTGCCCGGGTGCTAAACGCCGGCCCCCAGCACCCGAACAGCCCCCCGGAGGCAGGACCGTGATCATCGGCGTTCCCAAGGAGATCAAGACCCGCGAGTACCGCGTCGGCATGGTGCCGGCGGGCGTGGGGGCGCTCTCGCGCGCCGGCCACAAGGTCCTGGTGGAGAAGGGCGCCGGCGAGGGCAGCGGCGTCCCGGACACCGAGTACCAGCGGGTGGGCGCCACCCTCGTCGCCTCGCCGGACGAGGTCTGGAAGAGCGCGGAGATGGTCGTGAAGGTGAAGGAGCCGCTGGAGGCGGAGTACGACCGCATCCAGACCGGCCAGATCATCTACACCTACTTCCACCTGGCCGCCGTCCCGGAGCTGGCCAAGCAACTGGTGAAGAAGAAGGTCGCCGCGGTGGCCTACGAGACCATCCAGCTGGACGACGGGTCGCTCCCGCTGCTGCGGCCGATGAGCGAGGTGGCCGGCAAGATGTCCATCCAGGTCGGCGCGGCCTGCCTGGAGAAGGAGCGCGGCGGCAAGGGCATCCTCCTGGGCGGCGTGCCCGGCGTGCGCCGCGCGCGGGTGGTGATCATCGGCGGCGGCGTGGTGGGCACCAACGCGGCCAAGATGGCGGTGGGCCTGGGCGCCGAGGTGACCATCCTCGACACGAACCTCAACCAACTCGCCTACCTGGACGACGTCTTCCTGGGCCGCGTCTCCACCCTCAACTCCGACCAGGAGAACATCGCCCGCACCGTGCGCGAGGCGGACCTGGTGGTGGGCGCGGTGCTCATCCCCGGCGGCAAGGCGCCCAAGCTGGTCTCGGAGACCATGATCTCCGAGATGTCCCGCGGGTCCGTGGTGGTGGACGTGGCGGTGGACCAGGGCGGCTGCATCGAGACCTGCCGCCCCACCACGCACGACCACCCGACCTACGAGGTCCACGGCGTCATC
>DATBSS010000535.1:0-16961 GCA_036559665.1 Myxococcaceae bacterium
GGACGCCAGCGCCGGCGCGGGCGGGGGCGTGGGGGCCGGGGCCTCGCCGGCGTCCGCGGGGAGCTGGGCCACCGGTTCGGCGATGCTGGGCGGCGTCCCGGCGGCCAGCAGCGGCGCCAGGGAGGGCAACACGACGGACGGCCCCTCCTGCGAGAGGACGGCCTCGAAGTCGCTCTTGGAGCGGGCCTTGATGTAGGCGTCCTCGGCCGAGATCCTGCCGGCCTTGAACAGCCCCATCAGCTCCGAGTCCATGGTGCGCATGCCCAGCTCCGCCGAGGCGCTGATCACCGAGTGGATCTGGAACGTCTTGCCCTTGCGGATCAGGTTCGACACGGCGTCGTTGCAGAGCATCACCTCCAGGGCCAGCACGCGGCCCGGAGCGTCGCGGCGGGGCAGCAGGTACTGGCAGGCCACGGCGCGCAGGCTCTCGGCGAGCATGGCGCGGACCTGGTCCTGCTGGACGGCCGGGAAGACGTTGATCAACCGGTCCACGCTGGTGTCGACCGAGACGGTGTGCAGCGTGCCGAAGACGAGGTGCCCGGTCTCGGCGGCGCTGACCGCGGCGGCGATGGTGGGGAGGTCGCGCATCTCGCCCACCAGCAGCACGTTGGGGTCCTGGCGCAGGGCCCCGCGAAGGCCCGCGGCGAAGCTGACCGCGTGCGATCCCATCTCGCGCTGGTTCACCAGGCACTTGCGCGCGTTGTAGACGACCTCCACCGGGTCCTCGAGCGTGACGATGTGCTGGCTCCGGTGCCGGGTGATGTGGTCGATCAGCGCCGCCAGGGTGGTCGACTTCCCGGATCCCGTCGGCCCCCCGATCACCACCAGGCCGTTCTTGAGGTCCGCGAACTTCCGGACCACCTCCGGGAGGCCGAGCGAGTCGAAGTCCAGCAGCTTCCCGCGGACGATGCGGAAGACGGCGCACAGCCCGCCCTCCGCCTTGTAGGCGTTGACGCGGAACCGCATCCCTTCGAACGCGTACGAGAAGTCCGCGTCCCCGCGCTCCTCCAGCTCGCGCAGCTGCTCCTTCTTCAGCACCGGCCCCAACAGCTCGCGGGTGTGCTCGGCGGTCAGGGGCGAGTCCGAGATCGGCATCGCGCGCCCCATCTTCTTCATGGTGGGCGGGTGGCCCACCGCGATCAGCAGGTCGTCCGCGCCGGAGCTGCCGATCTCCTCGAGCAGCGCGCCGATGCGCGGGCCGCGCCTGGGGCCCGCGGCCTGGGCGGAGGACCGCCAGCGCGCGGTCGCGTCGCGGGCCACCTCGCGCACGCGCGCGTCCTCGTCGCCCAGCATCACCTCCAGCGGCGCGCCGAGGGAGGGTTCGTCAAAGCCGGCCAGGCACTTCGCCACCGCCAGCCGCACGTCGGCGTCGCCGTCGCCGGCCAGCGCGGAGATCTCGCGCGCGGCGGTCCGGGCGCCGAGCGTACCGAGCCCCTCCAGCACCCTGAGCAGGAGCTCGCGATCGCCGAGGAGCGCGACGAGGTGCGGGATCGCCCGCGGGTCCTTCATCTTGACGATCGCCTCCACCGCCCGCTCGCGCGCCCACCAGTCCGGGTCCTTGGCGGCGACCTTGAGCAGCGGGGTGAGGCTCCGCGGATCGTCCAGCCGCATCAGCAGCTCGATGGTGAAGCGGCGGATGACGTCCGAGGGGTCGTCGAGGTAGGGGAGGATGTGGGGCGTGAGCTTGTGCCCGGCCATGGCGACCACGGCCTCCGCCACGCCCTCGCGCACCCACCAGTCCTCGTCGCGCAGGAGCTTCAGCAGCTTGGGCCAGATCTGGTCGCCCTGGTCATTCGTGTTCCGGACCAGCTCGACCGCCTGGCGGCGCACGTTGACGTCCTTGCTGTGCGCCAGCCAGATGAGCGTGCGGGCGAGGTCGATCTTCCCCGACCGGTTCAGGGTGGACAGCACCTCGCTGGCGCGGTTGCGGATCGCCTGGAGCCTGTGGCCGATGGCGTCCACCAGCAGGGGGGTCACCTCGTCGGAGCCGATCGCCTCCAGCGTGGTCAGGACCACGAAACGGATGGCGTTCGGCCCGGCGCGGAGCTTCCGCTCCAGGGCTTCGAACGTGCGCGGGGTCCGGAAGCCCCTCAGCCCCTCCACCGCCGCCCTCACCACCTCCACCTCGTCGGAGTCGAGGCACGGGGCGATGGCGACGAAGTAGTCCTCCTCCGAGCAGATCCTGCAGAAGGCGGCGATCGCCGGGGCGCGATGCCCCGGGCCCTGCTCGAGGAACTCGACGATGATCTGGAGCGCCTCGCGGGTGCCTTTGGCGACGTACTTCGGGTCGCCCAGGTACTTCAGCGCGTGCGCCTGCTCCTCGTCGTTGCCGGCGAAGAGCGCGCCGCGGAAGGCCTGGATGGCGTGGTGGCCGGCGCAGCGGGCCAGCGCGTCCAGCGCCTCGATCCGGCCCAGGAAGGCCGGCTCCGCCAGCCATTCGCCCAGCAGCCGCAGCGTGGTCTTCCCGCCGATGCCGCCCAGGACCTGCGCCGCCACCTGGCGGACGGACGCGTCGTTGGAGCGCAGGAGCTGGCACAGCTGGGGATGCTCGGTGACCTGGTTGACCGCCGGCAGCAGCGCCATCAGCGTCGTCCGCAGGGTGGGGTCGCCCGCCTTCAGCGCCTGCACCATGGGGAGGAAGAGCGCCTTGTCGGGCGCGCGGGTCACCAGCTTGTCGAAGGCGGCGCACCGCGCGCGGTGCTTCGGAAAGTCCTTCTCGGCACCGCGCGCGGACAGCACCTCCAGCAACTTCACCATCACCTCGAGGCCGGGCTCGCCCGCGTCCTTGACGAACGCCTCCAGGTCCCGCGGGGCGGTCAGGTCCGCGGTCCGGAAGGTCGCGACGAGTTCCTTGCTGCTCGGCGGCACCCAGCCCTCGACGTCGGCGAAAGAGGGCAGGGTACCAGAGCCGGGCTCAGCCTGGCGTCACTTGAGCCCGTCGATCTCCCATTGCGCGTCCTTGTTGGACGGCTTGCCCGTGCCGGTGATGTACGGCGACTCGCCGGAGAGCCACATGTACTGCTTCCAGTACACGCTCATCAGCGACCATCCGTGGCCCGCCTTGTCGACCTTGTAGTTGGTGGGGTCCAGGTTCGGCACCGTGTACGGGTTGTACAGCTTCACCGACCCGGTGGTGCCCGTGTAGCTGAGGAACAGCAGCGGATCGCTGGCGGAGCGGAACACGGCGTCGTTCTTCGGCCCCACCATGGTGAAGTCCAGGGAGGCCGGCCCGGGCTTGCAGTACACCCAGGCATTGTTGGAGATGCCGTCCGGCGCGCTCATGTACTGCCCGTTGGAGAGGCTCTTGACGCGCACCTGGACGCCGCTGTCGGCGGGGATGTTGGTGGGGATCTTCCAGTCCTTCGGCGGATCGAGCAGCGAGCCGGTGGGGCCGTTCCGCCACCGCCACGCGAAGTACATGTGCATCGAGGTGTCATACACGTCCGTGTACCCGACCCAGGGGATGGCGTTGTAGACGCACTTCCGCTGGGCGGCCTCGAGCTGCTTCACGTACTTGCCCTGGTCGTTGGTGCCGACGTTCAGGCCCGTCATGCAGGCCTCCATCGTCTGGCCCTTGCCCTTCTGCCCCTTGCCCAGCACGTAGGTGGAGTCGCGGTTGGCCTCGTCGTTGTACCAGGACTCCATCGCCCCCTTGTCGTAGCCCAGCCAGTTGCTGGCCAGGGTCTTCGCCTCGTCGTTGGCCACCTTCTCGCGCTGGTCGCGCGGCGTCCCCATGGTGCGGATGAACGCCGCCCAGAGGTCCTTCATCGCCTCCGTGGCCACCAGCGCGGTGGACTTCATGTTGCTCGCCTTGTACCCGCCCCAACTCGGGTCCAACCCGGTGCCCTGCTTCCAGACCACGTCGCCGCTGGAGTAGTTGAGGACCGCGGCGTTGGAGTGCGTGTGCTGTTCGGAACCGGCCGCGCAGAGGTAGCTCTTCACCTGCCGCACCTGGACGTAGTTGTCGAGGGAGATGCGCACGGTGTGCTCGGAGCTGAAGGAGTCCTCGAACAGGTGCACCGCGCGGCCGAGGAGGAAGTAGTTGCGGCTGACGGAGACCGCGGTGGAGCCCTGGACGCCGCCGTCGTAGACGGAGATCTGGTTCGACGGGGCCATGGCCGCGGTGACGAAGTACTTGATGAAGCGCTCCTGGGACTGCTGCGCCGAGTGCACGCCGCCGCCGCCTTCGGCGTCGTTGTACTGGCGCATGAAGTGGTCGTACTGCACCTCCACCGGCTCCTGGGCCACCGCGTCCCAGCACTCCTTCGAGGTGGCCGCGTTGTAGCCGGCGAGATCGACCCAGCGCTCACCGATGATGGCGTCGAACACCGCCTTGTAGCGGGAGGCGTAGCGCTGGTCGTTGTAGGTCTCCCCCTTGATCCGCTTCAGCTCCGCCTGCGCGCCCGGGGAGGAGATGTTGGTGTTCCTGGCCAGTCCCTGGGTCCACGTCTTGCGCGGATCGTTCGGATCCGGCACGTCGGGGGCGACGGCGGGCGAATAGCCCATGAGCTCGATCCCGGCCATCCGCGTCACCCACTCGTGACCCATGGGGATGCCGTTGGCGAAGCCGATGCTGAATCCGCTCTGCGTGAAGGCCCACGCAGAGTGGGTACCGCCGATGAACAGCAGGGACGCGAGGCCGACCGCGAGCGCGATGGCGACGCGGCGTTTCAGCCAGGGAACAGCAGGCATGCACGACTCTCCTTTGCCGGAGTGAGGGTGTACGGCGGCCGGCAGTCGTGCAGGAACGGGGCCGTGGTGGTCCGGCATGGGTTCGAGGAGTTTCAACCTGTTTGGCACGCCCGCGCGTTCGTTCTCGACGCGTCGGAGTCCAGGGCGGACGCCCGGGATTGCCGAGGCTCCTGGGGAGGCCTACCCATCAAGGCCCATGAAGATCGGACGGATCGCGGCAGGTCTGCTGGTGGTTTCACTCGCAGCGCGGGCGCAACAACAGCCTCGGCGGCCCGTGGTGCCGCGACCGCCCGTGGACTTCGGCTTCAACCTCCACCTGGAGATCCCGGAGGCGGTGACGCCGTCGCTGGCGGCCATCCCGCCGGACATCCGGGGCCTGCGGGACCAGGCGAACTTCGACATCTTCGCCTGGCTCGAATTCATCGCGCTCAACTGGCCCTCGGACCTCCAGACATGTGCCCCGCGCTCCGGCGCGACGCTCGTCAGCGACGTGCAGAGCCTGCGCGTCTGGGAAACGTGGAAGACCGAGGCCGAGATCTTCGTCCGATCGCCGGCGACGCAACGCCCGGCGCCGTGGTGCATGCGGGAGGCGCCGCGCCAGCGCATGGAGCGGCAGATCGGGGCGCTCCCAGACCCGGTGATCCAGGCCTTCCAGGAGCGCTTCGCCCAGACCGGGGTCGCGCGCGCTCTCTTCGAGCTGTCCAAGTTCTCGTCGACCCAGCTCCCGGCCATCCAGCAGGCCTTCGGTGGACCGCTGGTGGACCAGGGCGGCCGCTTCGTGCGCTACGAGGAGCGCGTCAATCGGGACGAATTCGATTTCATCGTGAACAACGGGCTGTGGAGCAAGGCAGGGCAGACGCGCTGGCTGGCGACGCACGCCACCATCGACATGCCTTCGGGCACCGCCGGTGGCGCCGTCGGGGCGATGGAGGTGAAGGCGGCATGGAAGGTGCTCACCCCGGCCGAGCTGAGCGGCGGCCGCTTCTACACGATCCGGGCGCTGGTGACGACCGGGACGGATTCCGCCGGCCGCCCCATGACCTCGGTGGAGGACATGGGGCTCATCGGCTTCCACATCACGCACAAGTCGACCTCGTCGCCCCAGTGGACCTGGGCCACCTTCGAGCACGCCGACAACCTCTCCTCGTCGCTGCACCGGGCCGGCTGCCAGGTGCATGGATCCTGCGTCGCCGCGTCGTTGGCCCCGCGCCTGGCGTGCCCGAATGGCTGCTGCCCCACGAACTGCCAGACCGCCGCGTGCAACAGCAGCGCTTGCCCAGAGCTGAAGCCGAACGGACAGCCGGCCAACCCACCCGTCCAGGTCGCGCGGCTCCAGGACGTGTCGGCGATGTCGCCGCCCGACCATGACGTCGGACGCGTGAATGCCCAGTTCCGCCGGCTGCTGGCCGGCAGCGTGTGGGCCAACTACGAGCTGATCAGCACGCAGTGGCCGTCCCGCCCGGCGCAGTCCGGCGGCGTGCCGGCGCCGCCGTTCCTCGCCAACGTGGCGCTCGAGACGTACAACCAGGGGCCGTCGGCGGCGGGCAGCGACGGCGCGGTGGCCTACCCCGGTGCGGGTTACCGGCCGTTCAGCTCCGCCACCAGCTCCAGCTGCTTGAAGTGCCATGCGACCGGGGTCGCGGCCGTGAGGGATCGGAACAACCGCCCGGTCTCGTCTGACTTCAGCTTCCTCCTCGGCAAGGCGCAGTGACCCCCGGCGCGCGCCGTCAGTCCTTCCGGGCCGGCCGCACGCGGAGGAGCTTCACCCTGCGTGGCGAAGCTTCGACGATCTCCAGGACGGAGCCGTCGGATGTGGTGAGCTTCGTCCCGACCTCCGGGATGGTCCCCACGAGCACGGTGGCCAGACCGCCGATGCTGTTGGAGCCGGCGTCCTCCGGAAGGCCGGTCCCGAGCGCGCGGTTGACGTCGCGGACCGCGAGCGCGCCCTGGACCAGCGCGGACCCGTCCGGCTGGCGGATCAGCAGCTCCGGCGGGGCCTCGTGCTCGCTGAAGATCTCCCCCACCAGCTCCTCGAAGAGGTCCTCCATGGTGACGATGCCCGCCAGCGCACCCTGCTCGTCCACCACCACCGCGAGCAGGATCCGCCGCTGCTGCATCCCCTGCAGGACGTCCAGCGCGCGAGTCGTCCGCGGCACGAAGTAGGCCGGGCGGATGGTGTCTTCGAGAACGACCAGGTCGGACTGGAGCACGACGGCCAGCAGGTCCCGGGCGGTCACGTAGCCCACCACGTGGTCCGGGGTGTCCTCGTACACGGGCATCCGGGTGTGGCCTTGCTCCAGCAGGATCTGCCGGATGTCGTCCATGGACGCGTTCCGCGGCAGGAGCACGACCTGGACGCGCGGCACCATCACGTCCGCCACGTTCAGCTTCGCCAGGTCGAAGGCGCGCGAGGCGATGTCGCCGGTCCGCGGGTGTACGGAGCCGGACTGGCTGGCCTCCTCGACGAGTTGCTGGAGCTCCTCCGGGGACAACCGGGACTCGGTGAACGAGGTCCGATCCCCGAACAACCGGAGGACGAGGTTCGAAGCGGCGGTGAGGAACCACACCAGCGGGCGGGCCAACCACGCCAGCGCCTGCATCGGCCGGCCGATCAGCAGCGCGTACCGTTCGGAGGCGCGCAGCGCCAGCGACTTGGGGACCAGCTCCCCCAGCACGATGGAGAGGAAGGACACCAGCGCCACGACGATGGCGAAGGAGATCTCTCCGGCGGCGGGCGGCTCCAGCCCGGCGCGGCGGAGGGCGGGCTCCATCCGCGCGGCGATGGTGGCGCCTCCGAACGCGGCGGCGGTGACGCCGATGACGGTGATGCCGATCTGGACCGTCGCCAGGAAGCGTTCGGTGTGCTCCCGGAGCGACTGGACCGCGCGCGCCCCGGCGACGTTCCGTTCGACCAGCTCGCGCAGCCGCGTCTTCCGCACCGACAGGAGCGCGATCTCCGCGCCCGAGAACAGGCCGTTGGCGATCGTCAGCCCGACGATGATCAGCAGCTCGAGGGCCATTCCACCATGATGACCACCGTGGTCCGCCTCCACCTCGTGGGCCTGCTGGACTGGCGGAGGACGCGATCGGCCGCCTGTCCAGCGACGTTCGCTGCAACGTAGCACGGGCGTTCCGGCCAGGTTCCCTCCGGCCGGGCCCACGTCGTTCGGGAATGGACATCGCCGCCGCTTGCGGCTCAGGGGCTCGCGAGGTACGGATCTCCCTGCGATGGATGGCTTCGTGCGCGCCGCGACGGTGATGGCCCTGACCGCGCTCCTCTCGGGCGCCGGCGGCCTCTTCGCTCGCGACGACTGCTCCTCGGACTGCCTGGAGGATTCGAAGCAGGACCCCTGCCGCGATGCCAGCGTGCCGTGTGGAGGGTGCGCCGCGTGCCCGTGCGCGCACCGGGCGCCGGTCCTGCCGCCGGCCCAGGTCGCCGCGCCCATCCCGGGAACCGTGGCGCGGCCGTTGGAGCTCGCGGCCACCGCCCCCGTCGCGCCCGCCCGCGCCCGTCCGTTCCAACCGCCTCGATGCTGAGCTGATCCACGGTCGAGCGCGCGCCGCCCCGGAGGCCGTCTCCGCGGGGGCGTTTTGCGCGCCGTCGTCGTGCCACGGGCGCCGGCCCTCGGGCTGGAGCCCTCACTTTCAAGCAGGTCAGACATGCATGCACGTGTGAGCGCCGCGGCCTTCGCCGCGGTGGGGCTCGCGGCCATCCAGGCGCGGGCGCAAGACGAGTATCGGTTGACGCTCCCGCAGGCCGTGGCCCTGGCGGCCGAGCGGGCCGCGCCCATCCAGGCCGGGCGAGCGAGGGTCGGCGAGGCCCGCGGGCGCCTCCTGGGCGCCGAGCCATGGTTGCGCGACAACCCGGAGGTGGAGTTGGGCGCGGGGCCGCGCCGGTCGAGCGCCGGATCGTCGATCGATCTCCTGCTCGAGCTCCGGCAACCGATCGAGCTGCCGGGCCGTCGCGGCGCGCGGATCGCGAGCGCCGAGGCCGGCGTCCACCACGAGGCCGCGGCGCTGGATGACCTGCTCCGCACGTATGCGGGCGAGGTCGGCCGCGCGTTCGTCGCCGTGGTCCATGCCAGGGAACGGCTCGACCTGCTGCGCCAGGACCAGGAGATCGCCGCGCGCCTGCTGTCGACCGCGCAGCGGCGCCGGAGCGCCGGGGATGCCTCGGTCCTGGAGCTCAACGTCAGCCGCGCCGCGGACGCGCAGGGTCGGGCCCGCATGCTCGCGGCCGAAGGCGACCTGGCGTGGCGAACCAACGACCTGGCCCGGGCGCTGTCCCTCCCCGCCGGCGCGGCACTGGCCGTGGTCGGCTCCCTGAACGACCTGGCCAGCGCCCCGGTCGGCGAGTCCGGAAGCCCCTCCGAGCGACCCGACGTCCGCGCCGCTCGCGCCGAGCTGGACCAGGCGAGGGCGGACCTCGAGCTCGGCGGCGCCGAGGCCTGGCCGGACCTCGCCCTGGGCGCGGAGGCGCACCGCGAGGGCCAGGAGTCTTTCCTCCTCGGGACGCTGTCCGTGTCGATCCCGGTGTTCGCCCGCGGCCAGCAGACCCGCGCCGAGGCCGCGGCCCGGGCCCGGCGCGCGCAGGCGGAGTTGGAGGCGGCCGATGCGAACGCCCGCCGCGGCGCCGCCGCCGCGCGGGAACGGTGGCGCCGCACCCTGGAGGCCGTCCGGCTCCTCGACTCGGAGGCGCTGCCGGTCGCCGTCCAGAACGGAGACCTGGCCGCCAGGGGGTATGCCGCCGGCGAGTTGCCCCTCGCCGAGCTGATGCTCATCCGGCGGGAGGCGCTGGAGGTGCGGACGCAGTACCTCGACCTGCTCCTGGAGGCCGCGGGGGCGCGGCTCGACCTGGCCGCGGAGTTGGGGGTGTCCCCATGAGGGCCGGCGCGATGATGATCCTGGCGATCCTGTCCGCCGGCGCATGCCAGGAGCGGCACCCGGAGCGGGCGGCCGGGCCCGAAGCTCCCCCCAGGGAGGCCGAGCACGAGCATGGCGAGGCGGGGGCGACCGACCTCGTCCACATCGACCCCGAGATGCTCCGGGACCTCCGCATCACCACCGCGGCGGTGGAGAAGCGGCCGGGTGGAGAGACCGTGACGGTGCTGGGCGAGATCGGCGTCAACGAGGACCGCTACGCCGAGGTCTCGACCCCGGTGCCCGCGCAGGTGACCGCGGTCCGCGCCGCCGCCGGTGACCTGGTGAAGGCCGGGCAGCCACTGGTGGAGCTCCACAGCGCCGAGCTCGGCAAGGCCGCGGCCTCCGCCGCTTCCGGCGAGGTCCGGGTGGGCGCCTTGCGGAAGGCGGTGGAGCGGAAGCGCGCGCTGGCGGCGGACGGCATCGTCGCGCCCAAGGACGTCCAGGAGGCCGAAGCGCAGCTCGCCGAGGCGGAAGCGGAGGTCGCCTCCGCGCGGGCCCAGCTCTCCGCGGTGGGCGTCACCGCATCCCCGTCCGCCGCGGCGCGCTTCTCACTCACGTCGCCCGTCGCCGGGACGATCATCGACCGGTCCGCGGTGGTGGGCCGGGTGGCCGAGCCCGGAGCGCCCCTCTTCCGGGTGGGCGATCTCTCCCGCCTCTGGCTGATCGTGCAGGGCTTCGAGCGGGACGCGGTCCGGATCCGCAAGGGCGCGGAGGCGGTGGTGACGCTGGCCGCGCTGCCGGCGCGCACGTTCCCGGCGAAGGTCGCGCTGGTCGGCGCCCGGGTGGACCCGGCGTCTCGCACCATCCCCATCCGGCTGGAGCTGGACAACCCGGAGGGGACGCTCCGGCCCGGCATGTCCGCCAGCGCCCTCATCCCGATCGGGGAGCCGGGCGCCACCATCATCACGGTCCCGGTGGCCGCGCTCCAGCGGCTGGAGGACGGCTGGCACGTGTTCCTCCCCAGCCCCGAACCGGGCGCCTTCGAGCAGCGCGAGGTCGGGCGCGGCCGGACCCTGGGCGGCGAGGTGGAGATCCTCTCCGGCCTGAAGCCCGGCGAGAAGGTGGTGGTGGAGGGAGCGTTCCTGCTCAAGGCGGAGGTGGAGAAGGCGCGCGGCAAAGGGGAGGGCGGACACCATGAGCACTGACGAACGCCGCCGGACGCCCTGGATGGCCGGGCTTCTGAAGGCGTGCTTCTCCGAGCCCGGGCTCACGCTGGTGATCGTCCTGGCGGTCACCGCGCTCGGCGCGAGCATGCTGCGCGGGTTGCGCCGGGACGTGTTCCCCGATCTCTCGGCGCCCATCTTCAACGTCATCGTCCAGAACCCGGCCATGGCCGCGGAGGAGCTGGAGACGGGGATCGCCATCCCGATCGAGGTCGCGCTGGCGGGATTGCCGGACATCCGCCGGGTCCGCTCCACCTCGCAGCTGGGGGTCACCCAGGTGACGGTGGAGTTCGAGTCGGACGCCGACTACTTCCGGTCGCGCCAGTACGTCGCCGAGCGCGTGGCGCAGGTCACCCCCGAGCTGCCGCCGGGGACGGACGCGCCGCTGGTGTCCAGCCTCACCGGCCGCCTGAACGAGATCTTCGAGATCACCCTGGAGGCGGAGCCCGGCGTCGCGGACCTGATGGCGTTGCGCGACCTGGCGGAGTTCGAGGTCCGCAACCGGCTGCTCGCGGTGCCGGGAGTGGCGGGCGTGGAACGCCTGGGAGGTTACCTGCGCCAGTTCCAGGTGCAGATCGACCCGGACCAGATGGTGGCCCGCGGCGTGAGCCTGGACCAGGTGGAGCACGCCATCGCCGGGGCCAACGAGAACACCTCCGGCGGCTTCATCACCCAGGGCTCCATGGAGTGGACCGTCCGCGCGATCGGGCGCGCCCAGACGCTGGACGACCTGCGGGGGACGGTGGTCGCGGTGCGTGGCACTACCCCGGTGCTGCTGGGGGACGTCGCGGAGGTGCGTGAGGCGCCCGCCGTGCGCCGCGGCATCGCCCACCGCCTCAAGGGGGAGGTGGTGAGCTGCCGGGTGATCAAGCAATTCGGCGCGGACACGGTCCAGGTCTCCGCCGGGATCCGGAAGGCGCTGGACGAGATCCGCGGCACCTTGCCCGCCGGCGTGCAGCTCCGCGTCGTCTACGACCAGTCCGCGCTGGTGGACTCGTCGCTGGGCGGAGTGGGGCGCGCGATCCTCATCGGATCGCTCCTGGTGATCCTGGTGCTGTTCCTGCTGCTGGGCGACTGGCGCGCCGCGCTGGTGGTGACCCTCACCCTGCCGCTGTCCCTCGCGCTCGCGGGCGCGCCGCTGGGGTGGGCCGGCATCGGGCTCAACACCATGACGCTGGGGGGACTGGCGATCGCGGTCGGCCTCCTGGTGGACGCGGCGATCATCGTCACCGAAAACGTGGTCCACCGCCTGAAGCCGGGGAGCGGGAGAGAGGAGCGGCGGCGGCAGGCGTTCGACGCGGCGGTCGAGGTGGGCCGGCCAATCGCCTTCGCGACGGCCATCGTGGTCGCCGTCTTCCTCCCGCTGTTCGCCATGACCGGCATCGAGGGCCGGATGTACCGGCCGCTCGCGGCGGCGGTGGTGGCCTGCCTGGCCGCGTCGCTGGCCCTGGCGCTGACCCTGGTGCCGGTGGCGTCCGCGCTCGCGCTGAGGGGGAGGAAGCCCGGACAGGCGGAGGACGTCTGGCTGATCCGGCGGCTCAAGGGTTTCTACGCGCCGCTGCTGGACACCTGCCTGCGCCGGGCGGGGCTGGTCCGGGCGCTGGCGCTGGGGCTCACCATCCCGGCGCTGGCGTTGGCACCGGTAGTGGGGAGCGACTTCATGCCGCGCCTCGACGAGGGCGCCTTCCTGATCCAGACCGTGCTCCCCACCGAGGCGTCCCTGGAGGAGGTCGACCGCCTCAACCACCGGGTGGAGGACGCGCTCCGGCAGCTCCCGGAGGTGGAGGACGTGGTGCGCCGGACGGGCCGTTCCGAGCGCACCGAGGATCCGATGCCGCACACGCTCTCCGACGTGCTGGTGGTGCTCAAGCCGGACCGCGCGCGCGGGCTGGACGAGCTGGAGGACGAGATGCGCGAGGCGGTGGAGAAGGTCCCCGGGGTTCAGGCCTTGTTCACCACCCCGCTGGGCATGCGCATCGACGAGGGGCTGGGCGGGAGCCCGGCGGATCTCTCGGTACGGATCTTCGGGCCGGAGCTCGACCGGCTGGCGGACCTGGGCGCCCAGGCCCAGCAGGTGATGGCGCGGGTCGAGGGCATCGAAGACCTTCGCGTGGAGAAGCTGAGCGGGTTGCCCCAGCTCCGCCTGGAGATCAACCGGGCGGCGGTGGCCAGGGCCGGGCTGACGCCGGGCGACGTGCTCCGGGCCGTCCGGATCGGCCTGGTGGGGCAGGAGGAGTCGGAGATCTGGCGCGGGCAGCGCCGGTACGGGCTCGTCCTGAAGCTGGCGGAGCACCGCCGGTCGAGCGTGGAGGCGATCCGGACGTTGCTGGTGGACGGGCACGACGGCTCCAAGATCCCGCTCTCACAGCTCGCCACCATCGAGGAGACGTTCGGCGCCGGCAGCGTGCGCCGGGAGGCCGGGAGCCGGCGCATCGCGGTGGAGGCCAGCGTGTCCGGCCGGGACCTGGGCTCGACGGCGCGGGAGGTCCGCGAGCGGCTGGCCGCGGAGCTGAAGCTGCCCACCGGCTACTTCCTGGACGTCGGAGGGCGCGTGGAGAGCCAGGAGCGGGCGAGCGCGACCCTCGCCACGGCGATCGCCGTCGCCATCCTCGCCGTCGCCATCCTGCTGTACCTGGCCCTGGGCTCCGTCGCGGAGACGGTCGTCATCCTGGCGACGCTGCCGGACGCGTTCGTGGGCGGGATCCTGGCGCTGCTGATCTCCGGCGAGACGTGGAACGTCTCCAGCCTGGTGGGGCTCATCGGCCTGTTCGGCATCGCGGTCCAGAACGGCCTGGTCCTGGTCTCACAGACCAAGGGCCTGGTGGCCGAGGGACGTCCGTTCGACCAGGCCCTGCGCGAGGCGTGCATCGGCCGGGTGCGGCCGAAGGTCATGACGGCGGCGACCGCCATCCTCGGCCTGCTCCCGATGCTGGTCCTCCCGTTCCACGGCACGGAGATCGAGCGGCCCCTGGCCATCGTGATGGTGGGCGGGCTGGTGACGTCGACGGTCTTCACCCTGCTGGTGCTCCCCACGTTCTACGCGTTCGTGCGGGGATGGCAGGACCGCCTGCACCTGAAGCACGCGGCGGTCCCCGGGGTGTCAGAGGCGGGTGGCGGGTCGCCCGTTCACTGAAGGCGCCCGCCTCCCTGGATTACGCCCGGACGGTCTTCGCCCGGGTGGTGCCCACCACCTTCGCGGTCTGCGCGAGGGTGGCCCGGAGCTTCGCCAGCGTCTCTCGAGCCGCCTGGAGCGACTGCGCCAGCTGGGCCTGGGTGGGCACGGGCGGCGGCGATGGCGAGGTCACGGGGAACATGGCGGCAGGGCTCCACACCCGTGAATGACGCGCGGCGCGGCGATTCCTGACCTGCCAACTCCCAGCCTCGGCCGCCACGTAATGTTGGAGGGGGACCGCGTCTAGGGAGGGGGGCCCGACCTTGGCGAAGATTGGCAAGTACGAGTTGGTGCGCCAGCTGACCAGTGGGCGCGTATTGGACGTCTTCGTGGTGTCGGAGCAGGCGACAGAGGTGGTGCTGAAGCGGCTTCACCAACGGCGGATGGAGGAGCCTGAGGTTCGGGAGGCGTTCCTGGCCCAGGCCAGGAACGCTGCCGGGCTCGACCATCCGAACATCGGGAAGGTCCTCGAGGTCGGTGAGGTGGAAGGTTCGGCCTGCCTCATCAGCGAGTATGTCCGCGGGTCAAGCCTGAGCGACTTCCTGGGTACGGCCGGCGATCTGATCCCGTTCCAGCTATGCGTGAAGATCATCTCCAGCGCTTGCGAAGGGGTCGCGTACGCGCATGCGCGGAACGTCGTTCATGGGCACCTCGATGCCAGCCGCATCGTCATCGGCCGGGACGGCGCCGTGAAGGTCGTGGACTGGGGGATGGCGTCGGACGGAGAGCCGGCGGAACCGCACCTACGGGCGGACATCATCGGACTCGGGAAGATACTGCGCGAGCTGATCGCGGACCGGAAATCAGAGGCCCTGGAGCGCATCGTGGAGAAGGGGCTCCAGGCCGATTCTCGAGAAGGGTACGCGACCTGCGACGCGATGCGGGCGGATCTGGAGTACTTCATCCACTCCACCGGACAATTGATCGGCGCAAGTGACCTGGCCCGGCTGGTAGACGACCTGCGGACCAGGCCACCCGCCGCGCCCACCCTGGATTCACAGTCCGCGGTCTCCCCCGAGGAGGCCGTCTTCGAAATGTCCGCAGCTGTCGATTTCGAGATGGACGCAGAGGGCGCGGACGAAGTCGGCGCAGATGACTTGGCCCAGCTAGTGGACGACATGCGGCCCAGGCCGCCTGCCCCATCAGGGCCCAAACCCGTGCCGCGTACCCCTTCACCCCCTGCCGGGAGTAGCAGATATTGCATCGGCCAGTCGGCCATCTCGCGTCGATCCATGCCCGCGCCCGCGGTGGCCATGCCAGGGGTGGCGCCAGCCCCAACTCGCGCCCCGGAGCCCAGGGAGCTTGAGGTGCAACCCGTTCACCTGGGCGCCTCGGCACCGCTCATCGTGGGCCTGGGACAGGAGTTCACGGCGCGGTTCTCCGCGTACCACCCATCGCTGGCCAAGGAAGTCCGGCGTCACCTGGAAGAGGCCGGGCCCAAGGCCAATGCGCACCTCGGTCTGGCGAAGGTGCTCTGGCGAGAGGGGACGAAGATCGCGGTCCGGGTCTCCGGCACCTACTTGAAAGCCTCGCCCGCGGTCCAGGAATTCACCTGGCAAGGCGAACAGCACCACCTCGACTTCGACGTGACCGTCAGGAAGGGTTCGCCGGAGGGCGACACCCGCCTGAAGTTCGACGTCTATGTCGACGGGTTCGTGATCGCCCGCCTCCGGCTTGACCTCACGATCGTGAACTTGCCTTTCAACTCCAGCCACCGGGCAAGCACGTTCGCGGAATCCCCCAGGACCGCGTTCGCCTCCTACGACTCGAACGACCGGCCGAGAGTCCTGGACCGGGTCGCCGCGCTCCGGATCGCCGTCGGCCTCGACGTCTTCATGGACTGCCTCTCGCTCCAGCCCAATGAGCTATGGCGAGCGCGCCTGGCCAGGGAGATCCCGGCGCGAGACGTCTTCATGCTCTTCTGGTCCAGAGCAGCCGCGAGATCGCGCTGGGTTGCTTGGGAGTGGCGTCTCGCCTTGAAGAAGAAGGGCCTCGACGCCATCCAGGCCCATCCGCTCGACCCCTGGCCGAAGGCCCCCTTACCGCGAGAGTTGTCCGCACTGCACATGGGCGACGCCCTGATGGCGGTCCGCGAGGCGGCACTCCGCGAATCGACGAGTCACGCGGCCTCCGCCCGGTGATGCCGCTACTTGCCGCCGCGCCGGGAAGGCTGCACCTGGAGGTCCAGCACGGTCATGGAGTACGCCTCCAACGGCTGCTCGACGACGCCCGCGCCGCCGGGGTCGCCGGCATGGGCCGGTTTGAACCCGCCGGGGTCGCCGTCGTACGAGTAGGCCTTCGCTGAGACCACCGTCCCGCAGCTGGAGAGGTCCAGGCGCGCCTTGAGCGGCCCGTCGGGGTCGGTATTGAGCAGCACCAGCACCATGCGGTCGCCGGTCTCGTTCCGGGAAGCGAAGATCGACGAGAATTCGTAGGCGGTGCTGGCCGGCACGTGCCAGTCGAGGAACTTCCCCCCCTTCCAGTCGAAGTTCCGGTAGGCGCGGAAAGCCCAGAAGGCGGGCGACTTTTCCACTGGGTAGTCCCAGTAGAACGCCGAGGTGAGCCCGCCGGCGCCGAAGCGCCCCAGCGCCTCCGCCGTGGCCAGGCCGCCGCTCATGTGCTCCTCCGCGCCGAAGTTCCACTCGCCGATGGAGATCCCGAGACCCGGATCCTCCTCGGCGATCCACTTCTTCATCCGCGGGATGAGCTGGATGGCTTCGCGGGCGGCTTCGCCGATCCACGACTCATCGATATAGCCGGGGTCCCACAGGCTCCTCGTGGAGCGGATCCGCAGGGCCGCCGAGTACGGGTCGGTCTTCCCGGTGGTGCCCATGCCCGCACCGGGGTGCTGCGGGTAGTAGTGCAGGTCCACCACGTCCAGGATCCGCTGCCCCGTCTTCTCGCGGTGCTTGCGCAGCTCCCGCAGCAGCCAGGGCAGCAGCGGTTTGTCCCCGTGCGCCCGCCGGTCCGGCTTGAGCTGGAACCCCACCGCCTGGTCCTTGGCGGAGTAG
>DATBSS010000536.1:0-3104 GCA_036559665.1 Myxococcaceae bacterium
GCCTTGGCCACGTCGATCAGCTGTTCCCGCATCTTTTGTTTCTCATCCGCGGTGAGGGGGACGCCGCGCGCCGCCTTGGCCAGCAAGACCGACAGCTCGCCCGTCTCGCGGACCTCGTTCATCACCCGGCGGAAGTTCTTCTCCACCGCATCCTGGACGGTCTCCAGCAGCTCCTCGCCCAGCGCGCCCGCCCCGGCCGACACGGTGAACACGTCCACCACGTCGCGGTTCTTCCTATAGAACTCCGCCACCTCCAGCTCGAAGGCGGCGAGCGCCGGCCGCCGCACGTCCAGCCGGGCCGCCAGCGCCTGGATGAAGTCCAGCTCCGCCTTCGAACGCCGCCCGTCCACCAGCGACCCCAGGAGCGTCTGCTCCAGGATGAACCGCTTCATCTCCGCGCTCTGCACCCTGCCCAGCGCCTCCGGGAGCTCGCCGCGGCGGCGGCGCTCGAAGGCGCGGCGCGCGGTCTGCCGGACCTCGTTCTCCAGGGCGGTGGGGAGGCGGAGGTCTTCGATCTGCCGGAGGATGGCGCGGCGGGAGGTGAAGGACGGCGGGCGCTCCGCGCAGGCCAGCGCGGTGAGCACCTCCGCCAGCACCGCCTTCTGCCGATCGCACAGCTCCAACCGGCGCCTTGCCTTGTCCGCGCTCAGCCCCCCGCGGACGAAGTAGTCCGCCGCCAGGCGGCCGAAGGCGTTGGCGTCCGCGTAGACCGCTCCATTGTGGAGGACCAGGCCGAACGCCGGGTCTCCGGAGAGCGAGAGCGCGCGCTGCTCCAGTGCGGCCTCCACCCTGGCCCAGAGCCGGCGGGGGAGCGGGTCCACCTGCACCAGCTCGCGCTGGATGTCCTCCGCGTCGTCCCAGCGGCTGCAGAGCGCGGCGAAGAGCAACAGCAGTTGCTCGCGGCGGGGGCCGGCCGGCGCGCCGGTCAGCGCCGCGACGTCGAGGGCGATGCGGGCGAAGGTGGCGATCACCGCCCGGAAGAGGCGTTCCTCGGGAGGGCGGTCCGCGAAGGCGGCGGCGCTGCGCATTGAGGGAGTGCCGTAGAGGAGGCCGCTCTCGCGCAGCACCCGGCGCAGGTAGGCGCGCGCGCGGGCCCGGCCGGGGGGCGCTTCGGGCGCGGCGGTGAGCGGTCCGTCGCGGCGATGGTCGGAGACGGCGCGGTCGAGGAGCGCGGCCAGCCAACCCGACCGGCTCGTGGCTCTCTCGGTGGAAACCAGCGGCAAATCCATGGAGGGGTGAACCGTGGATGGGATAACCGAGCGGCGGGCGCCACGCCAGCGCCCCGGGCGGCGAGCGTCCAAAGCTGCTAAACGCACCCCACAGGGGGTGGACCATGCCGGCCCTACCGTCGATGCAGTCGCTCATGAAGTCCTTCGGTGGAGAGAACGCCACCTCGCTCATCCGGCGGGAGTGGAAGCGCCTCTCCACCAAGCCGGGCGGGAAGCTCGTGTTCAGCAAGATGCTGGGGTTGGTGGCGCCGTACACGGGCTCCATGGGCGCCCGGGTGGACGAGATCCGCGAGGGCTACGCCAAGGTGCTCTTGACGGAGCGGCGCGCCGTCCGGAACCACCTCCGCTCCATCCACGCCATCGCGCTCACCAACCTGGTGGAGCTCACCGCGAACCTGGCGGTGCTGTTCAGCGCGCCCGAGGACGCCCGGATGATCCCCACCCGCATGACCATGGAGTGGGTGAAGAAAGCCCGCGGGACGGTGGTCGCGGAGTGCCACTGCCAGCTGCCCATCGGCGCGGAGCGCAAGGAGTACGACAACGAGGTCATCATCAAGGACAAGGACGGCGACGTGGTGGCGCGCGGAACGGTGCGCTCGCTGATCGGCCCCAAGCGGAAGGCCGAGGCGGCGGCGTAGACCTCGACCTCAGCCCGCCTGCTTCAGCTTCTCCACCCACTCCAGGACCTGCTCCTGGGTGGCGCCGGTGTCCCGCACCAGCACCTCCACCACCGTCACCAGCGGCTTGGTGGCCAGGAGATTCAGCGCGTAGGCGCGCTTCTCCTCCAGCAGGTCCAGGGCCACCTTCTCGCCGCCGGGCAGCGTCTGCGAGGCGAGGAAGAGGCCCACGTTGTTGAGGAGGAAGAGCGGGGTGAGGACGAGCGAGATCGTCCCCCACCAGCCCAGGAAGAAGGTGTGCAGGGTGAGCCGCCAGAACACGCGGAAATGGCAACCGCGGCAGAACGTGCCGCCCGCCTGGCGGTGCCGGCGCATGACCAGCATGCCGGTGTTCTGGTGGTAGGTGCCGTTCATGACCGGCGCGTAGGCGCTGCACATGTCGCAGGTGGCGCGCCGGACCCGGCCGGAGGCGCCGCGCAGTTTCCGCACCACGGCGATCACCGCCACCGTCGCCGCCGCGACACCGCCCAGGACGGCGAGCGCGTTCAGGAGCTCTGGGGACATGCGGCGGATGCTAGCCCGGCGAGCCCCCACGGGCCGCTCCCGCGATGGGGGTCATGCCGGGGGGCGATCCCTTCCCGGAGAAGAGGTGCTCCACGTCGTCGATGGACGTGGTGCCGACGATCTGCCCCTTCACCTTCCCGCCCTCGAAGAAGTAGAGGAGCGTGGGGACGGCGACGATGCCGTAGCGGCCGCGCAGCGTCCGCGTCTCCTCCACGTTGATCGCCAGGGTCTTCACCTGGTTGGCGTGGGCGCGGGCGGCGCGGGTGATGACCGGGGCGAAGAGGACCGACGGATCGCTCCACGGCGCCCAGAAGGCGACCACCACGGGCCCGGCGTTCTGCAACACCTCGCGCTCGAAATCCGCCTCCTGGATGTAGCGGACGATGTCGTCGCCCGCCATCGGCTAGTTCTGCGGCCAGAGCAGGGAGGCGGTGTGCCACTTCGACGCGTCGGCGAACTGGACGCGCGCCGCCGGGTCGGACTCCAGCTTCTCCTGGGTCTCCGGCGGGAGCTGCGAGTAGAGGTCGTGGCCGATGATCTTCTCGATCTGGTCCACGCTCACCCGGCTGTCCTGGAGGATCTTCATCGCGGCGTCCTTGCCCAGCGGCGCCTTGGGGTCGTTGGGGACGAGGTAGGCCATCATCGTCATCCGGCCGTCGGGCTGCTCGAGGAGCACGGTCTTGAAGCAGTGCGT
>DATBSS010000537.1:0-33693 GCA_036559665.1 Myxococcaceae bacterium
GGTCCATCTCCAACAACTGCCTCACCTGCCACGGCGTGGAGTCCTGGTACGACGCGTCCACGCACACCATCTCGGGGCGGGCGCACTTCCTCCCGTTCGACCTGCCGGGCTTCCGCTACGGCACCGGGGCCTTTACGCGGAGCGCGCAGGAGGAGGCATTCCGGAAGCTGAACAACATGGTCCGCACCACCACCGACGGCACCACCGCCACCAACGAGCTGCTGGACGGCGCGTACCAGCCGGGCGGCATCGCGAACGTGGGCTCCACCTGGCACGACGACTTCATCCCGGCGGACTGGAAGGTGGGGTCGTACCAGGACTACCCGACGCTGTACCGCGGGGTGGTGGCGCCGTACTGCCGGACCTGCCACCAGACCGCGGCGACCTTCCGCGACTTCGCGGACGCCTCCGACTTCGACGGCCTGCTCTCCGCCATCCGCACCCGCACCTGCCAGACCGCGGACGCCTTCATGTTCATGCCCCACGCCGAGCACCCCATGCGCAAGTTCTGGGCGAGCGGCGCGCGCGCCTACCTCAACGCCTGGACCGGGGACACCACCGGCTGCAAGCCGTAGGGACCACGGGCTCCTCCCCGGGCCAGTGTGCGAGCCTGGAGTAGGCTCGCATGCCGGGGAGGGACGTGCATGCCCATCTGGTTACTCTTGGCCACGCTCGCGCACGGGGCAGCGCCCCCGGGGCCGGCGGTCGCGCCACATCCCCTGGTGACCGCGACCGAGACGCTCTATCAACGAAACCTGCCCAGGTCGTGCGACGAGCTGCTGAAGCTCACTTCCATGGCCCCCGGCCTCACGGACGACGACCTCGTCCGCCTCCAGTTCGTGACCGCGCTGCGAGCGCTCGACGACGCCAATGAGCTGGCGGCGCGCAGGGCGCTCTCCCAGGCGCTCCAGCTCGATCCGTCCGCGGAGCCACCTCCGTTCGCTGCCAGCCGGCTCCGCGCGAGGGTCGACGAAGCCCGGGCGCAGATCTCTTCTGGGCCGCTCTCCACCGCGGAGGCTCGACTCGCCGCGGCCCGGAAGGCTGCCGGCGCGCGGGAGCCTGCGGCCCGGGCGCTGCTCAGGGCCGTGGATGCGCTGTACTCGGCCCTGGAGATCGAAGGTGCCGGCGCGGTGCTCGAACAGGCCCGTGCCGAGAAGACGCTGGCCGGGGCGGACCGCGCCCAGATGTCCCTGCGGCAAGGAATCCTGACGATGGAGTCCTCCGCCGATGAGCCCGGCGCCCGCGCGGCGTTCCAGGAGGCGCTGAAAGAGGACCCGAGCGCCCGCCTTCCTGACTTCGCGCCACCGAAGACCCGCCGCATCTTCGAAGAGATGGAGCGCCCGAGCCCCAGTCCGGCGGCGGCGCCGGTGGCGGCCCCGGCCGCGGCGACCACTGTGGGGCGGCCGGCGGCCAACGGCTCGAATGGCTGGGCCCTCATCTGGGGCGGCACCGGTCTAGCGCTTGCCGCTGGTGGAGGGGTGGCCGGCGCGGTCGCGCTCTCCGCCTACAATGAGCAGACGCAGGCTTCGACGGACGGAGCCTGGGCCAGCTACATGCAGCATCGCGACACCGCGAAGACGGCACGCAACTTCGCAGACGTGCTGTACGTGGCCGGAGGGGTCGCCCTGGGCGTGAGCGCCTATCTCTTCTTGAGCGCTCCCCATGAGGTCTCGGTTGGAGTCGGGGCGGGGCCGGGGAAGGCGTCGCTCACGGTCGGAGGGCAGTTTTGATGAACCGGGCTCTTCTCGTGGTTCTTCTCGCCAGCGGCTGCCACTTCGTCATCGATCCCGACTCCGTACCGTTGCCTGGGCTCGGTGGCTTGGCCGCGGGTGATGGTCACACCTGCACCTGCGCGGTCGCTCAAGGCGGCGTGCAATGCTGGGGGGCGGACTACTACGGCCAGCTGGGGGACGGTTTCGCGACGGATAGTTACGTACCCCTCCAGGTCGTAGGCCTCACCACCGGTGTTCAGGCCATCACGGCAGGCACCGGCCATACCTGCGCGCTCGTCAATGGCGGCGGGCATTGCTGGGGGGACAATTCGTTCGGTCAGCTGGGGGACAATTCCGTGATGGAGGGTCGTCACCCCGTCCAGGTCTCAGGCCTCACCACCGGCGTTCAGGCCATCTCGGCGGGCGGCGGCCACACCTGCGCGCTCGTCAATGGCGGCGTCCAGTGCTGGGGGTTCAACTCCGGCGGGCAACTGGGGGACGATTCCATGACGGATCGTCACCTGCCTGTCGAGGTCTCGGGCCTCACCACGGGCGTTCAAGGCATCTCGGCGGGCGGCTACCACACCTGCGCGCTCGTCAATGGTGCCGTCCAGTGCTGGGGGGCCAACGACGACGGCCAACTCGGGAACAATTCCATGGTTGCCAGCGCGGTGCCTGTCCAGGTCTCAGGTCTCACCACCGGCGTTCAGGCCATCTCGGCCAGCGGGGACCATACCTGCGCGCTCGTCAATGGCGGCGTCCTGTGCTGGGGAGCCAACAACTTTGGCCAGCTCGGGAACAACTCCATGGCCGCCAGCGCGGTGCCTGTCGTGGTTTCAGGCCCCACCACCGGGGTTCAGGCCATCTCGGCCGGCAACTCCCATACCTGCGCGCTCGTCAATGGCGGCGTCTGGTGCTGGGGACGTGGCAGCTCGGGCCAGCTCGGGAACAACTCCTTGGACGACCACGCGGAGCCTGTCCAGGTTTCACGTCTCGCCACCGGGGTTCAGGCCATCTCGGCCGGCTCCAACCATACCTGCGCGCTCGCCTATGGCGCCTTCCAGTGCTGGGGGGCCAACCACACCGGTCAGCTCGGGAACAACTCCCAGAGGGACAGCCTCGTGCCCGTCCCGGTCAGCCCCCCTCGCCTCTAGAACGGAGCCGGATCGGCCTTGGCCAAAGTCGGAAAATACGAGCTGGTCCGGAAGCTCGCCACCGGCGGGATGGCGGAGGTCTTCCTCGCCCGGTTCGAGTGGGCACGAGGCCTGGAGAAGACCGTCGTCGTCAAGCGGATCCTGTATCACCTGGCCGAGGACCCGAGCTTCATCGAGATGTTCTTCAGCGAGGCGCAGCTCGCCGCCCAGCTGAGCCACCCGAACATCGCGCAGATCATCGAGTTCGGAGAGAGCGAAGGCGTCCACTTCCTCTCCATGGAGTACGTCGACGGGCCCAGCCTCCGCTCTCTGTCGGCTTCCGCCCACGCCGAGGGTGGCGGGCTCCCGTATCCCCACTGCGCCCGCATCGCCGCGTTCTGCTGCGAGGCGCTCACCCACGCCCACGAGCTGTCGGACGCCGCCACCGGGAAGCCGTTCAACCTGGTCCACCGCGACGTGAGCCCGGACAACATCCTGGTCTCGAAGTCCGGGGCGGTGAAGCTGGTGGACTTCGGCATCGCCAAGGCCGCCAACCTCATCTCCACCACCGAGCCCGGGGCCATCAAGGGCAAGTTCGCGTACATGTCCCCCGAGCACGCCGCCGGCAAGCCGGTGGATCACCGGGCGGACATCTTCTCCGCCGGCCTGGTGCTCTACGAGCTGCTCTCCGGCGTCCGCCCCCTGCAGCGCAGCACCGAGGCCGCCACCCACATCGCCGCGGTGCAGTGCCAGATCGAGCCGCCCTCCGCCGTCTCCGAGACCCCGCCCGAGCTGGACGGGGTGGTGATGGGAGCGCTGGCCCGCGCGCCGGAGGACCGGTACGCCACCGCCGCCCACATGCAGCGGGCGATCGACCAGGTGGCGGCCAAGAAGGGGTGGTTCGCCGGCCCGGACGAGATCGCCTCGCTGGTGGAGATCCTCTTCCCGGAGCGGCTGGACCAGGACCGGAAGCTGGGGCTGCTCGACGCCGAGGAGCCGGAGGAGGCGACGCAGGTCGATACCGGGAAGCGGAAGGCGGCGTCGCGCTCGAAGCTGCCGGCGCTCACCCCCAAGCCCCAGCGCGCGGTGCAACCCGGCGGCGGCGACGGAGAGGAGGGGGAGGGCGATGAGGGGGACGACTTCGAACAGCGCGCGCTGGAGTACGCCCGCGCCTCCGAGCAGCGCCCAGCGGTCCCGGAGAAGGACGAGGAGGCCGCCATCACCGAGCCGCAGCCGGTGGCCGGCGGCGGCAAGCGCGGCTCCGGGTCGTCCAAGCGGAAGGTGGGCGCCGGCGGCGACGCGCCCTACCGCACCGGCCGCGACTACCCCGCCGCCAAGGCGCGCGCCGACTCGCGCGACTCCCGCGACGAGGCCCAGAAGCCCAAGCCGCGCCCGGTCACCGACCGCGCCACCCGCGTCGCCTCGTCGCGGCGGTTGATGGTCGTGGACGGCGTGGACGGGGACCGGGGCAAGGTGATGCCCTTCCCCGGGGTGCAGATGGTGGTGGGCCGGGGCGACCAGTGCGAGCTGCGCCTGCTGGACCCGTCCGTCTCCCGCCGGCACCTGGAGTTGGTGCTGGGCGCGCGCGGCACGTACCTGCGCGACCTGGCCTCCGACTCCGGCACCCGCGTGAACGGGAAGTGGGTCGACGAACGGTTGCTCCGCCACGAGGACGTCATCGAGGTCGGCGTCACGCGGATGCAGTACATGGACGAGGAGGAGGCGGCGCGGCGGACGGCGGAGGAAGCGGCGATCAAGGCCGAGGAGGACAAGCGCCGCCGCGAGGAGGAGGCGCGCAAGGCGGAGGAGGAGGAGGCCGCGCGGATCATCGCGGAGAAGGCCGCCAAGGAGCAGGCCGAGGAAGAGGCTCGCAGGGCCGCCGAGGAGGAGGCGCGGAAGGAGGAGGAGGAGGAGGCCAGGGAGCGCGCCGAGGCGGAGGAGGCGGCCCGGAAGGCGGCCGAGGAGGAGGCGGAGAAGAACCGGCCCATCCCGGCGCCGCCCGGCTTCTCGACGCAGTCCTGGACCGTGCTCAGCCCGCAGCAGCGCCTGGCGGTCGGCATCTTCGTGCCGCTTCAGATCGCGGTGCTGGTGACGATGGGGCTCTGGGCCTTCCGCGCTCCGGAGCCGCCGCCGGACCCGCGGAAGGTGAACGCGGAGAACCTGTACAAGCAGGGGCGGGCGCTGCTCCAGGGCGGCCGGCTGGAGGAGGCGGTCCCCAAGCTGGAGGCCGCGGAGAAGCTGTGGCCGGGCACGGACGCCACCCAGCTGTTGCCCACCGCGAAGAAGGAGCTGGAGGCGCAGAACGGCCTGAAGGCGGCGCGGCAGCTGGTCCGTTTCCAACGCTTCGAGGAGGCGCGCCAGGCGGTGGCGAACGTCGCGCCGGTGTCCAAGCTGCTCCAGCAGGATCGCGAAGCCTTCATCACCGAGCTGGACGAGGCCGAGGCCGCCGCCTTCCAGGAGCTGCGCGCCCGCGAGTCGCTGCTGAGCGGCGACATGGCGCGGGCCCGCGAGCTGATCAACCGGCTCCCCGACCAGGCGCGGATGCCGCTGCTCAAGCGGCTGATGGCGAAGGAGGACGAGCTGATCACCGACACCACCACGACCCAGCAGAAGCAGGAGCGCGCCACCTACCTGGCGTCGGCGCTCAAGACGGTGCAGCAGAAGTTCCAGGGCCGCGACTTCGACGGCGCGCTCAAGGAGTGCGACCACCTGGTGGAGCTAACCCCGGGCGAGCTGCTGGTCCACGGGCGGGTGGACGAGCTGAAGCGCCTCATCCCCGACTTCAAGGTCCAGTTCGAGGAGGGCGTCCGCCGCACCACCGAGCGGAACCAGGCGGCCTCCTACGCGCCCTTCCTCCGCGCCCGCCAGCTCTACCGGGAGATCGGCTTCACCGGCCCGCTGGGGTCTTCCCTCGACGGGTACCTGCTGGAGGCGTCGCTGATCTCGGCGCGGGACGCGATGCTGCGGCAGGACCTGGCCACCGCCGGGGTGCGCTACCGGGACGCCGCCTCCATCGCCCCGCGCGACCCGCGGGTGGTGGACGGGCTGGAGAAGGTGTCGCGCCGGGCGGGGAAGATCCTCGCGGACGCGTACACCCAGGACCGTCAGCGCGCGCCGCGGCTCTATCTGGAGAAGCTGGAGCTGGTGCGCGAAATCACCCCGCGCGAGACGGCGGAGAACCTCCGCGCCACCGAGCAGATCCGCCTCATGGAGGGCGGCGCCGCGCCCGCTCCGTCGCCCGGCCGGTGAGGGCGGGCGGGGGCGGCGGGCTCACTCCCTAGGCTGCCGGGTGGCGAGGACGGCGGCGCTCGGGGTGGCCTGCCGGGGGGCGAGCGGACAACGGCGGCAGGTGAAGTCTTCCCAGCCGCTGTGCACCGCCATGTCCAGGCATCCCTGGTAGAGCGGGCAGAAGACCAGGCGCTCCACGGCCAGGGCGGACTTTCCGCCCGGCACCGGCGTGGGGCACGGGAGCAATTCAGTGGTGTTGGGTTCCAGGCGTGACATGGGCGTCGGTGTAACCCCCGTTCAGTAACGGGGGTGTGGCCGCGCCGCTACAAGTCGACGTCCAGGTCGTCCAGCTCGTCCAGGTTCAGCTCCTCCAGCTCGTCGGGAGGCAGCTCGCGCGAGAGCTTCTGCTTCAGCTTGCGCGCGCGCTCGCGCATCTGCTCGCTGAGCTTGCGGGCCTGGGCCTTCAGCCGCTCCGCCTCGACCCTCAGCTTCTCACCCTCGGCGCTCCACTGGCGTCGGGCCTCGTCGGCCTCCTGGCGGGCGCGGTCGCGGATCTGTTCGTGCCGGGCGCTCTCCTGGGCGATGCGTTCGGCCTCCCGCGCCGCCTCGCGACCCACGCGCTCCGCCTCGCGCGCCATCCGCTGCGCCTCGCGGCGGAGGGCCTCCGTGTCCACCTGCACGTGGATGGGGGCGCCGTTGAGCTGGCCGTTGATCGACACGATCTTCCGGCCGTCCTCGTCGTCGCAGCCGCGGGAGTGCTCCATCCGCTTGCGGGCGTCCGCCTGCAGCTCGGAGTCCTTGATGGAGGCCACCAGTTGCTTGAGGCGGGCCTTGACCTGCGGGTCCAGCTCCTGGTGGTCGGTCACCTCCACCAGCACCCGGTGCCTGGCCTCGTCCGACCGCACCCGGGACGAGGTCAGGTCCAGCGCGCGCATCACGCCCTCGCGCGCCACCGGCTCCGGGTGGAGGAGCGCCACCAGCGCGTACGCCACCGCCTCGTCCGAGCGGAGGCGCTCCACCGCGTCCAGGTAGCTCCCCACCAGCGGCCCGTGGACCAGCTCCGACTCGTTGATCGCGTTCATCGTCTTCAGGACCGAGAGCAGCTCGTCGTCGCCCCGGATGGCGAGGGCGCTGGCCAGCACGGCGCGCCCGGTGTCGGGGTCGATGGGCGCCGCCATCAGGAACGCCTTGAGGGCGCGCGCGCGGGCCTCGCCCGAGCGGAGCTGGTCGCACGCGCGCAGGTACGCCTTCCGCGCGGCGGCATCCTCGAGCTGCTCGTCGCGCGCGGCGCGGACCAGCACGCGCAGCAGCTCGTCGTCACCGCGGGCGCCGGCGACGGCGCGGTCGATCGCCTCGCGCGAGCCCTGGTCCGCGCGCGCGTCCGCGACCGCCGCCGCGGCGGCCTGGGCCGCGTCCACGTCCCCGTCCTCGCCGGCGCGATGGGCGGAGGGGTAGCCGCTGGCCCGGTCGACCTGCGCCAGCAGCGCGGCCAGGAACATCTTCGCCTCGGCGTCCACCGCGTGCGGCTGGCCGTTCAGCTTCCACTCGCGCGTCACCTTGCCGGCGGCGTCCGCGCGCATGTCGTAGGAGCGGGTGAGGCCGCCGTTGATCTCCTCGGCGTGGAACGCGGCGCCCGGCGACAGGCCCGCCAGGCCGGAGAGGTTGGGCGTGAAGAACAGCTTCCCGGTGGCTTCCACGGAGACCTTGCACCGGCCGCCGTCGATGATCGCCTTGCAGCGGAAGTGATCGTCCCGGCTCACGATCTTCCACGATTCCCGCTCCCCCGCCCGGGAGAGGCACCCGAGGCGGTAGGGGTCGTCTGCGGGTGCGGCGGGCAGGGCGGGGACGGCAGGTACGGCGGGGACCGGCGTGCCGGGAGCGGCCGGCGGAGCGGGAGGAGCAGGGGGAGCCGCGGGGGCGGCGAAGACGGAAGGCGCGGGCGGCGCGGCCGGCACGGGCATGCCGGGCGGCTCCGCGGGGGCGGCCGGGGCCGCGGGCACCGGGACCGGCGCGACGACCGGGGCAGGGGCAGGGGCGGACTTGCGGCGCTCGGACTCCTTGGGGGTGAGCCGCGGCAGCGGTCCGCCCTGCTGGGCGGCGGCGGTGGGCTGGAGCGCGGCCAGCGGCATCAGCACCATCAACCCGAGCGCGCCGATGGCGCCGGCGGCCCGCGAGCCGAAGGCGCTCCGGCGGAGGTTCGGGTCCAGGATCGCCATCAGCCGTCCCTCGAAGTGCGAGCGCCGCGCCATGGCCAGGGTGGCGGAGGCGGGGGCGAGCGGATCGCTCCGGAGCGAGCGCACCATCTCCAGCATCTCCCCCGCGTACGCGGAGGCGCGGGTGCCGGCGGCGAGCACGTGGTCGTCGCAGGCGTACTCGCGGAGCGCGCGCATCTTCCGCGCCGCCAGCCACACCAACGGGTGGAACCAGTACACCGCGCAGGCGAGCTGGGCGACGAGCTGGGTCAGCGCGTCGAAGCGGCGCACGTGGGCCAACTCGTGGAGCAGCACCAGCTCTAGCCGGTCCGCCGTCCAGGTGTGCGCGTCCGCCGGGAGCAGCACCACCGGATGTAGGGTGCCCCACGTCATCGGCAGCGTGGCGCGGTCCGCCTGGAGCATGGTCACCGAACGCCGGATGCCCATCCGCCGGCGCAGCCGGTCCAGCACCGCCAGCGCGTCCGGGTGGGTCACCGGCAAGGCGCGCCGGGACAACAGCCGCACGCCGATCCGGCCGGCGAGGATCTTGAGGAGGAACAGCGCGCAGCCCGCCGCCCAGAGCAGGGCGATCCACTGGCCAGGCCGCAGCGATGGCGCTGGCGGGGGCTGGGCGTGGCGAGCGCGGAGCGCGGGGAAAGGCCCTTCGACCAGGGGGAGGGCCGCGCCGTCTCCCACCAGCACCAGCGGCGCCTGCACCACCCGCGGCGAGGCCGCCTGGTAGCGGGCCGGCAACGGCCGATGAGTCTTGTGCGCGAGCGCCGGCAGCAGCGGGGCCTGGAACAACGCCTCCGGCTCCGCCGTCCCCGCACGGGGGAAGGCGAGGGCCGCCTGGACGATGACGCCCTCGGACTCGGGCTCGAGCTTGGAAGGACTGGACGCCTCCGGCGGCAGCACCGCCACCCGCCACGACGGCAGGAATGCCACCAGCAGGGGCAACGCCAGCGCCCCCGCGGCGGCGAGGCTCCACACGAAGTGCCTCGAGGCCGCCGACGCGCGGCGGACCAGCAACGTCGCCAGCGCCGCGGCCAGCAGCAGCGCGGTCGCCTTCACCGTGGCGTCCGCCAGGCCGGAGAGGAGCGGTGGGCCGCCGTGTAGCGCGGCCCGGAGGAGCTCGAGCGTCCAGGTCATGGCCTTAGCGTCCCTCTTTCTTCGCCTTGTCGATCAGGTCGCCCAGGGCATCCAGTTCGCCCTTGGACAACTTTCCGTCCGGCATCTCCAGCAGCGCGGCGATCGCCTCGCGCGAGTTGCCGTCGAAGAACGTCTGCACCAGCGACTTGAGCGCCGTCTTGCGCGCGCGCTCGCGGGCCACCGTCGGCAGGTAGACGTACTTGGCGCCCTCCTGCTGGTGGGTCAGGTGCCCCTTCGTCTCCAGGATGCCCAGCATGGCCCGCACCGCCGAGTAGCTGGGTGGGTCCGGGATGTTCTCCATCACGTCCGTGACGCTCGCGCGCCCCAGCCGGTAGATGGCGTCCATGATCTGCCGCTCGCGGCGGCTCAGGTTCGTCGGTGTCTCGTCGGCCATGCTATCTTTATAGCAGTCTGCTAGAGGCTTAGCAATCCGGCCCAGACGGATGGCGGCCCGGTCCATACGCCACAAGACAGGGGCTATTGCGCGGTGTTGCCGGGAGGACCTGCGGCTTCGGCGGCGGGCTTCTTGCGGAGGGTGCCGCCCAGGAGGAGGACGGCGGCGCCGGCCATGATGGCCACGTCCGCGACGTTGAAGACCCCGGTGCGGATGGGGCCTACACCCAGGTTCATGAAGTCGACGACCGTTCCCCCTCGCATCACCCGGTCGATCCAGTTCCCCAGCCCGCCGCCCACCACCAGCGCGTAGGCGGCAGTCTGGGAGCGGTCCACCTTCTGCCCGAGGAGGGCGTGGAAGAGGAGCGCCACCAGCACCACCGCCACGCCCACGTTGAGCACCCAGAAGCGGGCCGCGTCCGGGAGCGCCGCGCCCAGGGAGAGGAACGCGCCCGGGTTCTCCGCGTAGGTCAGCCGGAAGGTGTCGCCCAGGAAGGACTGGGTCGGGGTGGTGCGGAGATTGTTCTTGGCGATGTGCTTGGTCGCCTGATCGCAGCCGATGGTCGTCGTGAGCAGCACCGCCACCAGCAGCAGCCGTTGCCGTCCAGTCATCGCGGGGGATTGTACGCGGATTGGCCTGCGACGGTACGAGTCCGGCAACCTGCTCGCCGGGCAGCGGTAGCGAGCGGTCGCTGCTGCGCGCAGGCAGCGTGCGCACCTGCGTCAGCAGGGAGGGCTCACATGCGTGCCTTGCTGTTGACTGCCGCCACCGCGGCCGGCCTCGCCGGCTGCGCGACGTCGCGAGCACCGCTGATGCAGATGGCCGACGCCCGCGGGGAGATCCGCGCGGCCGAGCAACTGAATGCCGACCACATCCCCACCGCGAGCAACTACCTCGCCCTCGCCCGACAAGAGGAGGACCAGGGACGCCGGCTCCTCAACGCCGGCCAGGAGACCCGGGCCAGCTACGTGCTGGCGCGCGCCAAGGCGGACGCCGAGCTGGCCCTCGCGCTCGCCACCGAGGCCCCCGTGCGCGAGGAGGCCCAGCGCGCGATGGACCAGGTGAAGCAGCTCCAGTCGCAGATGCCCGCCACGCAGGCCCCGCCCCCGGAGGTGAAGCCATGAAACGCGCCGCGCTGCCGCTGGTCGCGGCCATGGGGTTGCTCCTGGCCTGCCTGTACCCGGCTCCTCGCGAGCTGATGGACGCGCGGCTGGCCTACGACCGCGCCGCCAACAGCCAGACCCGCATGCTGGCTCCGGACGAGCTGGCCGCCGCGAGGCGCGCGCTGAACCGCGCGGAGTCCCAGTACGAGCGGGCGCCGACGTCCCAGTCCGCGCGCGACCTGGCGTACGTCGCGCAGCGCCGCGTCCAGATCGCCGAGAGCCGCGCCCGGATGACGCTGGCCCTGCGCGACCGGGCCAGCGCCGAGCAGCAACTCGCCGCCAGCCAGTCCCGGACCGCCTCCGAGCTCTCCGAGGCGCGCGCGAAGCTCCAGGCGCAGGAGGAGGAGCGGCGGCGCCAGGCGGCGGAGCAGGCGGAGCTGGCCCGCCGCCAGGAGGAGCTCGCCCACCAGGACCAGCGCGACCAGCTCACCCGCGCCCAGCAGCAGCTCGACGATCAGCGCCGGCAGCTCCAGGCGCGCCAACAGGAGCTGGAGGAGGCGCGCAAGCAACAGGCCCAGGCGGAGGCCGAACGCCGAGACGCCCTCCAGCAGCTCCAGCAGTTCGCCAAGGTGAGGGAGGAGCAGCGCGGCACGGTCATCACCCTCTCCAGCGGCCTCCTCTTCGCGCCGGGCCGGTCCGACCTCTCGCCGGACGCCCAGCGCGCGCTGGACCAGGTGGCGCGGGCGCTGGAGACGGTCCCGGAGCAGCACGTGGTGGTTGAAGGTCACACCGACACCAAGGGTGACGAGGATTTCAATTATGAACTGTCCGTCTTTCGCGCCAACGCGGTGAAGGACTTCCTGGCCTCCCGAGGCGTGGATCGCAGCCGCGTCGAGGCGGTCGGATTCGGGGAGACCCGCCCCGTGGCCTCCAACCAGTCCGCGGAAGGGCGCGCCACCAACCGCCGCGTGGAGATCGTGGTGCAGCGCGGCGTGGGTGGTTCCGCCGCCCCAGTGCAGCGCTGAGGGGTCGTCCAGCACCCGCTTGGTCACGCAAGACCCGGACTGGCGGCGAACCCTCTAGAGAGGGACAGGCCTGGCATTGCCGTTGCTCAGGCCTCCCTCCGCCCCGTAGCGAAGAGAGAGGCCCTCGATGCGTCCCATCCCTGTCATTCCTCGCTCACAATCGACGTCCAACGCCTTCATGGCGGATATCTCCAGCTACCTGGAGGACATCCGCCAGCACCGCGTGCTCAACCGCGCCGAGGAGCAGGTGTACGCGCGGCGTGCCAAGACGGGCGACGCGGAAGCCGTCCAGAAGTTGGTGGCGGCGAACCTCCGCTTCGTGGTGAAGGTCTGCTGCGGCTACCGCCGCTACGGCCTGCCCCTCGAGGACCTGATCCAGGAGGGCAACATCGGCCTGATCCGCTCGATCGAAAAATTCGAGCCGGAGCGTGGCCTCCGCCTGGTGACCTACGCGGCGTGGTGGATCCGCGCGGCACTTCACCGATACATCCTGGACAACTGGTCGCTGGTGAAGCTGGGGACCACCCAGGCGTACCGGAAGCTCTTCTTCGGCCTGGGGCGCGCGCGCGCGGAGATCGCCAAGTTGCATCCGGAGATGGAGCACGACGACGAGGTCGAGGCGGTGGCGGCGAAGTTGGACGTGCTGCCCCGGCACGTGCGGGAGATCGAGCAGCGCCTGATGGGGGACGCGTCCCTGGACGCCCCGGCGGGCGAGAGCGATGGGACGATGGGGGACCTGCTCCGGTCGGCGTCGCTGGACCCGGAGACGGCGGTGGGCGACGCGGAGGAACGGGAACTGGTGGCCTCTCGCGTGCGCCACGCGGTGGCGGGCCTGGACGCGCGGCAGCGGTACATCGTGGAGCAGCGCCTGATGCGCGAGGAGCCGCTGACCCTGGTGGAGGTGGGCGAACACCTCGGCTTCTCCCGCGAGCGCGCCCGCCAGTTGGAGGGCCGGGCTCGCCGCACGCTCGGTCCGGCGCTCGCCGACCTGCGCTCGGTATTGGATCGCCGCCGCGCTGCGTAGACTCCCGGGCGTGCGCGCGCGCCGATCCGTCCTCTGCCTCCTCGCGCTGTGCGGCTGCGCCCGCGTCCCCGCCCCGGTGGTGGAGGGCGGGTCCATCGCCTCCGGGGAGGCGTCTTATTACAGCAACGCCCTGCACGGCCGCCCCACCGCCAGCGGCGAGCGCTACGACCGCGGCGAGCTCACCGCCGCGCACCGCTCGCTGCCCTTCGGCACCTGCCTGGTGGTGGTGAACGCCGGGAACGGGCAGTCGGTGCGGGTGCGCGTCAACGACCGCGGCCCGTACGCGCGCGGCCGGCTGATCGACCTCTCCGAGGCCGCCGCGCGCGAGCTGGGGATGCTGCGCCTGGGCGTGGCCCGCGTCCGGCTCTACCGCTGCTGACCGGTCCCCGGACCGCTCACCAGACCGAGCACGCCTTGCCCGGGCTCATCGGCGTCCCGGTCTTGCACGAGAAGGCGGGCCCGAACCCGGGCTGGTCCACGATCACCCCGTTCACCCGGAACCGGGGCGGCGAGTGCGGGTTGGTGTGGGCCAGCATCTCGAGATACTCGGGCCGGAGCTTGGAGCACCACGACTGCCCGTAGGCGATGAAGTAGAGCTGGTCGTCCGTCAGGCCATCCACCTTGGACGGCGGGGGCGGCTTCTGCTTCGCGCGGTACGCCTTGTACGCCTCGTAACCCAGCTTCACGCCGCCGATGTCGGCGATGTTCTCGCCCGCGGTGAGCTTGCCGTTGAGGTGCACGCCCGGCACCGCCTCGTACTTCGAATACTGGTCCACCACGCACCCGGTGGCCTCCTTGAACGCCTTGCCGGTCTGGTCGCTCCACCAGTTCTTGAGGTTGCCGTCCGCGTCGAACTGGCTGCCCTCGTCGTCGAAGCCGTGCGTCATCTCGTGGCCGATGGTGCCGCCGCCGGTGGAGCCGAAGTTCACCGCCGGGTGGAAGGTGGCGCCGAAGAACGGCGGCTGGAGCTGGCCGGCCGGCAGCGCGAGCTGGTTGAGCGAGGCGTCGTAGTACGCGTTCACGGTGGGCGGCGTCATCAGCCAGTCGGCGCGGTCCACCGGCTTGCCGATCTTGCCGAACTGGCGGCGCTGCTCGAAGCGCACGGCGGCGAGCACGTTGGCGGCGTAGCTCTGCCGGCCCACCTCGAAGTCGTACTGGCGCCACTGCTCCGGGTAGCCCACCAGGTAGCCCATCTTCGCCAGCTTGGTCTTCGCCGCCTGCCGCGTGGGCGCGTCCATCCAGGGCAGGGTGTCCAGGCTCACGCTCATCGCCGCCAGCACGCTTTTGGTCAGCTCCGTGGCCCGCTGCTTGGAGTCGCCGGCGAACCGGGCCGCCACGTAGGGCTGGGCCAACAGCTGCCCCAGGTCGTGGTCGGTCCGGTCCACGCACCGCCGCCAGCGCGGCGGGAGCGCCTTGATGCCGGTGAGCGCCTGGGCGAGCTTGAAGTCCTCGTCCACGAACGCCTTGGAGAGGTCCGACGCGGTCTCGTGGAGGAGGGTCCAGGTGAGGTAGCTCCGGAGCGCGGCCGGTTTCTCCTGGGCGATCAGCCTGGTGACGCCCGGGTAGTAGGCCGGGTCGTGGACGGTGATCGCCGTCACTTCCCCGATGCCGAGGGCCTTCAGGTAGTCGCCCCAGGGGAAGTCCGGCGCGGCCTGCTCCAGGCCCTTGCGGTCGATCCGGTGGTAGACGTTGTGCGGGTCGCGCCGGGAGACCTCGTCCTGCTGGAGCTTCGCCAGCGCGTTCTCGATCCGGAGCACGTCCGCCACCGCCACCTTGCCGTCCTTCTCCGGCCGCCCGAGCAGCGCGAACATCCGGCCCACGTGCTCGGTGTAGCTCTGGCGGACGGCCTTCATGTTGCCCGCGTCCTCCAGGTAGTACTTGCGGTCCGGAAGCCCCAGGCCCGCCTGGTCCATCCCGGCGATCACCTGCGTCGCGTCCGCGAAGTCCTGGAGTTGGCCGGAGCCGAAGAACGGGAACAGCCCGTCCGCGTGCAGCGAGATGATGGCGCGGTACGCGCTCTTCACGTCCTTCACCTGGTCGATCGCCGCGAGGTACGGCTTGAGCGGGCCGGCGCCGGCCTTCTCGATGGAGGCTTCGTCCATGCACGCCGCCCAGTAGTCGCCCAGCTTCTTCTTCACCGGGTCGCCGCCCGGATCCTGGGCCAGCTTCTCCAGCGTCTCGCGGAGGAACTGCTCCCCCTGCTGCTGCACCACCGTGCTCGCCGCCCAGGCGCGCCGGTCGGCGGGGATCTCCTGCGTGGCCGAGAAGCCTCCGCAGGAGTATTCGAAGAAGTCCTGGCAGGGGTCCGCCTGGCGGTTCATCCACTCGGGGACGATGCCGCTCTGGGGGAGGGTCATGGAGGCGGGCGCCGAGACGGGCGCGCCCAGCAGCGCGAGGAAGGGGACGAGTGAGAGCAGGTTCATGCGGGCGCGGTGTTAGCAGAGCTCCGCGCCGTGCGCGCGGATCAGCAGCCAATCGCTGCCGCGGCCGTTCGCTGCTGGAGCACTACCCGACCGGCGCGGCCATCAGCACGGTGGTGGGCTTGCCGTTGAGGGAGCCGCCCCTGGGCTCCAGCGACATGGCGATGGCCACCACCTGCCCGGCGTTCAACACGCCGGGGTCCACCTCGCCGGCGCTGTCCTGGCCGGGCGTCCGCCGCACCAGGCCCGCCGGGATGGGGCCCCTGGCGCCCTTGCGGATGACCCACAGCTGGAAGTCCTTGTTGGCCGTGGCGACGGTGTTCAGGTCCTTGGACACCACGTAGGCGCGGCCTTCCTTCGGGTTGAAGAAGAGGGTGGCGTGGAAGCCCTTGCCGGCCATGTCGATCTTCTTCGTGTCCGGCCTGGCGCCCAGCGCCACCGCCTCCGCCAGCCGGTTGCCGCCCGCCTTGGCGTCCTCCAACTCCTTGCGGACCGCGGTCACCTCGTCCTGGCATGCGCGCGCCTGCTGCTGGGCGGTGCTGGCCAGGTCGGTCTGCTGCTTCACCTGCCCCTGGGCGACGGTGAGGTCACCCCGCCCCTTCTCCCGGTCCAGCCAGATGTAGACGAGCGCCACCGCGGCGGCCGCCGCCACCGCCCAGCCCACCGCCCCGGTCCAGCGCCGCGACGGGCGCGCGGCGCGAGCCTCCGCGTCCAGCGCCGCCTCGATGCCGGCCCACACCTGCGCGCCCGGCTTCACCGGGGTGAGCGAGGTGGCCAGCTTCCCGGCCGTCACCAGCGCCCGCGAGTAGGCCTCGTGGCAGCCCTGGTGGAAGGGCTCGGTCTCCAGATGCTCCGAGCAGGCTGCCTCCTCCACCGGATCGAGCGCCCCCATGGCCAGGGCGCTGACGTTCTCTTTGAACTCGGCGCAGTTCATGCCGTGCGCTCGTCACCCTGGGGGCCGACCAGGACCACCGCCAGTTTCTCCATCGCCAGCCGGACCCGCGTCTTCACGGTGCCCAGCGGCTGGCCCAGCTTCTCGGCGATCTCGCGCTGGGTGAGCCCGTCGTAATACGCCATCTCGATGGCGGTACGTTGCTCGGCGGGGAGGGTCTGGAGGGCGGCGTTGACGCGCTCGCGCTGTTGGCGTTCCACGGCCAGCTCCAGTGGCGCCACGGAGGGGGCCTCCGGCTCGGCCGCGGCCTTCTCCTTCGCGGCGGAGAGGCGGCCTTCGGCGCGCAGCCGGTCCAGCGCCCGGGTGCGGGCGATGGTGGCCACCCAGGCGGACACGGTGCCGCGGGAGGAGTCGTACTCGCGGGACCGTCGCCAGACCTCCACGAAGGTGTCCTGGACGATCTCCTCAGCCACCGGCCGGCTCTTCATCATCCGGAGCGCGATGGCCATGGCGGCCGGAGCGTACAGGTCGTACAGCCTGCGAAGGGCCGCACGGTCGCCACGGGCTGCCCTGGTCACCAGCTCGCGCCCGCGATCCTGCAGGTCTGGATTGGGGGAAGCCACGGCGGCGACCGCGGCTATCAGAGCGGCGATGATAAGGAGGGAAACCATCACCTGGCGTGCACCATAGTGTTGGCTCGTAGGCATATCCAGAGCTCTGAAGAGAGCGCCAGGTGTCCCATGGCGAGCGTGTCCTGAAACGCTACGCCGGGGGGGCAGCGGTGGATTTCAAGGGGGCGTCTGTATGGCCTGTGTACAAAGACCGACGACCGCCTCCGCGCACCCCCATGAGGTGGTGACCCCCGCCCCGCCGTGCCCGTAGTTGTGGACGATGGCGCGTGGACCCCGGCGCTCCACCTCCAGCCGGATGGACGGGCGGCCGGGCCGGAGCCCTACCTTCACCTCCAGGACGCGGGCAGACGCGACCGCCGGCTCCAGGTCCGCGCAGCGCTGGAGGATGGCGGCGGTGGTGGCGGGGTCCGGGTCCATGGAGGTGGCGCCCTCCTCGGCGGTGCCGCCCAGGATGACGTCGTCCGACCGGGGGATGACGTAGGCCATCCCACCTGGATGGTGGTCGTCGATGAGGAAGCGCTTGAGGCCTGGATTGGCGACCCGGACGACCTGGCCGCGGATGGGGCGAAGTGAGGGGTCCGGCGCCAGCTCGCGCGCGCCCAGGCCGGAGCAGTTCACCACCAGTTCGCCCAGGTCGCCGTCACCGGCCGGGTCCAGGCCCTGGAGCGCGCCAAGGTCCAGGCGGACGCCGTGGCGCGCGAGCCGCCTCACCAGGAACGGCAGGTAGCGGCCCATGTCGATGACGGGCGCCTCGAAGGCCCAGCCGCCGGCGGCTCCGGTGGGGAGCTCGTCCGGGGCGGCGTGCCGGAACGAGCGGACCGCGGACCTCCACCACGGGTCCGGCTGGGTGGCGCGGAACAGCTCCAGCCCTTCCCGGCGCGCGACGCCGGAGTCCGGGACGGAGGCCAGCTCGTCGAAGACCTCGCGCGAGCGGCGGGACCAGCCCAGGACGAGCGCCTCCGGGTAGGCGCGATAGGGGTACCAGACGGCGGCGGCGACCGAGGAGACCGTCCGCGGAGGGGGATCGGCCGCCAGCACGCGCACGCGCGCGCCCGCCTCCGCGAGGCGGAGGGCGCAGGTCAGCCCGCTCACACCCGCGCCGATGACGGTGGCGGTCGTCCCCGAGAGCTCGCCAGGCATGAGCGTGTTTCTGCCACGGCACCGTCCAGGAGTGCGACGCCGATCTCGGCGTACGGACGGTCCCCGGCCCTCGTCCGCTCTGACGCGCGTTGGCAAGGCCGATGCAGAGCGGGCGCCGGGACAAAGGGGGAGGGGAGATGACCAAGCGCAAGGGATGGAGGATTCCGCCGGCGTGGCCGCTGTTCGCGGCGGTTGCGGCGGTCGCGGCATGTACGCCGGCGATCGTGCCGGGGCCGGAGGGTCCGCGGGGGCCGCCGGGGCTGGAGGGGCCGATGGGGGTGCCCGGCCCGCGGGGACCGCAGGGCCCTCCCGGTGACGCGGGCGTGCCGGGGCCGCAAGGTGACGCGGGCGCGCCCGGCCCTCGAGGGGCCACGGGTCCGCTGGGCCCACCCGGCCCGCCGGGAGATGCCGGCCGGATCGGGATTACCGGCGTGCACTGGGAATGGACGGACCAATTCGGGAGCGGCTCGACGCGCACGCAGGTCGTCGGTTGCGACGGCGGGGTGGCGCTGGGCGGAGGCGCCATCGTCTACGGCCAGAACGGCGACACCAGCGGGACGAAGTGCCACCTGGTGTGGACGGGGCCGGTCGATGGGAGCCCCAACCAGTGGAAGGCCGAGGGGCAGTGCGTCCCGGGCTCCGCTGGGCCCTGGGAGATGGTGGTCCAGGTGGTCTGCGGGCAGGTGGGCTCATGAGGCGCTCGGCGGCGGCGGTCGCGCTGGGGGCCCTGCTGAGCTGCGTACTCGACGTCGTCGGCCCTCCCGGGCCGGTGGGGCCGCCCGGTACGACGGGGGAGCAAGGCCGGGTGGGGCCCTGGGGGCGCCTCGGGCCCATGGGCCCGAGGGGTCCGCCCGGGCCCAGCGGGATGGACGGGAGGGTGGGCCAGGCGGGCGCCCAGGGCCCGGTGGGACCTTCTGGGCCCCCGGGCCCCACGGGTCTGCCGAACATCTCCGGGGTGGTCATCGTCAAGCCGCTCGCGTCCCACTTCTTCGCCCCGGATTGGACGGGCACGGTCTGGGTGCCGTGTCCCGCCGGGACGGCCCCGCTCTCAGGGGGCGGCGAGGTGACGGTCACCAGCAGCACCAAGCCGTCGATCACGAGCTCCAGGCCCGCCGGGAACGGCTGGACGGTGACGGCGGCGTGGCCTGCCACCGCCACGCCGGCGGAGTGGTGGCTCTCGGTCTCGGTCATCTGCATCGGCATCAACGCGTGAGGTCCACATGAACGGAGCGATGGCAGTCGGTCTGCTGGTGGCCGCCTCGGCCCTGGCGTGCAGCAGTCTCCCCGAACCGCCGCCCGGCCCTCCGGGGCCGCCGGGTCTTCAAGGGGCTCGCGGAGCGGAGGGCATCGTCGGCGCGGATGGGCCGGCGGGCGTGGTGGGGCCCCAGGGTCCACCCGGCATCGCCGGGGTGGACGGCGCGCCGGGAGCGCCTGGGCTCCCCGGTTCGCCGGGCCCGGCGGGGCCCATGGGTTTCATCCCTCCTTCGGGGTACTCGATGCCGATCCAATACTCGACGCCGACCACGGCCGCAGACACGGTGGCGATCGTCGCCAGGTGCCCGGCGGGGACGATGGCCATCGGCGGCGGGTACGCGGTGCTGATCGCCGGGGTGAGCACGCCGTCAGCGGACGTCGCGGTCCAGCGGGCGACGCCGCTCGACGACTTCAGCGGCTACCGGGTCCAGGCGTTCCACCCGGGAGGGAGCAGCTGGCAGCTTCAGGTCACCGCACTCTGCATCAACGCACGGGCGGGGTAGTGGTCCGCCAATAGGGAGGGGTCATGAGCCAAGAGGGGCTTCGGGGTGGCGCGCAAGCGCTTGGTGGTTGGCAGCAATATGGGTTGCTTGGTATGCTTTCATGCATGAGAACGACCATCGACCTCAACGACGAGCTGATGCGGCAGGTCAAGCACCGGGCAGCGGACGAGGGGCTGACTCTGCGGGAGATCTTCGAACAGGCCCTCAGGGCCCATCTGGCTCGCCGCACGAAGCGCGCGAAGGCCTACAGCCTCCAGTGGCGCGACGAAGGCGGTGGCCTGCAGTCCGGCGTGTCCTCCGCGGACTTCGAGCATGGAGCCAGGCTTCGCGATCTGATGGACGGCATCGAATGATCGCGCTCGACACCAACATCCTGGTCTACGCGCGCCGTTCGGAGTTGCCTCACCACGGGAAGGCTCGAGCCCTCCTCGCGGAGCTCGCCGAAGGCGACTCCCCATGGGCATTGCCATGGCCGTGCGTGTACGAATTCCTGAAGACGGTCACGCACTCGCGGGTCTTCCTCCGCCCGACTCCGCTGGAGGACGCGGTGGACGACCTGGAGTCACTCCTCGACTCGCCGTCGCTCGCGATGCTCGGCCAGGGGCCAGGTCACCGCCAGCATCTCCGCCGCATGGTGATCGGTGGGGCGGCCGTCGGGTCGACCGTGCACGACGCTCATATCGCCGCCCTCGCGCTGGAGCACGGCGTCACCGAGTTGCTCACGGCCGACCGGGACTTCGCACGTTTCCCGGGCCTACGGGTGCGGAATCCGTTCGCGCCCAGCCGCTGATCGATGCCGGTCCCACTTGGCGAAATCATCTCCAGGCTGGAGAAGCTGCACGGGCGCCAGGCGCTCGCCGAATTTATGCGCGCAGCTACCGTTCCGCCGCGGAGGCCGTTGCCCCCGAGTTGCCAGACGACGCCGGCTGGCTCGTCCGGGCGCACCTCGTCCTGCGCCGGCACGGCCAGGAGCTCTGCCGCCGCTCGGCGCCGCGCTGCGAGGCCTGCCCTTTGCGCGCGTCATGTCCCTGGTACCGGCACTCCAGAGCCTGACCGTATCCGCGGTCGGGTGCTGCTGGCTCCGGGGAGCCAATCCGCTCGAGGTCGAGGGCTGTGAAGGCTTCGCCGGCTGTCCAGTCGCCACCATGATGGGTGACGGGCCAGGGGGTGCCCCTGGGTCGATCACGAGGCGACCAGCTGCAGCCACCCGAATACGGCGGCCGGCACGACCAGGTTGTCGGTCGCCCGTGGCGAGAGCGCCTCCGCGACCCCGGCGATCACCCCCGCGCCGAGGATGACGAGCGGACCCGGCCCGGCGCCGTACCAGCGGAGGGCGATCCACGCGCCCAGCGCGGCGAACGCGGTCACCGCCGCCGCGCCCTCCCAGCTCTTCGGCTTCCCGAACGGCACCCGCAGCGGGTGGCGCCCGAACCGCCGCCCCACCACGCCGCCGATGCCGTCTCCCAGCGCCAGCGCGAGCAGCGCCCCCGCAGCGGCGGGAGCGGCGGCCTTCCAGCTCATCGCAACCGCCGTGAAGATCGCCGCGGACACCGCGTAGAGCGCCACGCCTCCGAACCGCTCGTCCCCTCCGGAGACCGCGTCCCGCACCCCGCGCGCGACGCTCGACCACCTCGCCGCGGCCGGCACCGCCACCAGCGCCAGCGCCCCGGACGCGGCGATCGCGCAGGGCGCCGCGCCCCCCTCCCAGCTCGACCATCCCAGCGGCCACAGCCCGGCGCCCACGTGCAGCACGTCCCGCACGTAGGTCATGGGCATCCCGGCCCGCCGCAGCCCCACGCACGCCGCCACGCCGGCCACCAGCACGCCGGCCCAGGCGATCGCCAGCCATCCGTCCGTCATCGCGCGCCGGGGATGCTACACGGAGGGCCGCGCTGTCACGCGGCCACGAACTGGCGCTCCACCAGCCGCTTGTACAACCCCTCCTGCGCCATCAGCCCGCTGTGGCTGCCCACCTGCACCACGTGCCCGTGGTCCAGCACCGCCACCCGGTTCGCGCCGATCACCGTCGACAGCCGGTGCGCGATGATCAGCGTCGTCCGCCCGCGCATCAGCCGCTCCAGCGCCTCCTGGACCAGGTGTTCGCTCTCCGCGTCCAGGGCCGAGGTCGCCTCGTCCAGGACCAGGATCCGCGGGTCCTTCAGCACCGCCCGGGCGATGGCCACCCGCTGCTTCTGCCCGCCCGACAACTGCACGCCTCGCTCGCCGACCGCGGTCTTGTACCCCTCCGGGAAGGCGCTGATGAAGTCGTGGGCGTTGGCGGCGCGCGCGGCCTGCTCCACCTCCGCGTCCGAGGCGCCGGGCCGGCCGTAGCGGATGTTCTCCGCGATGGAGGTGGAGAACAGCAGCGGCTCCTGCGCCACCACGCCGATCTGCCGCCGCAGCCAGGACGGGTCCAGCACCTTGAGGTCCCGCCCGTCCAGCAGCACCCGCCCGCTGTCCGGGTCATACAGCCGCCCCAGCAGCGCCGCGATCGTGGACTTCCCCGCGCCCGACGGCCCGACGATGGCCACCGACTCGCCCGGCCGTACCTTGAGGTCCACCCCGCCCAGCACCCCTACGTCCTTCCGGGTGGGGTAGCTGAAGCTCACGCCCTGCAACTCCACCTCCCCGGAGACGGCCGGGAGTTGCTCGCCGCCGGAGGTCTCGATGGAGGGCTTGCGGTCCAGCAGCTCGAACACCCGCTGCGCGGCGCCGCTGGCGCGCATGAAGTCCGCCCACAGGTCGCTGAGCGCGCCCAGGGAGAACGCCATGGTCATGGTGTAGAGGATGAAGGAGACCAGCGACCCCTGGCTGAGCGCGCCGGAGGTGACCATCCGCCCGCCGTACCAGAGGACCAGGGCAATGGCGCCGTAGGCGCCGAAGGAGGCGGCGGACATGAACATCGCGGCGAAGCGCGCGCGCGTCCGCGCCAGGTCGAACGACTTGAACACCGCGTCGTGGTACCGCTTCGCCTCCACCTCCTCCGCGGCGAAGGAACGGACGGTGCGGATGCCAGCCAGGGACTCTTCGGCCACCTCGCTCGCCTGGGCCAGAGCGTCCTGCACGTCGCGCGACAGCCGCCGGACCCTCCGCCCATACGCCACCGCGCCCAGCGCCACCGGCGGCACCACCGCCAGCATCATCAGGGTCAGCTGGGGCGAGGTGTAGAAGAGCATCCCCAGCGCGCCCAGCACCTGCACCCCGTTGCGCAGCGCCATGGACACGTTGGCGGAGACCGTGCTCTGCAGCACCGAGGCGTCCGACTGCAGCCGCGACGTCAGCTCGCCCGTCTTCCGCGCGTCGAAGAACGCCACCTCCTGCCGCACCAGGCTCTGGTACACCGAATCCCTCAGCCGGGTGACGATCCGCTCGCCGGAGGTGGAGAACAGGTAGAAGCGCAGCGCGACGGCGGCGCTCTGGAGGGCGAACACCACCAGCAGCACCAGCGCCGCCTGGTCCATCAGGTCGGTGCGGCCCTTGGCCAGCACCTCGTCCACCATGTACTTCAGGCCCTGCGGGTAGAGGAGGGTGGTCGCGCTGCCCAGGAAGAGGAACACCATCCCGAGCAGCAGGCGCCCTGCCTCGGGCCGCGCCAGCGCCAGCAGGCGCTGGATGGCCACCCCGTCCAGCGGCTTCGCGTTGGGTTCGTCCTTGGGGAGGGAGTTCTGGGACCTGGGCGCCATGGGCCCGGTACGCTAACGCGCGCGCCCCCCGACTTCAGCTTGCCCAACACTTCTCCACACGCCGCCGGGAATAGGTGCCCGCAAAACGCGAAACCCGCCAGGGCAGGGCCCAGGCGGGTCAAGGTACTTCGCGTTCGCGTTCGCGTGAGGCTTACTGGCCGCCGCGGGAGGGGTTGATGCCCGTGCCGCCGCCGCCGCCGCCGGAGTTCTTGCCCCAGTCAGGCAGGCACTGCGCGCCGGAGCTGCTGGTGCCGCCGCAAACGACCGGCTTGGAAGGAGCCGCGGTCTCGAAGGAGTCCAGCGAGGGCGGCTTCTGCTGCGCCACCGGGGCCTGGGCCGCCGGAGCCTGCTGGGTCACCGCCGAAGCCGCCTTGGAAGCCGCCGCGCCAACCGCGTTGCCGATGGTGGAGGCGATGTTGCTGAAGGAAGGGATTCCGAGGGCCATGGGAGGTGTCCTGAGGATTTCTGAGGAAGTGTGTGTACCGCGAACACTCCCATTGTCGGCGACAACTTTCCCAAGTTTCTGGGGAAGATGAAAACCTCGTTGACACGGGTAGTTAGAGGTAGGCGTTAGGACGACCTCGGGGTGGGTCTCGGTGCTTGTTTCTGCCCTGATTCTGCTGGATTGTAGGCGTTCATGGCGTCGGATCTGCCGACCATCGCCCAACCTGGACGGGCCCCCGCGGAAGGGGGATCGGCACCGGATCGACCGGATCGGCCCGCCGCGACGCCGGATCCACCCCCTGATCGGGAGGGGACCCAGCCACCCTCCACTCCGGGTAGAACGCCGGTGACGGGCTGGAGGCCCCTGGTGGACCAGGAGCTGACCGCCCCGCCGGATGGGCAGGACCCGGGGTCAGGGGCCCCCACGCTTCCCCCGGATGACGCGCCCGCGCCCGCGGCTACCCGCGAGCCGAGCGTGGCCGGCGGGGAGCCCCCCGAGCCCGGCCAGTCCCAGACCACCGGCGAGGTGATGTCCCTGGAGCGCGGCGCCAAGTTGGGCCGCTACATGCTCCTGTCCAAGCTGGGCGAGGGGGGCATGGGGGTGGTGTACGGGGCGTACGACCCGGAGCTGGACCGGAAGGTAGCCCTGAAGATCCTCTCCGCCCGGATCAGCAGCGGCACCGCCGCGGGCTCCAAGGCGGCCCAGGCCCGCCTCCTCCGCGAGGCCCAGGCCATGGCCCGGGTGAAGCACCCCAACGTCATCACGGTCTACGACGTGGGGACCATCGGCCGGCAGGTCTTCGTGGCCATGGAGCTGGTGGACGACGGGACGCTGGGGCGGTGGTTCCGCAACACGCCCCGCACCTGGAAGGAGATCCTCCGCACCTTCATGGAGGCGGGGAAGGGGCTGGCCGCCGCGCACGCCGCCGGCCTGGTGCACCGCGACTTCAAACCGGACAACGTCCTCATCAGCAAGGACGGGCGCGTCCAGGTGACCGACTTCGGCCTGGCGCGCCTGGTGGATACCGAGGACGAGGACGAGCCCAGCTACATCCCGCCCCGCCGCGTGGACAGCGACGAGCGCCGGCTGATCGAGACCCAGCTCACCCAGGTGGGCGCGGTGGTGGGCACGCCCGCGTACATGCCGCCGGAGCAGCACCTGGGGAAGGTGCCCGACGCGCGGTCGGACCAGTTCTCCTTCTGCGCCGCGCTCTACTTCGCCCTCTTCACCGTCCGCCCCTTCGACCCCCAGGCCATGGCGGCGCACGCCGGGCGGATCCTGGACGAGAGCAGCCCGAGCACCAAGGTGGAGCGCGCCACGCTGCGCCGCTCCACCGGGATGTTCACCCGCGGGATCATCAAGGAGCCGCCCCGCGAGCCCAAGGTCCCCGCCTGGGTCCGCAGCGCGCTGATGCACGGCCTGGCGGTGGACCCCAATGACCGCTTCTCGTCGATGGAGGAGCTGCTCAAGGAGCTGGAGAGCGCGCCGCTCAAGCGGCAGCGCCGCCTCTACGCGGCCGGCGGCGTGGGCGCCGCGGGGCTGGTGGCGGCGGCCGCGCTGGCCATCGCCTCCCAGCGGAGCTCGCTCTGCCGCGGCGCGGACCGCAAGCTGGAGGGCGTCTGGGACGAGCCCACCAAGGTCGAGGTGATGGGCCGGATCCGCTCCCTGAACAAGTCCTGGGCCGCGGAGACCGCCAGCGCGGTGGACCATCGCCTGGGCAAGTACGCCGGGGACTGGGCCTCGATGTTCCAGGAGGCCTGCGAAGCCACTCGCGTCCGCGGCGAGCAGTCCGAGTCGGTGATGTCGCTTCGGATGATCTGCCTGGACAAGCGGCTCAGGGAGATGGGCGCGCTGACCCGGCTGCTCAAGCAGGGCGATGACCAGGTGCTGGCCAAGTCCGTGGACGCGGTGCACGCGCTCTCCAGCCTCAACGGGTGCGCGGACATCGACCTGCTCACCGCGCCGGTCAGCCTCCCCGAGGACAAGCAGGTCCGCGAGCGCATCGAGGTGGTGGGTACCCACATCGCGGAGGCCAAGGCGCTCCACGACGCGGGCAAGTTCAAGCCGGCGCTGGAGATCGCCGAGGGCGCCGCCGCGGACGCCCGCGTCATCGGCTACGCGCCGCTCATCGCCGAGGCGCTGCGCTGGCGCGGCTGGCTGCTGGACCGGGACGGCAAGTACAAGGAAGGCGAGCAGTCCCTGCGCGACGCCGTCAACGCCGCCGACTCCGGCCGCGCGGACGAGGAGCGCCTGCGCGACATCTTCCGGCTGATCTGGGCGGTGGGGTACAGCCAGGGACGGTTCGAGGAGGGCCTGCAGTGGGTGCGCGCCGGCGAGGCGCTGCTCAAGCGCATCGGCGGCAACGAAGAGCTGGAGATGGACCTCCACAACATGGCCGCCGCCATCCACATGGCCCAGGGCAAGTACGCCGAGGCCCTGGCGCAGTACCAGCTGGCGGTGCAGTTGTCGGAGCGGGTGCTGGGCGCGGACGACCCGGCGCGCGCGCGCTACCTGGGCAACCTGGGCGCCGCCCAGATGCATCTGGGGAACAAGGACGAGGCGCTCAAGCTCAGTCAGCAGTCCCTGGCCATGGTGGAAGCGTCGCTCGGGCGGGACCACCCCACCGCCGCGCCCATGCACCAGAACCTGGCGAAGCTCCTGACCGTGAAGAAGGACTACGACGGCGCGCTCGCCCACGCCAAGGCCGCAGTGCACATCTTCGAGCAGGCCAACGGCCCCAAGCACCCCAAGGTAGCGGACGCCATGGACAACGTGGTGATCGTTCTCCAGTCGGAGGGGTACTACCAGGAGGCGCTGGACGTCGCCCAGCGATCGCTGGAGATCCGGAGGAAGACGCTGGGGGAGGACCACCCCTCGCTGGGCTACTCGTACGAGAACATCGGCGAGGCGTACCTGGGGCTCAAGCAGTACGACCGCGCCATCGACGCGCTGGAGCGGTCCCTCTCCGTGCGCGAGCCCTTCGGCGTGGCCGCCACCGAGCTGGCCGAGGCCCGGTTCGCCCTGGCGCAGTCGCTCTGGCTGGGCGGGCGGGACAAGCGCCGGGCCCGTACCCTGGCCCGGCAGGCGCGCGACGGCTACGACACCTCCGGCGACAAGGAGCACCTGGCCGAGGTGGTGAAGTGGATCCAGGAGCGGCCGGAAGAGAAGTGACGTGAGCCGGTCCAGCACACCGGAGGACTTCGCGGGCCGCTGCCGCACGTGCTTCTTCCGCCTCGAGGTCTGCCTCTGCGACCGCATCCCGAAGGTGCGCGCCCGGACCCGGGTGCTCATCCTCCGCCACCACAAGGAGGCCTTCCGCAGCACCAACACCGCGAGGCTGGCGGCGCTGGCGCTGGAGGGGGCGAAGGTCCACCCCTACGGCGCGCCCGGCCAGCCGTTCGACGAGGCGCTGGTGCAGGGCGACGGCACCTGGCTCCTCTTCCCGGGCCCCGGGGACGCGCCGCCTCCGGAGGGTTCGCCGTCCCTGCTGGTGGTGCTGGACGGGTCGTGGAGCCAGGCGCGGCGGATGCTGCACCGGATCTCCGCCCTGCGCGCGCTGCCCCGGCTCTCGCTCCCGCCGCGCTGGCCGGACCGGGTCCGGATGCGGCGGCCGCCCTCGCCGGAGGGGCTGTCCACCCTGGAGGCCATCGCGCTGGCCCTGGGAAAATGCGAAGGCGAGCCCGTCCAGGCGCCATTGCTGGCCCTGTACGAGCTCGCCGTTCAGCGGGTCCTGCTCACCCGCGGGAGGCTGGGGGGCCCCTGACTAGAGCGCGGAGTACTCGGCGGTGGTGAAGGAGCAGTTGTTCGTCTCGTGGCCGTAGCCGATGAACGGCTCGTCCGACTTGGTGTAGTACTGGGAGAGGAAGGCCGCGTCCCAGCACTCGTTCACGGTGATGGGGGACACCAGGTCGCCGCCGTGGGCCGTCACGTCGCCGCGGCCGGCGCCGGTGGACATCCAGCGGCTCTCGATGCTCAGCCGCTCCGCCGCCGCCCGGGCCGGGTCGAAGATGTTGAGGTTCAGGTCCAGCGCGAACTGGAAGGTGCCGGCCTGCTCATTGTCCAGGGTGAAGCGGTACTCGGCGTTGAAGGGCTGGGCGTTCGCGCCGCCGCCCACGTTGTTGAAGGACACGTCGATGAACGCGTCGGACTTCGGGTCCACCTTGCCGTAGTGCACCTCGCAGGTGCCGGTGTCCTGGCTGCGGCCGGGCAGGGTCTTCGCCTTGTCCCACTCGATCAGGAACACGCCCTCGCCGAAGCCCTTGATGGCGTTGTCGTTCGCATCCACGGTCACCGCGTGCGAGCCGGAGATCACGGTCACCCAGTCACTGGCCGGCTTGGTCTTGTCCTGGCCGTCCAGGATGTACGTGAAGGTGTTGAACCCGGTCCGGGTCACCGTCAGCCGCCAGGTGATGGCCGAGAGGTAGGGCGTGTAGGGGCCGTAGACCGCGGTGTCGCCGGTCACCGACGACGGTTTGTGGGCGACGCCGGAGGCGAGCGCGAGGAGGAGCCACTGGGTGGCGCCGTTCACCAGGTAGGTGGCGCCCACGGTGATCTGGTAGAGGCCCGCGGTCTCGCCCTGGGTGGCCTGGTTCATCGCCACGCCCAGCGCCTGGAGCTGCTCGGCCGCGGGAAGCTCCGGGGACCCCGGCGCGCGCAGGCCGCTGGAGGACGAGGCCGGCATCGCGATCGTCGCCTGCTGCTTGGTGGGGACGCCCTGGGAGAAGTCCACCGGCTTGTGGGGACCGCAGGCGACCAGCGCCAGCGAGGTGAGGGCGGCGGGGATGACAGCGAGCTTGCGAAGCATTGTTGTTTCTCCGTGGGGTGATGGCCGTGAAGTCGAACCGCGCGGAGGGCTAGAGCAACGGGCGGGCCATCTCGCCGGCGCGCGCAACCGCGCGTCCGGACGGGCGTCGGGGCCAATGGGGTGCAGGAAGAAAACAACAGGGGGACCGCGGGCTGTTGGTCAGGCCCTGCGATCAGTGCGGCTGGTTCTGCAGCGGCAGCTCGACGGTGAAGGTGGTCTCCACGCCCGGGACGGACTGCACGCGGATGGCGCCGCCCATGGCCTCCAGGGCCTGGCGGGTGATCCACAGGCCCAGGCCCAGGCCGCCGTAGTTCCGGTCGGAGACGGCGCGCTCGAACTTGCCGAAGATGCGCTCCAGGTCCTCTTCCGGGATGCCGATGCCGCGGTCGCGCACGATGAGGAAGGCGCGGTCCGCCGCGGAGGAGATCTCCACCTTCACCGGCTTGCCGGCGCCGTACTTGATGGCGTTGCCGATCAGGTTGGTGGCCACCTGGTCGAGGCGGAACGGGTCCCAGTAGCCGATCACCGGCTGCTGGGGCACCAGCGCCTCCAGCGAGCAGCTGGCGCGCGACGCCTCCTCGGAGAAGCGCTCCGTGACCTCCTTGACCAGCTTGCCCAGGTCCACCATCTCCCGGGCCAGGTCCAGCTGGCTGCCCTCGCGTAGCCTGGAGACGTCGAGCAGCTGCCGGATCAGCCCGCCCAGGCGCTCCGAATGGAACATGGCCCGGTTGAGGCTGTCCTGGAAGCGCGAGAAGCCCGGCTCCTTCTTGGAGAGGGCCTTGGCCTCCATCATCAGCGCGTCCAGGTGGAGGCCCAGCGAGGTGAGCGGCGTGCGCAATTCGTGGCTGGCGGTGGCGAGGAAGTTGTCGCGCAGCTCCACCGCGCGGGTCTTCTGGGTGAACAGCTCCGAGTTGTCGGTGGCCAGCGCCGCGCGCCGAGCCAGCTCCACCGCCTGCGTGAGGTCCGACTCGTCGTAGCGCCGCCGCGTGGGCCCGGCCGCCAGGACGATCACGCCGATGGTCCCCGCACGGGTGGTGACCGGGACCACGATGGCCGACCGCAGGCCGATCTCGCGCAGGCACATCAGCAGCTCGGGGTCGTGGATCTCGGCGGTGAGCTGTTCGTCGGTGATCTCCCCGTACAGCTTGGCGCGCTCGCCGGCCAGCACCGCCGGGAGCTGGAGCATGGAGTCCTCCTTCGACAGCCAGTCGTGCAGGTTGCGCAGGAGCACCGTCTTCTCGAGGTCCACGTGGGCGGCGGCCAGCTGCGCCAGGTTCCCGTCCGGGCCCTTCATCTCCACCACGCACCAGTCCGCCAGCTTGAGCACCGACAGCGCGGCGATGGTCTTCAGCGGGGCCCCGCTCTCCGCCTCGTCGTCCAGGCGCGAGGCCAGGAGCCCGCCCACGTCGCCCAGGAAGCGCAGCCGCTCCTCGGCCAGCTTCTGGTCCGTCATGTCCGTGATCAGGACCACGACGCCCACCACCTCGTGGACGAAGTTGCGCTGGCTGGCCAGGGTCATCCGCACGTCGCGGATGACGCCGTCCGCGGCGGCGAGCCGCAGGTCGAGGCGGCTGCCCTTGGTGTTCAAGGCCTCCTTGAGGTGCGGCTCCAGCAAGGCGTAGGTCTCCGCCCCGAAGATCTCCAGCAGCGTCTTGTTGACGATCTGGTGGCGGTCCAGGCCGAACCAGCGCTCGTAGGCCCGGTTCACGAAGCGGAAGCGCTCGTCGACGTCGATGTACGCCATCAGCTCCGGCAGCGCGTCGGTGATGAAGTTGAGCTGCTCCTCGCCGCGCGCCAGCGCCTCGCTGGAGGTCTTCTCGTCCGGAATGGGAGTGACGTGCCCGGCGACCGCCACCACCTTCCCCGACGCGTCGCGCACCGGGAACTTGACCGCCAGGAAGACCTTCCACTCGCCGCCGAGGAAGAACTTGTCGGTCGAGATGACCGGCTTCCCGGTGGCGAAGATCTGCTTGTCGATGGCGCGGAAGAAGGCCGCCTGCTCCGGCGGCCAGAGCTGTTCGTCCACCTTGCCGACGATGTCCTCAGGAGTCCTCTGGCTGAAGGAGGCCATCCCGACGTTGGCGACCAGGTAGGTCCCGGTCTCGTCCTTGACGAAGAACATGGACGGGACGTCGCGCGCGAAGGCCAGCGTCCAGGGTCCACGGAGCCTGTGCAGCTCCGTCTCCGACAGCAGGCGCCCGTGGTCCAGCGCCCCCGCGAGCGTCGGGGCGGCCGCCTCCGCCAGATGCCGGAGCACCGCCGTCTCCTCCGGAGTGAAGGCCGCGGCCCCCTGCGCGCGCGATACCGCCAGCGCCCCCACCACGCCCCCGCCCAGGGGGAGCGGCGCCACCGCCCAGGGGCCCTGGCCCCCGGCGGGCTTGGGCCCGAGCTGGAGCCAGGCCGCCTCTCCGCCCCCGGCGGCGGGCGCCTCGGGCGCCTCCCCCCGGTAGGCCTCCGAGCCCTCCGGGCCGTGGATGGCCGCTCGCCAGGTGCCGTCCGGCATCCGGTACCGGACGCCCCCCACGTCACCGAGCACCGCCGCCGCGCCGCGGGCCAGCGCGTCCGCGATGCTGGCAGAGTGGGGGCCCGCACCGGCCACGGACTTCCAGACCTGGAGCAGCGTCTCGGTGGTCGGGGGGCTGTTTCTCAATTCAGAGGATTCGCAGGAAAGCGAGCAACGCGCTGCGCTGTCCGGGGGAGAGGTGGATGGGGTGGTCTCGACCGTCTAGGGAGGAATTGTACAGTGGGCCGTTGAAATAGTCGACGACCTCCTCCAGCGTGGCGGCCGAGTTGTCGTGGAAGTACGGGCCCAACTGCGAGATCCGGCGGAGCTGGGGGACCTTGAACTTGTGGAGGTCCTCGTAGCGCCCGGTGGCCGAGGCCAGCCCGATGTCGTCCACCACGGTGATCGTCACGGTCGACCCGTCCTGCTTCGCCAGGGGGAGGAGGATGGGGACGCGGGTGCCGGTCGGCACGTCGAAGCGGCGGAACTCCAGGTTGTGGAAGTTCCGCTGCGACACGCCGATGTCGAAGGTGTGGCCGTACGGCGGGGGGGTAGCCTCCGGCGGGTTGTTCACGTGGTCGCGATTCAGGAACACGTTCGGCATGTTGTGACAATCCATGCAGAACTTCTTGAACACCCTGGAGCCGTCGCGCTGCTCGTGGGTGGAGATGGGCACCGTGGCGAACGGGTCGCTGGACAGGCGGTGGTAGTCTGGGTCGTTGGGGTCCAGCAGCGCCTTCAGCTCCGGCGGGTCGATGGTGTCCTCCATGAACGCGGAGATGTCCAGGAGCCGCCGGTTCTTGTCCTCCATCGGCGCGTTGGTGATGTCGTCGAAGCGCAGGTCGAAGTCCTGGGTGTGCGTGAACACCGCCCCGCGGGTGGTTTCCACCAGTTGTCGCATCCGGCCGTCGTGGAGGAAGCCGAACCCGAACACGGTGTTGATCAGGCGGTTCGTGCTCCGCCAGAAGAACACCTGCCGCCGCGGATCGCTGGGCGAGAACAGCGGGTCCAGGCGGGTGGGCCGGTGCAGCAAGAGCCCCAGGTTGTCGAAGTTGGGGAGACCGTCCGGGTCGTCGCCCACGTCCGCGCGCAGCCCGGTGAAGAGCACGTCGGTGAACGGGATGGTGGAGTGCAGCGGCAGGGGCGGCAGGCCCAGGAACAGCCCTGCCTCGCCTCGGTGGCAGGTGGCGCAGGTGCGCCCGTTGGACTCGACGTGTCCGGCGATCAGCGAGTCGCCGCTGAACAGCGCCTCGGTGGGGTCCTGGGTGACGCCGTCGTCGGCGAAGCCGAACGCGCGCCGCCCGCGGTCCACGTCGCCCCGCGCGCCGATGCGCTGGGGGAAGTCGATGTCGCCGGTGTATCGGATGGACTCGTTGTACGTGTCGCGCAGCGACTGCGCCTCGCTGACGCTGATCGCGGTGAAGGCGAGGACGGACAGGCCAACGGCGATGGGTCGGAACGTTTTCATGGATCGTCCTCCTTTCAGGGGGCGCAGAGGTTGGGGCCGTGGATGTGCGGATCGAGCAGGAACGGCTGGCACCCCGGCCCGTTGCCGCCTTCCAGCGGCCGGATCGACGGCGCCACCTGCAGGATCACCGACGCCAGGTGGTTTCGCCATCCGTTGGGGACGCCGCCCTGGAACGCGGGCTGGTTCCCGATGAACGCGATCGCGCTGTAGATGTACGGCTCGTAGCCGAAGGTCTCCGGGAACGGCTGGTTCTCGTCGACGGTGGTGTCGAACACCGGGCCGCGCTTGAGGATCTCCTTCCAGGACATGGTGAGCTGGGCCGTGGTGAGCCAGGGCCCCGCCCAGGGCCGGAGCTGGCCCAGGGTGGGTTGCACCGGGTTGCCCTCGCAGAGGTTGAGCGGGATGTACGTGGCGATCCCGAACGACCAGGGGCCGTCCTCCACCGTGGGGTGATCGTAGGGGACGGTGTATTCATGAAACAGCGACCCGTCCTCCTTGGGGAACATCAGCTTGTTGGTGAGCAGGGCGAAGACGGGGATCGGGACCGTGATCGCGCCCGCGGGCGGCCCGGAGGGGAAGTCGTACTGGCTGCCGATGAAGTTCCCGGTGGCGGGGTCGTAATAGAAGTCGTTCAGCAGGGTCTGGGCGGAGAGGATGGTCCAGAAGCGATATCCGCCGTTGTCGAAGTCCTTGGGCGCGAGGTGGGCCGGGTCGAAGAAGAAGTCAACCCCCTCCGTGCGGTGAACGGACGGGTGCGGGGGGATCTTCTTGTACTTGAGCGCGTAGTGGACGGTGTTCTTCCGGCTGTCCCAGTCGATGCGGAACACCCCGCGGGCGTTCTCGCAGTCGCCGTCCGGCGGCGCGTAGATGTAGTCCTCGATGCCGTCGGAAGCTCCCCGATACATTGGGGAAATCAGCGCCCCCCGCTCCTCGTCGCCCAGCCAGACCGGGGCCACCAGCTTCTCGTCCGCCGACGTCCAGTGCTGGCC
>DATBSS010000538.1:0-16216 GCA_036559665.1 Myxococcaceae bacterium
CGCTCCTCCTGGGGCCGGCAAGCTGAAGTGGAACGTGGTGCCGGCGCCTTCCTCGCTCTCGGCCCGGATCTGGCCGTGGTGGCGCTCGACGACCCGCTTGACGATCGCCAGGCCCATGCCCTCTCCGGGCGCCATCTCCGGGTTGAAGCGCTGGAAGACCTGGAACAAGCGGGGCCGGGCGGCTTGGGCGATCCCGACCCCATTGTCGCGGACCCAGTACGCCGACATCGGGCCTCCGGCCTCGCCCCCGACCTCGATGACCCCGGGCCGCCCCGGCTTCAGGTAGTGGATGGCGTTGGTGATCAGGTTGGAGAAGACCTGCTCGATCGCCGTGGGGTCGCCGAGCGCCTTCGGCAGCGTCCCGGAGACGGACACCCGCGCGCCGCTGGAGTCGATGGACTTCCGCAGGGTGTTCACCGTGGCCTCGACCAGCCCGTTGACGTCCACCTCCTCCAGCCGGTACTGCTCGCGCCCGCTGCGCGAGAGGCGGAGGAGCGCGTCGATGAGCCGTTCGAGCTTGCTCGCGCCCGCGCTGACGTAGCGGAGGGCCCCGCCCATGTCCTCCTGGATGATCGCCGCGACCTGCTTCTCCAGCTCCGGCGGCAACGGCGCGCCGCGGAGCTTCTCCGTGAGATCGCGGCAGCTCATCCCCAACTCCTTGGCGAAACCCTGCAGGTTGACCAGGGGAGCCCGGATGTCGTGGGAGACGATGTAGACGAACGCTTCGGTCTCCTCGTTCCGCTGCGCCAGCTCCGCGTTGGCCTGCGCCAGCTCCGCCGTGCGCTCCCGGACGCGCCCTTCCAGGTCCTCGTGCGCCCGGTGGAGGGCATCCACGGCGCGGCCGCGCTCCGCCGTCACCGCGCCCATCGCCAGCGCGGTGATGGCCCCCACGGCCATGAAGATCTCCATGAGGTAGAGCCGTTCGTCGGGCGTGCCCGTGGCGAACGGGCCGTCGCCGTGGATGGTCCCCCAGACCGCGAAGCCCGAAACGATGACCACCGCGGTGGCGACCGCGCGCATCCCGAAGCGCAGGGCGGCCCAGATGATGAACGGGAACACGGCGTACTGGATCTGTCGCGCCGGTCCCAAGAAGATGAGGCGGCTGGCGACGACGAGCGCGACCAGCAGCACCGCCCCCTCAACGCCTCGCCAGCCCCCCCGGCGCAGGCGCCGGTCCGCGGCCCAGGTCAGCAGCAGCGGAGTGATGATCAGCACGCCCATCACGTCGCCGATCCACCACAGCCACCAGGCGGGGATGAAGGCCGACCACGGGATGACTCCGCCCAGCCCCAGGTTCACCACGCCGTTGGTGGCCGTCACGAACATGGCGACCGACGCGCCCGGCACCAGCCCGAACACGTCGCGCAGCCGCGCGAAGGCGTTGTCGAACTTGAGCAGGCGGAGCACGAAGACCCCGGCCAGCGGCCCCAGCGTGTTGCCGACGGCGATGCCGGCCGCCCAGAGCGACACGCCCTGGACGGAGTTGGCGGCGAGGGCACCCAGGAGGATGCCCGGCCAGATGCGATACCCGAACAGCAGCAGCGCGGCGAACGCGATGCCGGTCGGAGGCCACACCGCCGTCACCTGCTTGATGGTGAAGACGAGCGACAGGCCGAGCCTGGCCGAGCCGAAATAGAACGCAGCCACGGCTACGACCGTGAGCAGGTATCGAACGCCGGAGGCGTTGCGTTCAGGCATGAGAGAGCGGGCGCTACGGCTGGGGAAACAACACTCGCAGCATAATCCAGACGACCCGGCGCACATCACACCACCTCTCCGCACGCTCCCAGGCCCCAGCGCTGACCGGGGGTTATGGTGGCGGGGTGGGCCCGGTTTGCTCGGGGTGCGGAAGGGAACCTTCGGGGCGGGTGCCTGACGGCCCGTGCTGCGAGCCACCTACCAGGTCTCGCAGTTCTTCAGAGGCTTCTGAGCCTCAACGGAAGGTCGCGGTCCGCACGCGGCTCACGGAGCTGCGGCTCTGTCGATCCAGGACGGCGACCGAGAAGGACCCGGTGCCCACCTCTCGCCAGGCTACGTCCCAGGTGCAACTCGTCCCTGAAGGGATCTCGACACCCGGGAATACCGGGAGGGAGCGTTCTGTGAGCTCCGTCTCCAGCTCGCGGTAGTTCACGTCGTGCTCCTCGCCGTTCTGGGTCCAGTGGCACTGGACGTGGAGGTCGTACGCCCCCCTGGACGGATGCGGGCTCCAGCGGAACACCGTGTCCGCGCCGATCGCCGTGCCGTCGGCCGGCTCGAGCAGCTCGACCGGCGCCGGGAGGTCGAACGCCACGCTCGCTCCGGGGCTGACGCTGCGCAGCTGGCCGCCGTATTCGCTGTCCAGCTGGGCCGACCCCACGGCCCAGGCGCTCATGGACGTACCCCCCGCGCCGGGGATCTGCGGCACCGAGACGTCGAACGAACCCGCCACCGGGCCCAAGCCCACCACGGTCCAGCCCTCGGCGAGCTTGACCGACAGGCTCGCGTACGCTTGGCCGGCGAGCGCCGGCGGGACCGCGAGCTCCCCGTGCACCGCCGCCTCCTCGATGGGGCGGAGCAGCATGTCGACGCCCTCGATGCGCCCCCCGGTGCCCGCGAGATCGCGGAGGGTCACCGGCGCGGACCCGTAGGCGAGGTAGTGCGTGGCCGGGAAGGCGGCCCCGTTGCGCTGGAGCGCGTGGAGGGTGGCCTTTCGTCCATCGCCGCCCTCCCACTGGACGGCCTCCATCTCGTACGTCCCGTCCACGAGCGTGGTGGCCGTCCCCCCGGACACCACGCCGCCGCCTTCGAGCCAGAGGATGATCTCGCCATCCGTCACGGCGCCGGCGGTCCCGGACAGGCTCACCTGCCGGTGTGGAACGAACGTCCCCTCCACCTGGAGCACCACCGGATTACCGGGCGGACCGTCGATCTCGAGCAGGTCCCACGTCACGTAGCGCCGCCCGCTCGCGCTGGTCGCGTCCGTCGGCTGGAGCACCCGGAGCGTGTAGCGTCCCCCCGGCGGCGTGAACGACGCCCGCCCCTCGGCGTTCGTCACCACCCACGGTTGGTCATCGACCTGGAGCTGCACGCCCGGGATCGGTTCGCCGCCGTACTCGGAGATGGTCTGCACCACCAGGTTGCACCCGCACAACACGACGCAGAGCGCGGGCGCGCACACCCCAGAACGATTCCAGAACATTCGGACCTCCTGGAGAGCGGGAGTCCAGGAGCCTACTTGAGATCTCAGGTGCATCGAGCCGCGGCCGCTCTTCTAGCGGGGGCGCTTCGACTCCTGGAACGTGGTGCTGAGACGGACCTCCTTGCCGTCCCGCATCACCGTGGCGGTCACCGTCTCACCCGGCTTGGACGCATTCAGCGCGTACATGAGATCTTCCACCCCACCGATCTGGTGCGTGCCGAGCTGGACGAGGATGTCACCCCGCTTCATCCCCGCCTGGTCCGCGCCGCCGCCGGGGCGCACGCCCGCCAGCAGCACGCCCTTCTGCCCGCCCTGGGGCCCGGCGTAGTCCGGGATGGTGCCCAGCGACGCGTTGAAGGAGCGCATGTCGCCCATCGGCGTGGGCGCCGGCACCTGGCGATAGGTGAGCTTCGCCTGGGGCCCCAGCGCCCGCGCTACCGAGACGGCGACCCTGGCGATCTGCGCGATGCCGGTGGCATTGACCTTGTCCGCCGAGTCCGAGGGCTTGTGGTAGTCGGTGTGCGCGCCGGTGAAGAAGTGCAGCACCGGCACGCCGGCCGCGTAGAACGGCGTCTGGTCGCTGGGGCCGTACCCGTCTCCGCCCTTCGTGCACTCCATCTGGGCCTCGACGCACGCCGCGTCGACCAGCGCGCCCCACTCGGCCGCGGAGTCGCTGCCCAGCACGCTCACCCGATTCGACCGCAGGCGCCCGACCATGTCGAAGTTCAGCATCGCCACCACGCCCTTCATCCCCTGGTCCCCGAGCGCGCGCGTGTAGTGCGTCGACCCCAGCACGCCCTCCTCTTCCCCGGAGAACGCCACCGCCACCACGTCCCGCGAGAGCCGCTCCGGGGCCTCGGCCAGGCGCTTGACCGCCTCCAGCATCGCCGCCGTCCCGGACGCGTTGTCGTCCGCGCCCAGGTGCGGCTCGGTGCGATCCGGCGCCAGCGAATTGGGCCCGCCCATCCCCAGGTGGTCGTAGTGCGCGCCGATCACCAGCGCGCGCCCGTCCGCCTTCTCCCCCCTGGCCTCCAGCCGCCCCACCACGTTGAACGCCTCCTGCTGCTCGAAGCGCAGGGCCACGTGCACCTCGCCGTTCACCGCCTTCCCCGCCTCCAGCTGCGCCATGACCGGCTCCAGCGCGGACCGCTTCACCATCACCACCGGCAATCCCGCGTCTCCGAAGCCCTGCGGCCGGAGCGCCGGGAAGGTCGCCTCGGAGGGCGGCTGCCACCCCTCCGGCTTCGGCGACGGCGGGACCGGCCAGTCCACCACCACCACGGCCTTCGCCCCGCGCTCGCGCGCCAGCCAGACCTTCTGGCGGAGGTCGCCGTACTTGCGCTGCGCCTCCGGAGAGGAGAGCTCCGGCCGGTCGGGCACGAACCGGCGCATGACCGCGATCTTCCCCTTCACATCCACGCCCTTGTAGTCGTCCGCCTGGAGGTCGGGCGCGACCAGCCCGTAGCCCACCAGCTTCATCGGCGCCTTCACCTTGCCCTGGCCGGAAAAGCCCAGCGCGGTGAACGCGCCACTGGCCTGCACGGTCGTGCCGCCCACCACGACCTTCGACACCGGCAGCAGCTCCACCCTGGTGGTCACCTTGAACGCCTGCCGGTACGTGCCCTTGTCGCCCGCGGGCTTGAGGCCCAGCGCCTGGAAGCGTTGCTCGACGTACCCGCCCGCGGTCGCCAGCCCGGCGGTGCCGACGCCGCGGCCCTCGCGCGCGGGGTCGGCGAGGTACGCCACGTCCTGGAGCACCCGGTCCGCCGGCGACTGCGCCGGGCCCGCGGGCGGTTCGTACTTGAAGCGGGCGAGGAAGACATTGGTGTCGTGCTGGCCCGGCGCGGTGGCCCGGTTGGAGGAGAAGGCCAGCCACTGCCCGTCGGGCGAGAACATGGGGAAGCCGTCGAAGCCGGGCGCGGTGGTGATGCGCTCCAGGCCGGTGCCGTTGACGTTCACCGCCCAGAGGTCGAACTCGCGTCCCTTCGGATCGGCGTGGTTGGAGGAGAAGATGATCCGCTCGCCGTCGGGGAAGAAGTAGGGCGCGAAGGAGGCGCCGCCCAGGTCGGTGACCTGGCGGGCTTCGGTCCCGTCCGCGTTCGCCACCCACAGCTCCAGCTTCCCGGGCTTCACCAGGTTCTTGGCGAGCAGGGCGCGGAACTCGTCCATCTCCGGGCCTGGCCGCGGGCGGGAGGCGCGCCAGACGATCCGCGAGCAGTCCCGGCTGAAGAACGCCCCGCCGTCGTACCCCGGCGTGGAGGTGAGCCGGCGCACGTTCTTTCCGTCCGCGTCCATCCGGTACAGCTCCAGGTCGCCGTCGCGGACCGAGGTGAACACGACGGCCCCGTCCTTCGGGCACACCGTCGCCTCTGCGTCGTAGCCGGGCGTCTCGGTGAGGCGCCGGGCGTTGGTCCCGTCCGCGTTGGCGCGGAGGATGTCGTAGGTGGCGTGGAGCGGCCAGACGTAGCCCAGGCTGTGGTCCGGGCGCGGCGGGCACGCGGGTCCGCCCAGGTGCGTGGAGGAGTAGATGACCTCCTTGTCCCCCAGCAGGTAGTGCGCGCAGGTGGTGACGCCCTGCCCGTTCGAGACCGGGACCAGCTTGGGCGGGTTCTCGAAGACCTTCATGGAGAAGATGCGGTCGCACCCCTCGTTGCCCTGGTGGGCCTGCATGGACAGGCGCGTCCCGTCGAACGACCAGTAGGCCTCGGCGTTCTCCCCGCCGAAGGTGAGCTGGCGGAGGTCGGAGAGGCGGTCCTCGCCCGGGAACAGGCGCGCGGCGTGAGCGGCGGAGGCCTCGGGGGCCGGGTGGGCGCTGGACGCCGCCAGCAGCAGCGCCAGGCACGAGGTCATGGAGAGCGTTCGCATGACCGGGCACCTAGCAATACCGGCGCGACCCTGCCAGCGTGTTGACCGATGGCCTGGCCCGGCACGCGCCTCGCATCGGCGGAGGAATGGATGGAGCCCGCCGCGGAGTTACCGGCCATTCCCGAAGCAGACCGTGTGCGATCGCGGCTGGACGTCCTCGTCTGGCGCGGCAAGGTGGCGGCGCATGGCGCGGCCCGGCTGGCACGGTGGGTGGTGAACGCGCCGGAGTTCCCGGCTCCGGAGCTGGCGCCGTCGACCGGGTTCGATCACCTCTGGTACCGGGCCGAGCGGCGCATCGGCCGGGCGGATGCGGGCGCGGATCCCCGGCTGGAGGCGGGCAAGCAGATCAACCTGCGGCTGGCCGCGCCGGCGTTCCACGGCGTCCTCGTCGCGCCGGATCGGCCGCTGTCCTTCTGGCGGACGCTGGGGCGGATCAGCGAGGCGGGCGGGTATCGGCACGGGATGGAGCTGCGCGGTGGATGCGTGGTGCCCAGCCTCGGGGGTGGGCTGTGCCTGCTGTCGAACGCGCTGTTCGAGATGGCCGCGCGGCTGGGGTGGCGCATCCTCGAACGGCACGGGCACACGATGGAGGCGGCGCCGGCGGTGGGTGGGGTGTGGGGGCTCGACGCGACCGTGATGTGGCCTTACGTCGACCTGCGCGTGGCGCCGCGGGTGGGTCGCGCGCGCCTGGAGGTCGAGGTCCGCGGCGCCGAGCTGTGCCTCGCGGTCCATGGGGAGCGGCCCGCCACCGAGTCGAGCGAGTTGGTGGAGGTGGAAGGTGCGACCGAGCACAGCGGGCCTGACGTGTTTCGAAACAACCGGATCCTCCGGCGCGTCAGTGATCGGTCGACCGGGGCGCTGATCGAGGAGTCGGTGATCGCCGTTAATCGCAAGCGGTTGCTCTCGGCCGCGGAGGTCGGGCGGAGCTGCCTGACCTGCGAGCGGCGCGACTGTCACATGCGCGTGGTGGAGGTGCGGTGATCCTCATCGTCGCGCCCGAGCCGGTGGACTGGCTGGGGCCGACGGTCGAGGCGGCGGCCGCTGCGGGGTGCGGGCCGGTGTCCGTGTTCGCGCCGTGGGCGATCGGTCTGGCGCCGCCCGCGATGCTTCCGGGGCGTCTGCGCCGGGCCTGGGAGCGGCGACGGTGGGAGGCGGAGGTCGATGCGCTCACGCGCGCCGGGTGGTGGGGTGCGGATCTCGCGCTGCGCGCGTGGGCGCGGTCGCGCACGAATCGGCTGATGTCCGCGAGGTTCCTGCGCCGCCGCGCGGCGGACGTGCTGGCCGCGCGTGCGATGAAGGAGCGCGCGAGCGGGGATGGGTCCCTCGCCGAACGCGAGATGACGGCAAGCGCCATGTGGGACCACGCGGGTGAGCGCGGACTCTCCAGCGAACCCGAAGCGACTCACACAACGGGGGCTCGCTCGCAGGCGCGAGAGCCCTTCAGCGAGCTCGAAACAGCAGCTCGCGCCATGTGGAGCCGTGTCAGCGAGCCTGAACCGGCGCGACCTATCGCGCGCGCTCGCGACGACCGGGAGCCCGTGCACGCCGTGATCGCGCCGTCCCTCGCTGCCCGCGCCGCCTTCGCCGCCACGCCGCCCGGGAGCCTCAAGATCCTCGCCGAAGATCTCCCCTCTTTCCGCCAGCTCCACGCCGATCTCGACCAGGCCTTTCTCGCGCACCCCGGTTGCCGCTTCCTCCGCCGCTACCGCGCGCCCGCGTCGCTCATCGCCCGCCAGGAAGCCGAACGCGTGCTCGCAGACGCCCTGCTGGTACGAGGCCGCTTCGCGGTCGATCAGCGTGCCGACGCTGGGAAGCCTGTCCTGCCGCTCCCACGCCCCCGCCCACCTGCGCACTCCGCAACGCCCCGTGAAACCCGCGCGCCCCGGCGCGTGCTCCTCGCCGGGCTGGCCACCGCGCGCAACGGCTCGATGGAAGCGCTTCGGGCCTTCTCCGGGAACGGAGCCTGGGAGTTGGTGGTGAGGCCCGGAGAAGGCATGGAGCCTTCGGACCTCCTCACCCGCCCCGGCGTTCGCGCCGCCGAAGCCGGCTCGCTCGACGGGATCGACCTCGTCGTCGCGCCCTCGTGGTGCGAGTCGTACCCCGACGAAGTCTCACGCGCCGCTGCCGCTGGCATCCCGGTGGTGGCCACCCGCCGTGCCGCCGGGTTCCTGGATCTCGACGAGGTCGCCCTGGGCGATGCGGACGGCCTGCGCGCCGCCGCCGAGCGCGCCCGCCCCCCGAAACCTCCGCGTGCGGAAGACCCGGGCCACGCGCTTCGAACGTTGATCCGTGGAGAGGCGGCCCGCAGGATGAACCCATGACGCTCATCGCCGCCGCCGCCGCCCTGGTCGCCGCCGCTGCTCCGGACCCCATCCTCCTCCAGGCGCTGACGCCCACCTCGGGCGAGAACGCCGCCGCCGTCCTGGACGGGAACGCGGACTCCGGCTGGTCGCCGGTCGGCGACCCGCGCGCCGAGGGCCTCCTGTTCCGCTTCGAGAAGAACGCGCAGATCGACGCCGTCGAGGTCCAGCCCTGCCGGCACGTCACGGAGCTGCGGCTGGTGCCCGCCTTCAACGGCGCGGTGGGCGGGGGCGTCACCATGAAGACGACGGCCTCGTTGCCGGTTCCGCCGGCCGCGGCGCGCTCGCTGCGGTCGGTGTTCCTCCGGCTGGAGAGCACCAGGGGCGCCGCGTGCCTGGCCGAGGTCGCCTTCAAGTGGAAGTCGCAGAAGCTGGACGTGCGGCCGCCGCGCTCGGTGCCAGGGCGGGTCTCCGCTTCGTCGGTGCTCACCCCCAAGGACGCGTACCACCCGGCGTACCTGTTCGACGGCCGCCTCGACTTCGGCTGGGTGGAGGGCGTGGACGGCCCCGGCGCCGGCGAGAGCGTCAACGTCACCTTCGACCAGCCGGTGACGGTGACCGCGATCGAGCTCTGGAACGGCTACCAGCGCTCGAAGGACCACTTCAAGAAGAACGCCCGCGCCAAGCGCGTCGCCTTCGGGTCGGGCGACAAGCTGGCGACGCTGGACGTGGCGGATGCAATGGGCCCGCAGAAGCTCGCCCTCCCGGCGCCCGTGACCGGCACCTCGTTCACGTTGAAGGTCCTCGATGCGATCAAGGGAAGCGCGTACCAGGACCTCGTCCTGTCCGAGCTCCGCTTCTGGGACAGCGCCGGCCCGCTCGCGGTGCAGACCACGGACCTCGCCGTGCGCCAGGAGGCCCTCGGCAAGTCCCTGTCCAAAACACCGCTGGCCGACACCGTGGACCGGCTGCGGTCGGGCGCCTGCACTCCCGGCTGGCTGCGCCGGAGCCTCAAGCTCCGCACCAACAACACCTTCGTCTGGTACGAGGAATTCGACAACCGGGAGGACCAGACCACCTCCGAGGTCTTCGACGGCGTCTGGGTCCTCCGCACCATGGGCTCGCCGTGGTCGGAGCTGGAGCTCTTCGGGCGGCGCCACCGCGTGGAGACGACCTGGGCGCCGTACGGCGATACGGCGGAGGAGAGCCCCGACCGCATCGGCGGCGGGAAGATCGAGATCGCCCGGATCAGCGACCTGGGCGAGGAGAAGTTCTGGGCGCTGATGAAGGAGTGGCGCAGCAAGGCCACCAAGGATCGCGTCGACTGCATGTTCTGGACGACCGACTCCGACAAGCCGGAGAAACGGTTCTGGCAGATCGCCGCCAAGGACGCGATCGTGATCCGCGGAACGGCGATCACCGACCTCCTGGTGCTGGCGCCTGACGGCTCAGAGCCCGCGATTCCGAAGTAGCGAGGCCGGCCTCACCCGGGACGGGTTCCTCCAGTCGCTCAGGCGCTCGCGCAGGTCGTCGTCCCCTTCGACCTGGGCCCTCGATACGAAGACCTCCCAGACGTCCTCCCGGACGTAGGCGTACTCCGGGTCCAGCGGGATCGGCGGCGGATCCGGCGCCAGCGCCACCCATTCGCTGGGCCGGATCCCCCACGCCAGCCGCCCGACCTCCTTCCGGTCCAGCTCCGGCTCCGGTGCCCAGGCCATCGCGTCGGCGCCGGTGAGGTGCGTGTAGAGGAAGGAGAATCCCTGGTGCGCGATGAGCAGGGGTGGCAGCGGCCGAGGCATGGCGTCCACCACGCGCCGGTACCGCGCATGGGGCGGGTTCGCCGAGCCGTTGAACCCGGACGGGGCCGCGAGGAGCACCCCGACCACCGCCAGCCCAGCCAGCGCGATGGCCGCCCGCGCCGTGCTCGCGAGGCGGACCGCGCGCTCCGGCATCGCAGCCAGCAGCAAGGGCACACCGAAGAGGGGCGACAGGAGGGCGAGGCGATAGCCCAGGTCCAGCGTGTCCGTCCGCCAGATGGGCACGATGCAGCAGAGCGACGGGAGCGCCAGGGCCAGGAGCTGAGACCCGTGGCGCCGGTGCCGGACCCACGCCGCGGCGGACGCGACCACCGCGAACCATGGCAACGAGAGCTCGACGACCTGGGCCGGCCGGGCCTGCCGGGCGAAGGCGGGGAGCAGGCGCGGCCAGTCCAGCTGCTCCGTCACGCGCGGGAGATCCGACGGATGGAGGAGGTTCGGGAGCGCCCAGGAAAGGACCGCGAAGGCGACCAACGCACCCGCGATCCCGAGCAGGAGGAGCGGGCGCCTCCCCAGGGCCGCGACGGCGATGGGGATCCACAGCACGGCCCCGGTCCGGTGCGCGGTGGCGGCCAGCAGGACCGCGGCAAACGCGGCGGCCAGCGCGGGCGCGCGGCGTGACGGGTGTACCGCCACCGCGGCCACCACGAGCAACGGCGCGGCGGCGCCGAGGTTCTTGGGGAACTCGGCGGCCAGGGTGGTCAGGCTCGGCGACGCCGCGGCCCAGGCGGCCAGCCACCACGCCGTGGGGCGGGCATCGAGGCCCCGCATCCGGTCCAGGCCGCCGCCCAGCGCCCACGCGGCCGGCACGCACAGCGCGGCCAGCAGGGCCGCCGTCACCTTCACGCCCATCACCGGATCTCCGAGCACGTACGACCAGGCGGCGCAGAGCCGGAGCACCCAGCTCCCATCCGGTACCTTGAGGTGCCCGGTCCTCAGCCAGTGCTCCACCTGGACAACGTAGTAGTACCCGTCCGTCCCGGCGGGCTCCGCGCTCCGGGCCAGCACCCACAGGCGCGAGGCGAACGCGCCCGCCCCCAGCGCCGCGAGGATGGTCCAGCGCCTCATCCGCCCGATGATGCCCGAGCCGCGCAACTTCGGGCCCCTCGGCACGAAGATGTAGGATGGCGGTTCGCGCGCTCCCCTGTTCGTGCGCGGGCCCCTGCATCCCGGTCCTCCTCTCAAGTGCTGAGAAAGCTCCGCCCGCCCTGGCACGGCCATCTTCGGCCCGCCGGACGGGAGAGGTGTTTTCTTGAAACATGTATCAAAATATCAATACATGCGAATCTTGAAAAAACACACGCGACCACAACAACAATCGCCCCTCCCGCGACAACCCACACAGAAGCGCACAGCCCTTCAGTGGGACTTCGGAGGTCGCACATCATGGCCGTTCAGCTCAGAGCAGGTGACTCGTACGCGTTTGCCACTGCCACCACCACCGGGAACGGCGCCACCGCAAGGGCCAGCGCCTCGGCGGGCGGAGGGACGGCGGTGGCCTCGGCCGCGACGGGATTCGGGGTCCAGTCCGCATTCGACTCTGGGCAGGCCATTGCCCGCGGCGGGTGCCAGTCGCCGGTGGTGAGCCGCCCGCTGCCGGCCCCCGAGCCTTCCCCTGCTCCCGCTCCCGCCCCGCAGGCTCCGGCCCCGGCGCCGAAGAAGAAGAAGAAGAAGGGCGGGTTCTTCAAGAAGCTGGGCAAGGGGCTCAAGAAGGCGTTCAAGAAGATCGCGCCCATCCTGAAGAAGGCGCTCCCGATCGTGGGCGCGGTGCTGGCCCCGATCACCGGCGGCGCGTCGCTCATCGCGACCAACATCGCGAGCGCGGCGTGGAACGTGGCGGACGCGGTGAAGAACAAGGACTGGCTGGGGGTGGCCAAGGGCGTGCTGGGCGGCGTCACTGGCGTGATCGGCGGAGCGGCCCAGGCGGGCGGCGCCATCGGTCAGATCGCCACCGGCAAGGTGGCCCAGACGCTGGGCAACATCGCCGGGACGGTGTCCAAGGGCATCGACGTGGTGAAGGGCGGCATCGACGCGGCGAAGAACGGGAACCCGGGCGGCGTCATCCAGGCCATCGGCCAGGGGCTGGGCACCGTCTCCGGCCTGTTCGGCGGCGCGGGCGACACCCTCAAGAACTGGGGCGGCAAGGTGGAGGACGCCGGCAAGGCGGTCCTGTTCGGCCAGAACGCCGTCGAGGCGGTCAAGGGCGGCGACTTCGGCCAGGCGATCAAGAGCGGCGTGGACGCCTTCAAGACCGTCAAGGGCATCTTCGGCTTCTAGGCCCCCCGGCCCCAGACCCCAGGCATCGAGCGGCGCCGGCGCGGATCACTCGCGCCGGCGCCGTTCTGCTTTTCGCTCCGGGCGATCAGCCGGTGACCTTCAGGACCTCGAAGTGCTGCGCGGCCCGCAGCCACCCTTCGAACCGCTCCTGGGGCGTGCGGAGGTCCACGTGCTCGAGCGGGACCTGGCGCGCCAGCCGCGTCAGTTCCGGCTGGCTGTCCCGGCCCACCGTCAGCGCCACCTCGCGCCGGCGGAGCTCCAGCGCGGGCAGCCGCGGCGGCGGGAGCGGCTCCCCGTCGCCCGGCGGCCGGATCGCCCCGGAGAAGTCCGGCGCGTTGGCCATCCGCGCGGTGAGCGGGGGCAGGCCCAGCCGGCACGCCAGCGTCGCCGGCACCGACACGTGCTCCAGCACCTGGGAGTAGACGGCGCCCGGCTGCACCCGCGGGCCGATCAGCAGGGTGGGGACCCGGAACCCCAGTTGGGTGAACTCGTGCCGCACGTCCACGACGCGCGGCGGCACGACGTGGTCGAAGAACCCGCCGTGCTCGTCGTAGGTGACCACCAGCAGGCTCCGCTTCCAACTCGGGCTGTCGCCCAGCGCGCGCGCCACCGTGCCGATGAAGGCCTGCCCCAGCGAGACGTGGTGCGGCGGGTGGTCGTCGTTGGAGAAGAAGTCCGGCTCCACCATGGAGAGCACCGGCAGCTCGCCCCGGCGCGCGTCGGCGAAGAATTCCTCCAGCGTCCGCGCCCGCACGCCCGCGTTGGCCACCGTCTTGCCCAGGAACGCGCCCGAGAACCACGGGAGCAGCCCGGCCCGGTAGTACCGCGCCTCCACCCGCCGCTCGCGCAGCGCGTCCCAGATGGTGAACGCCCCCGGGTCGAGGTTCGGCCAGTAGGCGCGGTGCGCCCACGAGGTGGCGGCGTGCAGGTAGAAGCGGTTGGGCCAGGTGGGGCCCATCACCGACGAGAACCAGTGGTCGCAGACGGTGTACTGGTCGGCCAGCGCGTAGACGATCGGGAGGCGCTCGCGGTCGAAGTAGCTGATCGCCTGCCGCGGGGCCTCGCAGAAGGCGCGCTCCGCGGCGCGGATGAACGCGTCGTTCCGGCCGCCGTCGAACTGCGCGTGCGACGCGTCCCAGCTGTGCGGCGGGTTGATGGTGCGGTCCACCGTCAGCCGCGCCGGCGCGAAGGCCCGCCCGGCCCCGTCCAGGTTCAGCTCCGCGCCGGTCAGTCCGTCCACCGCGCCGCGCGACGGGTAGTCCGGGTCATGCGCCAGCGCGCCGAAGTAGTGGTCGAAGGAGCGGTTCTCCATCATCACCACCACCAGGTGGTCGATGCCCTCCAGCCGCGAGCGCACCGACTCCGCGCGCCCGTCCCCGAAGTCCATCCGCAGCCCCGCCGGCAGCGCCCCGCACCCGGAGAGCGCCAGCGCCGAGCTACCCGCGCCCAGGCCGCGCAGCAGCTCGCGGCGGTCGAGCGTCCATCGATCTCGATCGTCCCGGCGGCGCCTCATCAGAGGACCACCAGTATGCACCGACTCCGCCGGGCCGGGGCCGAACCGGCCTCCTCAGCGTGCAGCGGCTCGGCTACCCTGCCCGCCTCATCAATCCCTCGGGAGGCCTCACCTTGAATCGCGTCATCATCGCCACGTCCGTTCTCGTCTTCCTCGCCGCCTGTACCAGCGGGCAGGGACCCGCAGGTCCGGAGGGCCCAGCCGGTCCCCAGGGCAGCACGGGTCCAACCGGAGCGACGGGGCCCGCCGGGCCCCAGGGCGCCACCGGCGACTGGGGCATGATCTCCCATCCGTACTTCGACCAGGACATGACGGGGTACACCATCGTCCAGGGCCAGGGGACCGCCGACGTGTCCACGGCGCCGCTGGCCGGAGGCAAGAGCTTCACCAACGCGGTCAACCAGGCCCCCTGGGTCGCGTCTACCGCCCGCATCCCCGCCAACCCGCACTGGACCTACGAGGTGCGCGGCTCCTTCCGCCGCCAGAACCTCAACGGCTCCGCGGGTGGCATCTACCTCGCGGTCCGGATGTTCGACGACACGGGCACCGACATCACCGGCGACGGCACCTGGTGGTTCTACCCGGCGTCCAACATCCAGCTCGCCGACACCAACTGGCACACCTTCTCCGCGAAGTTCGGGAGCGGCACGGCGAGGAGCCTGCCCGCCAACGCCCGGTTCATGAGCGTCGGCGCCATCCTCAACTATGACGGCGCCGTGGCCGGCAACCGCAACTACGAGGTCACCGGCCTGCAGATCGCCCCCGCCGGCCGGCCGCCGATCTTCGCGACGGACAACCGCCCCGGCTGCCCGAACACGGGATCCGTGGCCGGGGTCACGGTGCTGGCCACGACCGGCGCCTTCGTCCTCGACCGGCCGGCCTACGTGCACGCCCAGGGCAACATCATCAGTAGCGCCCTCGGCCGCCGCGACCTGGACCTCCGCGTGGATGGCGCCGCCGTGACGTACTCGCTGGTGCGCACGGAGATCAGGGACTGGGCGCCGCACCAGCTCCAGTGGACCGGCCAGTTGCAGGCCGGGTCGCACACCATCGAGATGAGGGCCGGCAACACCCTGACGACCCCGGACGGCTACGGCTGCGGCGCAGGCTGGGGCCACATCACCGTCACCTTCCTCGACTGACGGACCCGGCGGCGGCTGCTCCCCCCGGAAGAGAAGCCGGCCGGCTCCTCAGGGTGAGCCGGCGGCGCCGGGGGGCAGCGGGAAGCCGCGCTTGCGCATCAGCGCGCCGATCCCCGGGTCGCGGCCGCGGAAGGCGCGGTACCCCGACGCGGGATCCACCGTGTCTCCGACCTGGAACACGTGGTCGCGCAGCCGGGCGGCCACCCGCTTGTCGTACGGCCCTCCGCCCTCCACGAACGCCTGGTACGCGTCCGCGCTGAGCGTGTCCGACCACAGGTAGCTGTAGTACCCCGCCGGGTACCTGTCCCCACCGAACACGTGGGTGAACTGCGGCGTCCGGTGGCGCATCACGATCTGCTTCGGCATCCCCAGCTCGGACAGGGTGCGGCGCTCGAAGGCGTCCGGGTCGATCTTCTGGCTCCCCGCCAGGTGGAGCTTCATGTCCACCAGCGCCGCGGAGAGGTACTCCACGGTGGCGAAGCCCTGGTTGAAGGTGGAGGCCCTCTGGATCCGCTCCACCAGCGCCGCCGGGATGGGCTGGCCCGTCTGGTAGTGGAGCGCGAAGTGGTTGAGCACCTCCGGCGTCGGCAGCCAGCGCTCCAGCAGCTGCGAGGGGAACTCCACGTAGTCACTCGGCACCGCCGTCCCCGCCAGCGACGGGTAGGTCACCGAGCTGGAGAGCCCGTGGAGCGCGTGGCCGAACTCGTGGAAGAGCGTGATCGCGTCGTCCCAGCTCACCAGCACCGGGGCCCCGCCCTCCGCCTTCACGAAGTTGGCGTTGTTGGAGACGATGGTGGAGACCTCGCCCTGGAAGCGCTCCTGGGGGCGGTACGCGTTCATCCACGCGCCGGACCGCTTCCCCGGCCGCGCGTAGGGGTCGAAGAACCACAGGCCCACGTGCTTGCCGGTGGTGCGGTCCTTCACCTCCCAGACGTGCACGTCGGGGTGGTAGACGGGCACGCTGGCGATCGGGGTGAAGCTGAAGTTGAACAGCTCCCCGGCGACCCAGAACATCCCCTCGCGCAGCTTCTCGAGCTGGAGGTACGGCTTCACCTCGTTCTGGTCCAGGTCGTACGTCGCCTTGCGCACCTTCTCCTGGTAGTAGCGGTAGTCCCAGGGCTCGA
>DATBSS010000539.1:0-10202 GCA_036559665.1 Myxococcaceae bacterium
ACCGGCACCTCGCGGGTGCGGTGGTCCTGCTTGAGGATCTTCAGCATCTCCCAGCCGTCCATCCGCGGCATGTTGAGGTCCGCGATGACGGTGTCGAACGGGGTGGCCAGGGCCATGGTCACCGCCTCCTCGCCGTCCCCCGCCAGCTCCACGTCGAACCCGGCCTTGGCGAGCTGGGTGCCGAACAGCCGGCGGAGGTGCGGCTCGTCGTCGACCACCAGCAGGCGCGGCTTCACCTCGTTGGGGTTGCCGGGCACCGGCGTCACCGCGTACTGCGCGGTCACCTCGCGGGTGCTCTCCACGATGCGCACCGGCGGGCGTTCAATGGTGCCGTCCAGCTCGAAGACCCCGTCCTCCACCAGCATCAGCTCCCGGATGGCGTCCATGCCCGCCAGGGGCCCGTAGTCGGCGCGGAGGAGGCGGCCGGCCTGGAAGGCCACCCGGCCCTCGAAGGGGGTGCCGCGGTTGACCACCACCGTCCCGTGCAGCTGGGTGCGGCGGGCGAAGTCCACCAGGTTGCGCGCCACCTCCTCCTCGCGGGTGACCGCCACCGGGCCCGGGCGCTGCTGGATCTCGATCAGCAGGGAGCGGATGCGGTTGACGTGCTCCGGGCTGAACGGCTTCTCCATCACGTCCACCGCGCCGGCCTGGATGCAGCGGATCAGCTCCCGGTTGTCCAACTCGGAGAGCACGAAGGCCACCGGGACGAACGCGGTCTCTGAGAAGGCGCGCAGGGACCGGATCACCTCCCCGCCGGTGAGCACCTTCATCGACCGGTCCATCAGGATCAGGTCCGGGTCGAAGCTGCGGGCCTCGGGGACCACGCGGGTGGGCTCGCGGAGCGTGCGGCACTGCATCCCGGCGGCCACCAGGTGATCCTCGACCATCTTCAGGAAGTGGACGTCATCGTCGACGGCCAGGATCCGCGCCGGGGAAGGCACGGGAGGAGTCTAACCGAGCCGGTCAATGCGTGGAGGCGTAGATCACCACCACCCAGTACTTCTGTTTACCGAAGGTGGGTGAGTCACCCTGGACCGCCCCCACCCCCACCCAGTCGTTCCGGGCGTCCGCCACGCCCCGAGACCTGGGGATGGCCGACGGGTCGTCCGCCACGTACACGTCCACCGTCGCCGTCCGGACCCCGCCCAGGGCGTCGAATACCCGGTCGTGGACCTCGGAGCCGGGGAGCTTGGCGCGGGGGGCGTCCTGGCGCAGCGCCTGGCGGACGTGGGAGGCGGCGATGCGCTCCAGCGCCTCGGACCGCTTGAGCGGCCGCAGGTGCACCTCGGTGCGGAAGCGCTCCAGCGCGCGGTAGGCGGCCTCCAGCGGGTTCTGGGCGAGCGCCGGCGAGGTGGGCAGCGCCAGCACCTCCACCACCAGCGCCTGGGGCCGCTCCGGGTCCGGGTCCCAGGCCACGCCAATGCCCACCGCCGTGTAGTCGGGCGTGAGGAGGTTCATCCGGTGGCCGGGGCTGTGCTCGATGGCGAAGTGCGCCCCCAGCGGGCCGGAGGCCAGGCCCAGGTTCTCGCCCGCGTGGGCGTAGGCATAGCCGGCCGTGGCCAGGCGCGCCTTGAGGTCGTCACCGGAGGGGGAGACGTGGGCGAAGAAGTGCTCGCGCAGCATCCGGTCGGCGTAGGCCTGGGCCACCGCGTCCAGGCGGCCGTCCGGGGTGACGGGGCCCCCGCCCTGGGCTTTGCGGAGGGCGTTGATGCGCAGGGCGATCGCCTCGCGGGAGGCCTCCAGGGTGGTCGGTTCAGGCGCCTGGGCGGAGCGGCCCTCGCGGCGCGGGACCCCGGCGCCGACGTAGAACTGCAGGACCACCTCCGGGCCGCGCGGGCCGCGGGCGATCACCTCCACCGCGTGGCGGCCGGGGGTGGGGAAGGGGACGGTGGCGCAGAAGGTTGGGCCCGACTGGCGGGAGAGCGGGACCTTGTCCACGCTGCCGGAGGGCCGGGTGACGAACACCTCCGGCTGCCCGAGCCCCCCGTACAGCTCGCCGCACAGCGCCTGGCTCACGCCCGCGCGGGGGAGGATCCGCGGGAAGGGGCGCAGCGCCGCGCGCCGGTCCGACAGGAGCGCCACGATGACCGCGTTGTCGCCGGAGACGGCGGCGCCCACCCCCAGGTGCGAGGCCGGCTCCTCGTTGAAGTCCCTGCGCTTCTGGAAGCTCTCCAGCGCGAACCCGGGCGGGGTGGCGCGGATCACCACCGCGCGCGGCGTGGGGTCCGCGCCGCCGGATTCGGAGACCAGCGCGGAGATCTCCAGGAAGTCGGCGGCGCGGTCGGCCCCGGTGGCCAGCGCCTCCCGAGCCAGCGCCCGCGCGGCCACCTGGAGGGAGGCGTCCGGCGCGGGAATGATCCGGCCCACGCGCTCGAACTCGCGGCGGACGTGGGCGGCCGCCTCCCGTTCCAGGAAGATCGCGTCGGCAGGGGAGGCGGTCAGCAGGAGGGCGGCGAGGGAGACGATCACGTGAGGGAGACCGTGGCGCGCAGCGAGGTCACCACATCCTGGCCCAGGCGCTGCTGGAGGCGCGCCACGATCTCCGGGGCCTGCCGCTCCAGCTCCCGCGCCCACTCGGCGGTCGGGACGGAGACCACCAGGGTGCGGCCCTCCAGGGACACCGGCCGGGAGGACCGGGCGATGGTCTCGCCCACCGCCTCGCGCCACAACGGCTGCAGGTGCCGGGCGCGCCCGGACTCGCGGGCCACCTTCCCCAGCACGCCGGGGAGGAGGGAACGGAGGCTCTGGAGGTCGCGCTGGGCCACCACGGCCGATGATAGCTGCATGCTAGAATTCTGCGGTCCATGGCCAAGACCAAGACGGTGGTCACGGTCATTTCCAAGATCAGCGAGCGGCCGGGGGACCAGGCCGCGGCGCTGGTCGTGATCTACGGCCCGGACCTGGGCAAGAAGTACGACCTCGACCGCCCGGAGACGGTCATCGGCCGGTCGTCCAAGGCCGACATCATGGTGGACCAGGAGTCGATCAGCCGCAGCCACGCCGCGCTCACCAACAAGGGAGGCACGGTCTCCATTCGCGACATGGGCTCCACCAACGGGACCTTCGTCAACGACGAGATGGTCCACGCCGAGCTCCAGCTTCGCAACGGCGACCTGGTGAAGATCGGCCGGACGATCTTCAAGTTCATCGGCGGCGGGAACATCGAGGCGGCGTACCACGACGAGATCTACCGGCTGACCACCGTGGACGGGCTGACGCAGATCTCCAACCGTCGCTTCTTCGAGGAGGCGCTGGAGCGGGAGATCTCCCGCTGCAACCGGTACAACCGGGAGATGTCGCTGGTGCTGATCGACCTCGACCACTTCAAGCAGATCAACGACCGCTACGGGCACCTGGCCGGGGACACGGTGCTCAAGCAGATCGCCTCCGCCATCCAGCGCAAGATCCGGAAGGAGGACGTGTTCGCGCGGTACGGCGGCGAGGAGTTCGCGCTCATCCTCCCCGAGGTGGACCTCAAGGGCGCCGCCTCCATGGCGGAGAAGGTGCGGAAGCTGGTGGGTGGCCACAAGTTCGAGTTCGACGGCCAGCGCATCCCGGTCACCGTCTCGGCCGGGGTGGCCGTGCTCACCGACACCCAGCGGGAGCCCGCGGACGTGGTGCGCGCCGCGGACGCCAGGCTGTACGAGGCCAAGAGCACGGGCCGGAACAAGGTCGGCGCGTAGACGTTTCGCGGCGCGGGGCGGGGGCGATGGGCTTCCTTCCCGTCGCTCCGTTCCTAGCTTGTGGGGCGATGACTCCCCAGGCCGAGGTCGGTCTCCCGCAGTCCAGGTCCAGGCAGCCGCAGCCCGTCCCCAGGCCGCCGAGGTACCGCCAGCGAAGGGTCACGTTCGTGTATCCGTTGCTCGTCCAACGGATGGATCAGCCCCAGGAGACGCTGCGGGCCCACGCGTCCAACCTGTCGCTGGGCGGGATGTTCGTCTACACGCTGCAGCCGCCGCGGCCGGGGACGCACGTGCGGATCGCGCTCGAGGTGCGGGGGAAGGCGCTGCTGCTCGCCGAGGGCGAGGTGCGGTGGGTGCGGGGGAGCGCGTTCAAGGCGTACCCGTGGTGCCCGGGCTTCGGCGTGCGGTTCACGCACATCCCGCCCAAGGCGGTGGCGCTGGTGCACCACCTGGTCACCCGGGCGGGCGGCGGCGGCCTGCCAGCACCGGCTCCGGTCCCGGTTCCGGACCCGTTCCCGGAGCTCCCGAAGATCACCGAGCTGGACGCGCCGCTCGGGGAGCAGGGCTTCAAGACCGGGCTGATGTTCCCCACCCTGGCGCGGGAGGAGCAGCGGCTGCCGCTCCCTGCGCTCGAGGAGCAGGCGAGACCGTCCGGCGGCGGCGCGTGGCGCTGGGTGCGCTGGGGCCTGGCGGTGGCGGCCGTGGCCGGCTGGCTGGCGGCGTTCTCCCAGATGAAGGTGGGGGACACGCTGCGCGCGGCGGTGGCGCGGTCGTCGCGCCCGGTGGCAAGTCCCCAGCGCTGAACGGCCGGGTCAGCCCCGGAAGACGCTCCGGCGCTCGTCGAGCAGCGCCCGCAGCATCCCCTCGATGGCGCCGCGGGTGCCGTCCACCAGCGGCTGCACCACGCCCGGGTCCTCCGCGGAGCCGGCGCCCGAGGAGGCCGGCTTGAGCGGCTCCCCGAAGCGGATGGTCCACTTGACGGGGAGCGGCGGTGGGGTGATGGGCCAGTACGGGAGCCCCAGAAAGCGGGTGGGGAGCTTGGCCAAAAGCGGCCACGCTTCCTCGGCGCCGATGATGGCCACCGGGACGATGGGCAGGCCGGACCGCACCGCCAGCTTGGCGAAGCCACCCCGCCCCAGGCGCTTGAGCTGGTAGCGCTGCCGGAACGGCTTGGCGATGCCCTGCACGCCTTCCGGGAAGACGATCACCGGGCGCCGTTCCTCCAGCAGCCGGAACGCGTTCTCCGGGCACGCGCGCACCGCGCCCATCCGGTTGAACAGCGTCCCCAGGAAGGGCGTGTTGAAGATCTGGTCCTCCACCAGCCAGCGCGCCTCCGGCAGCTCCGGCCGCTCGCGCTGGAGCGCCTGGCGCAGCACGGGCCCGTCCGCCGGGATGGCGCCGGAGTGGTTGCCCACCAGGATGGCGCCGCCCTCGGGCACGTGCTCCGCGCCGATCACCGATACCCGCCAGTAGCGGTCGTAGAGGAAGTCCGAGATGGGCTGGAACGTCTCCACCAGCTCGGCGTCCTTGCCGTAGGGGTCCACCTGCGTCCCCGCGCTGATGCCCAGGGACGTCATCACCGCCGACCCCAGCGCCCTGGTGGCCTGCATCACCCGGCCAAGCCCGGCGCTGGACACCGCCCGGGACGCCACCGCGCGCGCGAGTTGGAGCGACGTCATCGCCGTGGCGATGACCGCCGCGGCCGGGCTGGTGGGAGGCGCCGGGCGCGGCTCCGCCTCGGGCGCCACCTCCACCTCGATGACTTCGACCGGGGGCGGTTCGCGATCGACTCCGTTCGCGACCCTCGCTGGTTCAGGCTCGGGTTCGGGTTCTTCGTCAGCCTCGGCGTCGGCCTTGGGCGCGCGGCGCTGCTTCTTGGCGCGCGCGGGCCGGGTGGTGACCCGGTGCACCTCGCCGCCGCCGGGGGTGCTGCCCCCGCCGCGGCCCCGCCGGACCTCGCCACCGCCCGGCGTCAGCCCCACGGGCATGGCCCCTTCGACGACCTCGCCGCCCGCGGGCGTGCGCCCGCTGACCACACTGACGACCCTGCCGACCCGTCCCGCCGCCTTCGCCGCCGGTGCCTTCTTGCGACTCTTGCCCTTGGGCACGTCAGTCCTCCCTCAGCGCCGCGACGGCCTCGCGGGCGTGGTGATGCGGCGTGAAACCCAGCTCATCTCGCGCGCGGCGTCCGTCCGCCACCCAGGAGTAGTGGAGATAGCTCAGGAGCGAGGCGTGGAGCGGCCATGTTCCGGAAGTGTTGAGAAAGCGAAGCGCGGAACTAAGCAAACCGGACGGAAGGGGCAGGGGGAGCGCGCCCGCCCCCCGGACCATCGCGGAGAACGGCAGCACGCCCTCGCCGGCCACGTTGAAGATCCCGGACCGCTTCGCATCCAGCGCCAGGTGGAGCGCGCGGCCGGCGTCGCGCTCGTGCACCGCCTGCCAGAGCGGGTCGCGCCCCAGCACGGTGGGGATCAGGCGCCGCCTCAGGAGCCGGGTGGCGGGGTTGTCCACGGATGGGCCCAGGATGGGCGCGAAGCGGAGCACCACGGTGATGGTCTCCGGATGGCGCTCGCGGAAGGCCGCCACCTGCTCCTCCACCTGCACCTTGTCGCCCACGAAGCGGCTGGGCGGGCAGCCGTGGAGCGGGGCGTCCTCCCCCAGCAGCGCCGGGTGGTCCCCGCGGGCGCCGTAGAGCAGCGTGAAGGAGCCGGCCACCACCTTCGGGACCTTGACCTGGGCGACGGCGGAGAGCACCCGCATGGTGCCCGCCACCTCCAACTCGTGGGCGTGGGAGGAGATCCGGTTCCGGGAGAGGTCCAGGGCCAGGTGGTAGAGCGCGTCCACCGGACGCTCCTCCAGCGCGGCGCGCAGGTCGCTCTCCGAGTCGTGGTGGGTGAGGTCCACCCGCCGGAACTGCACCTTGGCCTCGTCCTTCGGCTTGGCGGCGTCCAGGGCGAGGATGGAGTCCACCCGGGGATCGGCGGCGAGCAACGGCAACAGGAGCTTGCCCAGGTCCGCGTTCGCCCCGGTGACGGCGACGCGCAGCGCTCTCTCCGGCCTCGCCATGCTCCCTCCCGAGGCGTGATAGCGCACTGGCCAGCGCGGCGCCATCTCCGCTATTGGGGACTCGTGGCGACCGTCGCCGTCCTCCCCGAGGAGTTGGTCAACAAGATCGCCGCGGGCGAGGTGGTGGAGCGGCCCGCGTCGGTGGTGAAGGAGCTGTGCGAGAACGCGCTCGACGCCGGCGCGCGGGCCATCCGGGTGCGGCTGCAAGGGGGCGGATCGCGTCGGATCGAGGTGGCGGACGACGGCGGCGGGATGTCGCGGACGGACGCCGCCGCGGCGCTCCAGCGCCACGCCACCAGCAAGCTGCGCTCCGTGGAGGATCTGTTCGAGATCCGGACCATGGGGTTCCGGGGCGAGGCGCTGCCGGCGATCGCCGCGGTGTCGCGCTTCCAGATCACCACCTCGGAGCCGGGGGCGCTGGAGGGCACCCGGATCGCCGTGGAAGGGGGAGGGCCGCCGCAGATCGGCGCGGCGCCGCCCATCGGCGGGACCACGGTGCTGGTGGAGGACCTGTTCTTCAACGTCCCCGCGCGGCGGAAGTTCCTCAAGCGCGAGGAGACGGAGACCCGCCAGTGCCTGGAGGCGGCGCTGAGGCTGTGCCTGGCGCACCCGGAGGTCGCCTTCTGGGTGGAGCACGAGGGCCGCGCGCTGCTCTCCGCGCCCGCTTCGCCGGACGACCTGGGCGACCGCATCGTCGCCGCGCTGGGCCGGGAGGTGGTGGGCCGGCTGCTCCCGGTGGAGGAGCGCCGCCTGGGCCTGACCGTGCGCGGCTTCATCGCCTCGCCGGAGCTGAGCCAGAGCTCCGCCCGAGCGGTCTACACGTTCGTCAACCAGCGCTACGTGCGCGACCGCGGGCTCAACCACGCGCTCCAGCGGTCGCTGGCGGACGCGCTTCCGCCCGGGCGGCACCCGCTGGCGGTGCTCTCCATCGAGTTGGACCCGCGCCAGGTGGACGTGAACGTGCACCCGCAGAAGATCGAGGTGCGGTTCGCGGATCCGCTCTCGGTCCAGGAGGCGCTGGCCAGCGGCATCCTGCGCGCGCTGCGGGGGCCGGGTGCGCCGGGACAGTCGACGCCTTCCAACCCGCTGGCGCCCACGCCCGACTACGCCAGCGCGGTGGATCGGTTCCTGGCGCGCGCGCAGGGGGCGATGCTGGCGGACTGGAGCCCCCCGCCCGGCGAGGCCCCTTCGTTCGGGCAGGCGCGGCCCGACCTCAATGCGGCGCCGCCGCCGGGGTTCTACGGGCGGCTGCGCGTGCTGGGGACGCTGGGCGGGCGGTTCTGGGTGTGCGAGGGCGGCGGGGGCAGCCTGGTGGTGCTGGACCCCCACGCCGCTCGCGAGCGCGCGCACCTCTCGCGCTTCGCGCGCGCCTTGGAGGACGAGGGATCGGTGGCGGAGGGGTCGCTCTTCAGCGCGCAGGTCGCGGTGCGGAAGGAGATCGCGGCGCGCGTGCTGGCGCACGAGGAGGTGCTGGGCCGGCTGGGGCTGGCGGTGGAGCCCTTCGGCGAGGGGACGGTGGCGGTGCGAGCGCTGCCCCCGGGCCTGGAGCGGGCCGACCTGGCGGAACTGCTGGAGGCGCTGGCGCCCGCGCTGCCGGCGCCGGCTTCGGCCCCCACGCTCTCCGCCTACGGCGCCACCCTGCGCGCGCTGGCGTGCCGCGCCGCCGCGGTGCCGGAGTCCTCCCTGGAGACAGAGCGGCGGGCGCTGTTCGACGAGCTGGATGGAGCGGACTTCGACGTGCCCGCGGAGCACTCGACCATCGTGGTGCTCGATGTCCCGTTGCTGGAGCTGGATCGGAAGGCGCGGTGACCGAGCCGTGACAGGTCGGTGACGCGGCGCATCTACGATGCATGCCCCTCATGCCTGAGTCGATCGCCGCGCGGATGGAGAGGCCGCTCTACCGCGGGGTCAGCCACTTGTACGGCTTCTTCGTCGTCCTGGGGGCCGTGCCGGTGCTGGTGGCGTTCGCGCCCAGCTTCCGGGCCTCGGTGGCGGCGTCGGTGTACGGGGCCGGCTTGCTGGCGATGTTCGGCTGCAGTGCGCTCTTCCACCGGACCCGGCTCTCGCCGCGGGCGACGAAGTGGTTGGAGCGGCTGGATCACTCGGCGATCTACCTGTGCATCGCCGGCAGCTACACCCCGTTCTGCCTGCTGCTGCGCGGCGCGAGCGGGCCGCTGCTGCTGTCGGTGGTCTGGGCCGGTGCGGGGATGGGCGTCCTGCGCGCGCTCTTCTGGGTGGACGCGCCACACTGGCTGTCGGTGGTGCTGTACCTAATGGTCGGCTGGGCGCTCCTCCCGTTCGTCCCTCAAGCGTGGAACGAGCTGGGTCCGTTGAGCCTGCTGCTCCTGCTGGTGGGCGGCGTGTTCTACAGCGGGGGCGCGGTGGTGTTCGCGGCCAAGCGCCCGGACCCGTCGCCCTCGGTGTTCGGCTACCACGAGGTGTTCCACGCCGCCGTGGTGGTGGCGAGCGCCTGTCATTTCATCGCCGTCGTGGTGGCGGTGAAGCAGCTCGGGAGCTGAAGGCCCCGTGCAGCGCTGCTGATGCCGCGGCCCGGAAAATTGACCCGCGATCGTTGACTGCTACCGTCGAGTACAGGGATGTAGCTCCCCTTTTCAGAGGAGAGGGCTGCTCATGCAAGGCGTCATCACCCTGCGCGACGTGGTTGCCCACGCGCCCACCATCGTGCGCGAGTTCGGGTCGAAGTGCCTGCTGCGCTGCCTCGTCGTGGCCTGCACCCGCCAGAAGACCACCTTCCTCGAGGTCGCGTTCCGGAGCATCCAATGACCGCAGCCGCCGGCCAGAACCCGCTGTTCGCCCCGTCCACGCCCGCCGTTCCCCAGCCCCGCCTCAGCCTGGTCCCCGAGGGCTACGCCCAGAAGGCGATGGCGTCCCTGATGCAGCTCCACACCGAGCTGATGGACGAGAAGGAGAAGCGGGTGGAGCTGCACCGCCGGCTCATGGAGAAGGAGCAGGCGCTGGCGGAGCTGAAGATGTACGTGAAGTTGCTGGAGGAGAAGGTGGAGCAGCGGCCGCCGGCCCGCCTGCGCACCCGCCCGGTGCCTCCGCCTCCGCCCGCCGCCGCCGCTGCGGCCGCCTCGGGTCCGCGGCTCAAGGCGGTCCCGCGGCCTCCCCCGGCCCCCGCTCGGGAGGCCCCCGTCCAGGGGCCCGCCGCGCCGCCCCCGATGTCGGACGGCTGGCGTTCGTGGTGAACGAGCGCTTCCCCGCCGGCCCGCTGAAGCGCTAGATCCACGCCGCGGATGGAAATCCGTGGTGGTCCCGGAGGTGTTTGCGCCTGTCGAACGCCTCATGCGCGCTTCGGAGCCACGCACTGATGATCGACGAGCGGGAGATCCTCTCGGGACACACCAGGAAACTATCCATGCCCCAGGAGAAGAACGAGGTGGAGAAGGAGCTCGGTGAGATCCGCAAGGAGGTCATCGAGTCCCGGAACCT
>DATBSS010000540.1:0-2299 GCA_036559665.1 Myxococcaceae bacterium
GGCAAACCTGCGAGAAGATTGGCTCGCCGGCGGCGGACCAGAACCCGCTGAGCGCGCGGCCAATGGCCTGGACCTCGGTGCCGAAAGAGGGCACCAGGCACGCATCCTCAGACTTCGGGAAGCGATCCTTGAGACGACCCAGGCCGCGCCGCAGGGTGGCGATGTCCATCTGGCCGCCGCGGACGGGGACGGTGGGGCCGTTGGGGTCGGCGCCGGGGAGCTTGCCGATCATGGTGGTCAGCTCGAAGCCGTCGGCGCGCTGGATGGCGCGGACCTTCCCGAGCTTGGGCTCGTCGATCCAGACCTGGAAGGCGGCCTCGTCCCGGAGGAGGACCGGGAAGGCGACGCGGGCGTCCGCCGGGTGCTGGATCCACACCTGCGCCTCCGCCTCGTCCAGCACCTGCAGCGCGGCGGCGGCCTGCGCCAGGTAAACGTCGCCCAGGGCCACCAGGAGCACGGTGGCGCCCTTCGCCTGCTCTTGGAGCTTCTTCATGGCCTCGGCGGACTCGAGCGGGAAGTCCCCGCCGCCCAGCACGACCCGCATCACCTTGGCCGGCGGCTCCTCGCCGAACACCGGCGCGGGGGCGACCTGGAACGCCTGCTCCCCATCCAGCGGCTGGAGGGGCTGCGGCGCCATCGCCTTCAGGTCCGGCGCCGGCGCGGCGGGCTTCTCCGTGCACGCCGAGGCGCAGGCGAGGATGCCGGTGATCGCCAGGAGCCGGAGGCGCACCGGTCCATGTTAGCAGCGATGACCCGGCGCGCTCTGGCGATCCACAATCCGGCGCATGGAATCCGCCGGCACATGTGTCCTCTGGATCGCCGCCTGGCTCGCCACCGCCGCCACGCCCGCACCGCCGGACCCGGCGCGCCTGGAGGCGAACCGCCGGAAGGCCCAGGAGCTCCTGGAGCAGGCGAAGCACCTCGACCCACGCAAGCCCGCGAAGGTATCGGAGGCCTTGCTCCTGAAGTGCCTCGCGCTGGACCCGGACCACGCCGAATGCCACATGGCGCTGGGCGACCTGTCCACGAATCCCGAGAAGTCCCGCCGGCACTACGAGGAGTTCCTCCGCCTGGCGCCGGACCACCCGATGGCCGAGAAGGTGTGGTGGCGGCTCCAGCCGTTCTCGAACGGGGGCTGGCGCATCATCCACATGCCCAAGGGCGATCTCGTCCGACCGCCGGACGACCAGCACCTGGCGGAGGACCCGTGGCTCCGCGCCTGGGAGCTGTACGACCTGGCGGAGCAGTCGGTCGAGAAGAACCAGTTGGACGAGGCAGAGGCCCGGCTCCTCCGGTGCCTGCAGGCCAACCCGCGCCTCGCCGAAGGCCACCTCCTGCTCGGCTCCGTCTATGCGAAGAAGCTCGAGCCCTCCAAGGGGGCGGAGCACTACCGCGAGTTCCTCCGGCTCGCGCCCGAGCACCACCAGGCGGAAAAGGTCCGGCAAATTCTCCAGGGGGTGCGCGGCGAGGTCCCCGTGAGCCCGCGCGCCTCGGACCCGAAGTACCAGGAAGCCCTGCAGTTCCTCCAGGATGGGCGAGACGCGATGGCGAGGAAGGTGCCGGGGAAGCCGTTGCCCGCGGACTTCGCCCGCTCGTCCCGGTCCGCCCAGGAGCTCGCGAAGCTCCGCTCGATGGAGCAACTGGCGCCCTTGAGCGAGCGGCTCGCGGACGCGCGGCTCGCGTACGAGGCTTGCGTGCGGGTGGATCCCAAGATGGCCGCGTGCCACTACGTGCTCGGCTACATGGACGTGACCGGGGGCCAGCGCGACCGGGCCATGAAGCACTTCCGCGAGGCCCTCGCGCTGGCGCCGGATGACGAATCGGCCCGCCTGGCGCGCTTCTCGCTCGAGCGGTACGACGCCTGGATGGCCTGGAAGGCCGCGCACGCTCCCGCCCCCCACTGAGCGCGCTCACGCCCCGATGTGCTGGATCGCCCCGACGATGTCGTTGCCCCGGGGAGCGGACCTGAGCAACGAGTGGTACCCGTCGTCGTAGACCGGCGGCGGGAACACGTGATGGGTGGAGGTGAGCTGCCCCTCCCCCAGCCAGGTGCGGGCGAGCGCGGTCCTCACCCGGATGATCCCGACCACGAATTCCATCATGTTCATCGACGCCGCCGAGTCGTAGCTGTTCCGGCACATCAGCATCGCGTGCTGCGCGTGCGGCCGTAGGTAGGTGGACGGGGCCGCGCGCCGCAGGTCGATGATCGTCGTCTTCTCACTGACCAACTGCCCCGGCCGGTCCGGGTCCAGCCGCTCCGCCCCGCCCTGCATCAGGATGACGTACGCCCATTCGCTCC
>DATBSS010000541.1:0-15305 GCA_036559665.1 Myxococcaceae bacterium
GCTCGCGCTGGACGTAGTCCTGGAGCCGGAACTTCATGTTGTCGCGCAGGTAGTCGAAGCCGAACTCGTTGTTCTGCCCGTAGGTGATGTCCGCGCGGTACGACTCCTGGCGCTGCTTGTCCGTCAGGTCGTGGAGGATGCAGCCCACGGTGAGCCCCAGGAACCGGTGGATGCGCCCCATCCACTCCGCGTCGCGCCGGGCCAGGTAGTCGTTGACGGTGACGATGTGCACCCCGCGCCCGGAGAGCGCGTTCAGGTACGAGGGCAGCGTGGCGGTGAGCGTCTTGCCCTCACCGGTCTTCATCTCCGCGATGTTGCCCTGGTGCAGGAACATCCCGCCGATCAGCTGCACGTCGAAGTGGCGCTGGCCAATGGTGCGGCGCGCCGCCTCGCGCATCACCGCGAAGGCGTCCGGGAGGAGGTCATCCAGCGGTTTCCCGTTCTGGGCCTCCTGCTTCATCTTCTGGGTAAGGCCCGGGAACTCCTCGTCCTTCAGGGCCTTCATCTTCGATTCCAGCTCGTTGATCCGAGCGACCTTCGGCCAGGCTTTCTTGAGCTCGCGGTCGTTCTTCGTGCCGATAATTTTCTTCAGCGTCCACTCGATCATCGCGCCCGGACCTTCCTCGTTTTGCTCCAAAGCCGCAAACCTAAAGCGCATACTGTCCGGCGCAATGCCAGCCGGCCGCCGACCGTCCGGAAAGCGCCTACCTCGTCAAGCTCGCGCGCCCAAGGTGGGCGGGTACCTCTGGGCGTGCCGCGAGGGGTTTGAATCCCATCTCTACGAGGAGTTGGCCCACCTCGGCGCCAACCCTGCGTTGATCACGCGCGGCCTGGTGGCCAGCGATTCCGTCCCTCAGTCCTCCCCCGCCTTCGCCCGGACCGGGTTCCTGGTGGGGAAGGTGTTCGAGGCCAGCCCGGTGCTCGCATTCCCCGATCTTCCGGGGGCGATCGCCCGGTCGCTGGAGGGGCTGGTCCGGGACCGCGCGCTCTGCCTGCAGGCGTTCACCCCGGACACCGCGGCGGGGAACAGGCTCTCGGCGGACGCGGAGGCGCTGGTGGGCCCGGTGCGCGAACGCGTGCGCCAGGCGCGCGTGGTGGATGACCCGAAGGTGGCGCGCGAGCTGGGCGGCGTGCTGGGGCAGATCTGCCTCTGCTCCTCCGAGCTCCTGGTGGTCGGCTGGGTGGCCGCGCGCGAGGCCCTCTCGCTGGCGCCGGGCGGGCGGCGGCGGATGCGCACCGGGCCTTCGGACCTGTCGCGCGCCGCCGCCAAGCTGGAGGAGGCGCTGGACGCGTTCGGGCTGGAGCCCGGCAAGGGCGAGACCTGCGCCGACCTGGGCGCGGCGCCGGGCGGGTGGACGGCGCGGCTGCTGGAGCGGGGAGCGCGCGTGGTGGCGGTGGACCCGGCGAACCTGGCCAGGGAGATCGCGCAGCATCCCAAGCTCACCCACGTGCGGAAGAGCGCGTTCGCCTACGCGCCGGACGAGCCCCTGGACTGGTTGTTCTGCGACATGGCGTGGCGGCCGCTGGAGGTGGCGGCGCTGCTGGCGAAGTGGGGGCGGCAGGGCTGGGCGGACTTCCTCGTCGCCAACATCAAGCTCCCCATGCGCGACAAGAACGGCCTCCTCCGGCGCGTCCGCGAGACGCTGGCGGGCGGCGGCTGGAAGGGGATGACCTTGCGCCAGCTGTACCACGACCGCGACGAGGTCACCGTCACCGCCCGCCGGAGGTGACGCATTGCGCCTCTGGGTTCGGGCGGATATGTAGTTCACCGCCGAACCCCATCCACGAGGTGGGGGCGGGGGACCCGTTGTCGTTGGGGCGCAGCGCCGGCGATCCGGCGCGGGGCACTTCTCGGCCCAAGCCCGTCAGCTAACCCCGCAGGCTTCGAGGAGGTCAGGACGTGAAGCCCGAGCCAGAACCGCCGCACGCGCCGCCGACGACGTCGTCGAAGGCGGAAGCCCCCGCGCCAGCCCCCGAAAAGGCGCCCGCCCCCACCCCCGCCGAGGGCACCAGCGACGAGCACCCCACGCTCAAGGAGCTGGTGCTGGGCAAGGCGAAGGACGTGGAGGACCCCAAGGTCTTCCAACACGTCTCGCTCATCGCCTTCCTGGCATGGATCGGCCTGGGCGCGGACGGGCTGTCCTCCAGCTCCTACGGCCCGGAGGAGGCGTTCAAGGCGCTCGGTTCGCACACGTTCCTGGCGCCGATCATGGCGCTGGCGACGGGCTTCACCGTCATCCTCATCTCGGCGTCGTACAGCAAGATCATCGAACACTTCCCGTACGGCGGCGGCGGCTACATGGTCGCCTCCAAGCTGCTCGGGCGCGGCGTGGGCGTGGTCTCCGGATCCGCGCTGCTGATCGACTACGTCCTCACCATCACCATGTCGCTGGCCGCCGGGACCGAGGCCATCTTCAGCTTCCTCCCGCCCTCCTCGCACGGCTCGAAGATGGTGGTGAACATGCTGGCCATCGCCGTCCTCACCACGCTCAACCTGCGCGGGGTGAAGGAGTCGGTGAAGGTGCTGATGCCCATCTTCATCGGCTTCCTGGTCACCCACGTGATCCTCATCTTCGGGGTGATCATCTCGCGGGCGTACGAGCTCCCGGAGATCGGCCACGAGGTGACGACCGGCTACCAGACCGGCGTGGCCGCGCTGGGCGGGGCGGGCGTACTGGCCCTGTTCCTCCGCGCGTACTCCATGGGCGCCGGCACGTACACCGGCATCGAGGCCGTCTCCAACGGCCTGGCCATCATGCGCGAGCCGAAGGTCGCCACCGGCCGCCGCACCATGCTGCTGATGGCGCTGTCGCTGACCATCACCGCGGCCGGCATCATCGTCGCCTACCTGCTGATGCACGTCACCCCGGTGCATGGGAAGACGATGAACGCCGTGCTGGCCGAGCGCTTCGCGGCCGGCTGGGCGCCCGGCGGGATCAAGCTGGGCTCCTTCTTCGTCCTCGTCACCCTGATCTTCGAGGCGCTGCTCCTGTTCGTCGCCTCCCTCTCCGCCTTCATCGCCGGCCCGCGCGTGATGGCGAACATGGCGGTGGACTCGTACCTGCCGCACCGGTTCGCGCAGCTGTCGGACCGGCTCACCATGCAGAACGGCGTGCTGCTGATGGGGGGCGCCTCGTTCCTGGCGCTGCTCTACACCCAGGGGGACATCACCAAGCTGGTGATCATGTACTCCATCAACGTCTTCGTGACGTTCTCGCTCTCGCAGGCGGGGATGGCGAGGTACTTCCTCAGGAACAAGAAGAAGCACGCGGACTGGCGGAGGAGCCTGGCGCTGCACGTGGTGACGCTGCTGGTCTGCCTCTTCATCCTGGGGGTCACCGTCTACGAGAAATTCAGCCATGGCGGCTGGGTGACGCTGGTGCTGACGGGCGGGCTGATCGGCGTCTGCTTCGTCATCCGGCGGCACTACGGGAAGGTGGTGGTGAACCTCCGGCGGCTGGACGCCATCAAGGAGGCGCTGCCGCGGGAGGCGAGGACTCCCAAGCCGCTGGAGCGGATGAAGCCCACCGCGGTGCTGCTGGTCGGCTCCTACGCCGGGCTGGGGATCCACTCGCTGCTCAACATCCAGCGGCTGTTCGCCGGGCACTTCTACAACTTCGTCTTCGTCTCGGTGGGCGTGATCGACACCGCCACCTTCACCGACCTGGACGAGGTCAACGAGGTGCGCGACCGCACCCGAGCCTCGCTCGAACAGTACGTGGCCCTGGCCCACCGCCTGGGACTGCCCGCCGAGTACCGGATGGCGGTGGGCATCGACGCCACGGACGAGGCGCAGCAGCTCTGCCGCCAGGTGGTGAAGGACTTCCCGCGGTCGGTGTTCTTCGCCGGGAAGCTGGTGTTCGAGAAGGAGCGCTGGTTCCAGCGCGTGCTCCACAACGAGACCGCCTACCAGCTCCAGCGCCGGCTCCAGTTCGCGGGCCTGGACGCCATGGTGCTGCCGGTCCGCATCATGGGCGTGTGACGCAGGTCCGCTTCCCGGCGGCCACGGCTTTGAGATGCGCGGCGAGCTGCGCCTGGTCCTCGGGCGCGGTGAGCGCGGCGGAGGCGGAGACGAGCGCGTCGTAGACGTGCTGGGGGTGGTCGGGCCAGAGCTCCACCAGTTCCGCGGCGCGCGCGGCGTCCGCCACCTCGGCGGGGAACGGGAACCTCGCCGGGGGCCGTGGCCGGCAGTCGCAGGGGCCCGCCGGGTCGCAGATGGGACCCTGGCGCTCCCGGCCTCCCAGCAGGTCCAGCGGCTCCTCCGGCGGAGGCTTCGGCGGCGCGCGCGGCGAAGGGGCGGTGAGCGCCTCGCGCGCCTTCTCCAGCCCGGCGCGGTCGAGCGTCGAGGCCAGCTTCGACAGGGTCCGGGCCGCGAAACGGGCGCGCTCGGCCACCTCGGCGGCGGGCATGTCGGGTTCGGGGCAGCCGCCGGCGTTCCAGGGGGTGGGCGGTTTGGGCGCAGCGGGCGGCTCCAGGGTTCTGGGCGGGTGGGCCTGGGCCTCGAAGGCGCGGCGCGCGCCGAGGCGGATGGCGTCGTCCACCGCAATCCGGGCGGCGCAGGCCAGCGCCGGCGGGTCCAGCTTCAGCGCCTGGACCGCCGCGGCGTGCTTCTCCTGAAGCCCCGCGGAGAGCGCCTCCAGCGCGGAGGACACCTCCACCGCGGGATGTATCCGCCGCGGGTCGAGCCCAGGGGGGACCGGCCGGGGCCGCGTCTCCCAGGCGATCATCTCCCACTCGCTGGGCGCGCTGGAGCAGGCGGGGCCGGAGAACGTCACGCCAGGAGGCTGCGCGGCGCGATCGGCGGCGACGTCCCGCCGCAGCACCTCCTGCCCGTCCATGCGAAGCACCACCTGCTTGCCCTGCAGCTCCAGGCGCCAGGTCCGCGCCGAGGCGGAGGACGCAATGGCCTTCACCATCCCCGGCGCTCCGCTGCCGGACAGCGCCACCTCCTCGGGACCGACGAACGCCGTCACCTGCACCCGGCCGTCCGAGAGGAGCACGGACACCGGGCGCTTCGCGCAGGGGCCTTGCTCCGGCAGCGGCCGCAGTCGGAGCTCCACCGCCCAACCCTCCGGGTTGCCGGCCGCCGGGAACCAGCGCGCCGGGTCCAGCGCGAGCGCGGCCGGCCCCTCCAGCCGTACCCCGCCATCGGCGCCGGTCACCGTTCCCGACGCCATCAGGCCGCCGGCCGCCGCGGCCTCGGGGCTGGTGAGCAGGACCTCATGGCGGACGCGGGCGCCTGGCGTGGAACCGCCGCCCTCGCCCGCGCCGGAGAGCGCGAGGGCCGCGACCAGCGCCGGTAACACGGGCCTACTCCTCGAGGATGAACTTCCTCGGGTTCTGCGGGATGCCGTTGACGCGCACCTCGTAGTGCAGGTGCGGCCCGGTGGAGCGGCCGGTGTTGCCCACCACCGCGATGACCTGCCCGCGCTTGATGCGGTCTCCGGCCTTCACGGTGATCTTCGCCAGGTGCCCGTAGCGGGTCTTGATGCCGTACCCGTGGTCGATCACCAGCACGTTGCCGTACCCGCCCTCCAAGCCCGCGAACACCACCGTGCCCTCCGCCGGGGAGATGACGTCCTTCCCGTGCGGCGCGGCGATGTCCAGGCCCGCGTGCATCACCCGGTCGGCGGTGTATGGGTCAAGGCGCTGGCCGAAGTCCGAGGTGACCCAGCCGCGCGCCGGCCAGATGGACGGCGTGGAGGCGAGCAGCGACCTCTGGTCCTGGAAGTAGTCGTGAAGCTGCTGGAGGCTCTGCTCCTGGCGCGTCGCCTCCGCGGAGAGCTTGTCCAGCTTGCCCGCCAGCACCGCCGGTGCGTCCGCGGTCGTCAGCCGCGTGAACTGGTTCTCCACCGCGCCGGTCTGCTGCGCCTGCGGGTCCGACTCGGTCGGCCCCATGGCCAGGTTCCGCTGCGGATCCGACAGCAGGGTGATCGCCCGCAGCTTCTGGTCGAACCGTTCCACCCGGTCCAGCGTGGAGCCGATGTGGTCGATCCGCTCCCGGATCGACTTGAGCTGCATCTTCAGCGTGAGATTCTCATCCCGGAGGATCCGGTTCTCCGCCGCGTCGCGCGCGAGCTGGAAGTACCGGACCGTACCGATGATGCCCAGCAGCGCCACCACGCCCACACCACCCAGGCACTGGAGGAGGAAGCGCTTCTGGACGTGGTACCGGCGGACCGCGTGCGAATGGTCCGGAACCACGATGAGTGTGAAGGACTTCTTGGCGGCCACCGCCGCCTCGCCCGCCTCTGGTGTCCCGCCGACCCCGAAGAAGCGCTTCATGAATGCCCCGGAAGGTGAGGCCGCATGCGTCTGCCGTTAAGCTCCCGCTTGCACTTGCAAACTCCAGGCTGGGTATCCCGGACATTGCAGCGTGTCAAGGTAAACAGTTGGGTTCACCTACGTGGGAGGCCTACACCTGCGTCGTCTGGACGACGATGACGGTGATGTTGTCATCTCCGCCCCGATCGTTGGCCATCTCGATGAGCTTCTTGGGGATGTCCTCGAGCGTCTTGTTCTTCTGGACAACCTCCAGCAACTCCCGGTCTTCCAGCATGTTCGCCAGGCCGTCGGAGCAGAGGATGAAGGTGTCCCCCGCCTCGGAGACCAGGCCCATCACGTCCACCTGGACCTCCTCCTCGAAGCCGACGGAGCGGGTGATGATGTTCTTGTAGCGGGAGTGCTTCGCCTCCTCGGGGGTGATCATCCCAGCCTTGATCTGCTCATTGACCAGGGAGTGGTCCTCGCTGATCTGCTGGATGAGGTCCCCGCGGATGAGGTACGCGCGGCTGTCGCCCACGTGCGCGAAGAACGCGTGCTCGTCCTTCACCAGGAGCGAGATGACCGTGGTGCCCATCCCGGCCAGGCGCGGATCCTCCTGGGCGGCGGTGAAGATGTTGAGGCAGGCGCGCTCCACCGCGGACCGGACGACCTCCGGGACGGGCGAGTCCTGGAGGGTGGTGGAGGCGACGAAGGGGTTCTCCTTGGCCTCGCTGATCTTCCGCAGCTCCTTGTCGATGGTCTCCACGGCGATGCGCGACGCGGTCCCGCCGCCCGCGTGGCCGCCCATCCCGTCGGCGACGACGTAGAGCTGCAGCTCGTCGTCGACCAGGAAGCTATCCTCGTTGTGGGTGCGCTTCCGGCCAACATCCGTGAGGCCGGCGGAGATGGCCCGCAGCTTGCGCGGCGCGCTCTGCTGCCCAGCAGGCTTCGACACGGCCGGGGATGCTAGGCGAGCCCTCCCGTCACAGCAAGGTATCGATCTTCAACTGTGCACGATTAGGCCGAGCGCCTCGCCCGCAAAGAAGACTTGACGGCCCTGGGCGCGCGCGCCGCAGCGCGGATCAACGCCTGGGCCGCGCCCCTGGCCTCCGGGGTCACCTCCAGGCCGGACAGCATCCTGGCCAGCTCGTCGGCGCGCTCGTCCTGGGCGTCCAGGGCGTGGACCCGCGACAGCGTCCGCCCCTTCTGCTGCGACTTCTCCACCACCAGGTGCGCGTCCGCGTACGCCGCCACCTGGGGCAGGTGGGTGATGCAGAGCACCTGGCGGTGGCGGCTCACGTCCTTGAGCATCCGGGCCACCACCTCCGCGGTGGCGCCGCTCACCCCCGCGTCCGCCTCATCCAGGACGTAGGTGCCGCAGGGGTCGGAAGCGGCCAGCGCGCGCTTGAGGGCCAGCAGCAGCCGGGAGGCCTCCCCGCCCGAGGCCACCTTCTCCAGCGGCCGGAGCGGCTCCCCGGCGTTGGCGCTGAACCGGAACTGCACCTCGTCCGCGCCGCGTTCCCGGAGGGGCCCGGGAGCGAGCGCGATCTCGAAGGCGGCCTTCGGCAGGGCCAGGTCGGCAAGTGCCTGGCCCACCGCCCGCGACAGCCGGGCGCCCGCCTCCGTGCGCGCGGAGGTCAACGCGGCCGCCGTCCGCCGCGCGGCGGCCTCCGCGTTCGCCCGCTGGTGCTCGAGCACGGCCAGCGTCTCCTCCCGCCGGCCCAGCGCGGACACCTCCTCTGCCAGCGCCCGCTGCCGCTCCAGCAGCCCCGCCACGTCCACCTGGTGCTTCCGGCAGAGGCGGCGGAGGACGTCCAGGCGCTCGTCGATCTCCAGCAGGCGCGCGGGGTCCGCGGCCAGCTTCTCCAGGTACCGATCCAGCTCCCGGGCGCCGTCGTCGATCTCCAGATGGGCCGCCTGGAGCCGGGTGGCGAGCGCCGCCAGGGAGGCGTCCGACCGCGCCGCGTCGAGCAGGAGCTGGGACGCCCGTGCCGCCCGTACGGCCGCGCCGCCCTCGTCCTCGCCAGCCAGGAGCGTGGCGGCCTCTCCCACCGCCCGGCGCAGCCGCTCCGCCGAGGCCAGCCGCCGCCGCTCCTCCTCCAGGCGCACGTCCTCCCCCGCTACCGGCCGGGCGCTCTCGAGCTCGCTCAATTGGTAGCGGAGGAGATCCGCGCGCTCGCGCAGGGCCCGCTCGTCCCCGCCGAGCGCTTCCATGCGGCCAATGAGGTCCCGGAGGTCCTGGTACTGGGCGGCGTGGGCCTGCAGCAGCGCCTCCAACCCACCGGACCGGTCCAGCAGCGCCCGGTGCAGGGCCGGGTCGAACAGGCTGATGTGTTCGTGCTGGGAGGCGACGTCCACCTCGCCCTGGAGCAGCCGGCCCAGCACGCCCACGGTCACCAGCGAGCCGTTGACGGAGGCCTTGCCCTTCCCGGTCCGGGACAGGAGGCGCCGCACGGAGACCTCATCCCCCAGGTCCGGCACGCCGGCGTCCTCCAGTCGCTGCGCCAGCCCGTCCGTGCGCGTGAAGATGGCCTCTACGGTGGCCTCCTCCGCCCCGCTCCGGATGGTCTCCGGGTCCGCCCGTCCGCCCAACAGCAGCCCCAGCGCACCAAGGAGGATGGATTTGCCCGCCCCCGTCTCCCCGGTCAGCACCGTCAGCCCCGGGCCGAACGCCACCTCCACCCCCTCGATCACCGCCAGGTTCGAAATCCTGAGCGCCGAAAGCATCCGCCGTCCCTCCGAGGGCCACCGCGGCCCATACTGAACAGGCTAGCAGTAGTGGCTGACAATCGCCAATTTCGTTCCGACGGAGGGGGGAGCGACTTTCAGTGCCCCACCGGGCTGCCGGGGATGCTGGGCACGCCCTCGGCCTGGTGGCCGAGGGAGGCGAGGCCGGTCATCGCACCCAGGCTCATGCTGTCCAGCGCGGACGAGGGGACGATCATCAGGGCGCCGCGCTCCTTGAGGCCCTCGTAGAGCATGTTCATCGCCCTCAGGTGGAGCGCGGTGGGATTGGAGGCGTAGACGGACGCGGCGTCGCCGAACTTCTCGGCGATCTGCACCTCGGACAGGGCGAGGATGACGCGCGCCTGGCGCTCCCGCTCCGCCTGCGCCTGCCGGGACATCGCCCCCTGCAGCTCGCCCGGGATGCGCACGTCCCGGATCTCCACCGACTCCACCCGGATGCCCCACGGCTCGGTGTGCGAGTCGATGATCGACCGCATCTGGTCGTCGATCGCCCTCCGGTCGCTCAGGATCTGCGCCAGCGTCGACCGCCCGATCACGTCCCGCAGCGCCGTCTGCGACGTCCAGTTGACCGCTACCTCGTACCGCTCCACCGCCAGCGCCGCGCGCTCCGGGTCGACCACCTTCCAGAACAGCACCGCGTCCACGTCCACCGGCACCGTGTCCAGCGTGAGCGTCTTCTCCGCCCGGAACGGGCTGGTGATGGTGCGGATGTCGATGACGTACGCCACCGTCTCCACCACCGGGATGATGAAGAACAGCCCTGGCCCGCGCACCGCCTTGAACCGGCCCAGCCTCAGGACGATGCCGCGCTGCCACTGGTTGGCCACCCGCACGCTGGAGACCGCCAGCGCGCCGGCCACGAGGAACACCACCGCCACGGCGATGGCGAGCGCGCTCCCCGAAGAGAGCGCCCACAGCCCCAGCCCGACGGCGACCACCAGGTACAACCCCCACAGGAACGATTGAAAGGACCTCATTTGGTTCACAGGTCCACACCCGGGAGCCCGCCCGCAAGGGCCGTCCGCCTGGCGGCCACCCGACACTCCAGGCGACGCCGGACCGGCTTGCGGCCCTTCCCCCGCTCCCTAGCTTCTCGCCGCACGAGGCCGTCGCCTCGCCGCACGGGAGCCCATGCCGTGATCAGGTTCAGGAGCGAACACGTCAAGCAGCGGCTGTCCGACCTCATCAGGGGTCACCGGGTGGGGATGCTCACCACGGCCGAACCGGACGGCACGCTCCACAGCCGCCCGATGCTGACCTACTGCAGCGGCATCGACGGGGTGCTCTGGCTCTTCTCCCACGCCGACGCGCCGAAGGTGCAGGAGGCGGAGGACAACCACCACGTCAACGTCACCTACGCGGACTCGCTGGTGGACCACTACGTCTCCATCTCCGGCACCGCGGAGGTGGAGCGGGACCGCCGCCGCATGGAGGAGCTCTGGGACCCCACCCTGGAGGGCTGGTTCCCGGGCGGCCCGGGCGAGCCCAACCTCGCCCTCCTGCGCGTGCACATCCAGCGGGCCGAGCTATGGGACGCGCGCACCAACGCGGTCGCGCAGCTGATCTGCATGGCCAGGAACCTCGCCGGGCGCGGCGACCACTGCACGCCCATCCACGAGAAGATCGTCTTCGGCGCGGACACCACCGTCAGCCCTTGAGCACGCCCAGGGGGACCAGCCGCGCCACCTTCCGCGCGATGCCCGCCCGCTCCACCACGTCCACCACGCGCGAGACGTCCTTGTAGGCGAGCGGGGCCTCCTCCGCGAGCTCCGCGTTGGAGGGACACTTGACGATGATGCCGCGACCCTCCAGCTCCCTGCGCAGCTGATCTCCCTTCACCGCCTTCTTGGCCGCCGTGCGGCTCATGCTCCGCCCGGCGCCGTGGCAGCAGCTGTTCAGCGAGATCTCCGCCGAGCGATCGCTCCCCGCCAGCACGTACGACTCCGTCCCCATGCTCCCGGGGATGAACACCGGCTGGCCGGCGGACCGGTAGGGCGGCGGCACCTCCGGGTTCGAGGGGCCGAACGCGCGCGTGGCGCCCTTTCGGTGCACGCACAGGTCGCGCGCCCCGTAGCGCTCCACCTTGGCGATGTTGTGGGCCACGTCGTAGACGAGCCGCAGCCCGCCCTCCGCCTTCCCCCCCAGCACCCGCGCGAACACCTCGCGGCACCGGTGGGTGAGCGCCTGGCGGTTGCACCAGGCGAAGTTCGCCGCCGCGCTCATCGCCCCGAAGTACCGCTTCCCCTCCGGCGACGAGAAGGGCGCGCACGCCAGCTGGCGGTCCGGCAGCTCGATGCCGTGCCGCGACAGGGACGCGTCCATCTCCCGCACGTAGTCCGTGCACACCTGGTGCCCCAGCCCGCGCGACCCGGTGTGGATGAGCACCGTCACCTGCCCCGTGAACAGCCCGAACGCCTCCGCCGCGTCCTCGTCGAACACCTCCGCCACCCGCTGCACCTCGAGGAAGTGGTTGCCGCCGCCCAGCGTGCCCAGCTGGTCCGCGCCGCGTTGCTTGGCCCGCTCCGATACGCACGACGCGTCCGCCGCCGGCATCCGCCCGCTGGACTCGATGAACTGCGGGTCCTCCGGCAGCCCCAGCCCATGGCGCGAGATGAGGTACGGCACCCCGCCCTCCAGGACCCGGTCCAGCTCCTCCTCGTCCAGCTCCAGCCGCCCGGCGCGCCCGTACCCGGTGGGCACGCTCCGGCTCAGCTCGTGCAAGAGCGGGGGCAGCTCCGCCTTCACGTCGTCGGCCCGCATCCTCGACGCCAGCAGCCGCACGCCGCAGTTGATGTCGAAGCCAATCCCGCCGGGTGAGATGACGCCGTCCGGGAGCACGGTCCCCATCACGCCGCCCACCGGGAAGCCGTAGCCCTCGTGCATGTCGGGCATCCCGAGCGCCTGGCGCGTCACGCCGGGGAGCGCGCTGACGTTGAGCAGCTGCTCCAGGCTGTGGTCGCGGAGCAGTTGGCTCATCAGCTCGTCGTCCGCGAACACGCGCACCGGGACGTGCATGTCCGGCCGGGCGCCCTGGGGCACCTCCACCACCACCTCACTCACGCGCTCGATGGGCGGGACCTTCATCGGCTTCCGTTCAGACATCCAGCACCACCTCTGCCGAGAACCCTCCCGGGCCCTCGGAGACCTTCAGCCCATGAAAGGTGGCGGCCTTCACCGCCGTGCGCACCCGCGACGCCGGCCAGCCGCGCACGTCCGCCACCACCTCGCGCTCGCTCGCCGAGTGGACGCGCAGGTCGGAATAGAGCCGCTTCCGCGTCTCCGAGAGGAAGATCAGCTCGTCCACCCAGTGCACCAGGAGCGCCGCCCGGTCGACGTCCTGGAGCGTCACCCGCTCCGCCTCCTGGAGCTCGCCCGGCGGCTCGTCCGCCAGGAGCTCCGCGAGCGCCCGCCCCGCCTCCACCAGCAATGCCTCGAACGTGGGCGCCGACAGCCGGACGCGCACCTCGCCGGTGTGCTCCTCGAACGAGTGTGCCGACATGGCCTCGCTGGTACCTCGCTGTTCCATCGCCGCTCCCTTGCCAACTGTAAGTGATGTGCCCTGGGTAGATGACCAAACCGCTCCACTCCTGACCGACCTCTACGAGCTCACGATGCTGCGCTCGTATTTCGAGGAGGGGATGGAGGACCAGGCGGTCTTCAGCCTCTTCGTCCGCCGGCTCCCGAAGACGCGCCGCTTCCTGTTGGCCTGCGGACTGGAGGACGCGCTCCGGTTCCTGGAGCGGCTTCGCTTCAATGCCTCCGCGCTAGGCCAGATCGCCGCGCTGAATCGCTTCCCTTCCTCGTTCTTGAAGCACCTGGCCGGGCTCCGCTTCACGGGTGAGGTGTGGGGGGTGCCCGAGGGCACTCCCGTGTTCGCCGGCGAGCCGCTGCTGGAGATCCGCGCGCCGCTGCCAGAGGCCCAGCTCGCGGAGTCGTTCCTGATGAACGCGATGCACGTCCAGACGCTGGTGGCGTCGAAGGCGGCGCGGGTGGTGATCGCGGCGGCGGGGCGGACGGTGGTTGATTTCGGGATGAGGCGGATGCACGGCGCGGACGCGGCGCTCAAGGGGGCGCGGGCAATGTACGCCGCGGGCGTAGACGCCACCTCCAACGTCCTGGCCGGGCGCGCGTACGGGATCCCGGTGGCCGGGACCATGGCGCATAGCTACGTCCAGGCGCACCCGGACGAGCTGGCGGCCTTCCGCGCATTCGTCCACGCGTATCCGGGCTCCACCCTGTTGGTCGATACCTACGACACGCTGGTGGGCGTGGAGCACGTCGTCCAGCTCGCGCGGGAGCTGGGCCCGCGGTTCGAGGTGAGCGGCATCCGGCTGGACTCGGGCGATTTGCTGGAGCTGTCGAGGGCTGCCCGGGCGCGGCTGGACCGCGCCGGCCTGCAGCGGATGACGATCTTCGCCAGCGGCGGCCTGGACGAGCACGAGATCGCCGGGCTGCTCTCGGCCGGCGCGCCGATCCAGGGCTTCGGGGTGGGCACGGCGATGGGCGTGTCCGCGGACGCGCCGTCGCTCGACCTGGCCTACAAGCTGGTGTCGTACGCTGGCGAGTCGCGGGTGAAGCGGTCGCCCGGAAAGGAGCTGCTGCCGGGCCAGAAGCAGGTGTTCCGCATCGAGGAGCGAGGCGTCCACGTCCGCGACGTCCTGGGGCGTTTCGAGGAGGAGTTGCCCGGCCGGCCGTTGCTCCAGGCAGTGATGCGCGGCGGTCGTCGCCTGGATCCGCCGGAGCCGCTGGACGCCATCCGCGCGCGCGCCCGCTCGGAGATCTCCCGCCTGCCCGCCGCGCTCCGGCAGCTCTCCGGCGACGGCCCGGAGTATCCGGTAGAGATCAGCGCCGCGCTCCGCGCTGAGCGCGATCGCATCACCGCCCGGCTCGCCCGAGCCCAGGCTCAGGAAGCGCCAAGCTCGTGGGGGAGCCGGTGAAACCCGGCGGAGGAGACGATCTCCCCTCCCCGCCGCGCGATCTCGTCGATCGCCCGCATCCCATCGCCGGGCTTCAGGTCCACCGCGCGCACGGCGTCGTCGAGCACCATCACCTCGAACCTGGCCGCCAGCGCGTCCAGCGCGGTGTGCTTCACGCAGTAATCCGTCGCCAGCCCCGCGACCACGACGCGGGCGACGCCCCGCCTTCGCAGGACGTTCTCCAGGGCGGTCTTGCCCGTGCGGCCGCTGGCCGGGTCGACGTACGAGAACCCCGAGTACCCATCCTCGCCGCGGGTGCCCTTCAGGATGACGGTCGCGCCCTGGACCCGGAGGAGCGACGGGTGGAACCTCGCGCCCCAGGTCCCGCGCACGCAGTGCATGGGCCAGGTCCGGAAGTGCGGCGTCACCTCCGGGTGCCAGTCCTGCGTGTACGCGATCGTCGCCTCGGCCGCCGAGGCGCGCACCAACTCGCGGTTGAGGACGGGGAAGATCTCTCCGGCGCCCCACACGTACAGGCTCCCGGCGGGATCGGCGAAATCGTTCTGCACGTCCACCACGACCAGCGCGGTCGCCCGGTCATACACGGCACGCCCCCCTACATCGAGGCCGACTTCCGGCTGGTCTGCACGTTGAAGTGACTGATCGCCCGGTGGACCTCCTGGTTGCTCTTGCACTGGGGGCACTCCGGCGTCCGCTCCTCGTGCTCCTGCATGCTCATGTGAGCGGCGAAGGTCTTGCGGCAGCGCTGGCACACAAACTCGTAATCCGGCATCGGCATCGCCCTCCTCGGCACCTTTGAGAAAGGTAACGACGGTGCCGCGCGCGATGCCCTGCCTCGCGGGGCGCTCGGCTTGCGTTCAGGGAACCGAGCCTCAGCGACGCTCCCCGCCCCGCCGCGCTCGAACGGCCCCTCCCCGTCGCGCTCGCGGATCTCCCCGCCGAGGTCGCTCTTCTCCGCTTCCTCGCGCCGCACGCGCGCGTGCGCGAACGGGTCCGCCGGCGCGGGCGGGGGCGGATGGAAGGGCTTGCGCCCCACCGTGCTCTCGGGCTGCTCTTGGATGCTGGTCCCGGTCATGTCGCGCCCTCCTCCCGGGAAAAGTGGGCGCGGCGCGCTTCATTCCGCGAGCGACGGCGGCGCTGATCGTAGGCGTCCGCCTTGCCGGCATGGATGGTCGCCTGCTGCACCTACCGGTCCCAGCGTTGGCATGTCGAAGGCCAGAGGGGCATACACACGAAGGGGCGACGTTGGTCGTCGATAGGCTCCAGGAACACTGCAGCGGCCGAGGTGCCCTTGGAGCTGACCGTAGATGAAAGCAGCTGCTGGCGACCCTGCCGGACATACCCTGCTTCAGTACC
>DATBSS010000542.1:0-43557 GCA_036559665.1 Myxococcaceae bacterium
CTTCAGCATGATCTCGCGGCGCGCCTCGAGGACCTCCTGGCGATCGATCAGTCCGCGGAAGAACAGGTAGCCCTCCTCGGCCATGCGCGCCTTGCAGGCCGGGATGTCGCCGGCGATGGGGCTTGAGTCGCGGAGCTCGCCGAATTTCGCCGGCGAGGTGTCCAGCTTGACGCCGCCGCAGTACAGCTCCGGCGCCGCGTTCCGGGCGCCGTCCACGCGGTTCGGGGTCACGGCATGCATGCGTTCTGCCCTCCCGAGATCACGAACGAGGCGATGGAGGCCATGCTCTGCGCCGCGGCCCCCAGCTCCTGGGCGTCCACCGCGTGCGGGTCCACCGTGGTCCAGCCGTCCTTCATCGACCGGATGTAGTCGGCGAACGCGGCCTTCTGCGCGGCGCCCATGTCCTTCTGGATCGACTCGCACTCGGCGATGTAGTCCTTGCGCGCGTCGGCCACCGCCTTCCGCGCCCCGTCCTGGCAGCGGTGGTAGGTCTCCAGGTAGTGACCGTGGGTGCGGTACACGTCCGCCACGCCCATCTCCGGCGAGCCGCTCTGGAAGCGCTGGTACACCCGCTGGTACTCCTCGTACGCGTCCTGGGCGGGCTTGAACGCGGCCTTCTCCGCGTGCTGGGCGGCCTCGGCGAAGCGGGCGTTCGCCTCGCCCTGCCGGCGGGCGGCGTCCATCTGCGCCCCGCACATCGCGCTCTTGTACTCGTAGTACGGGCGTGAAAAACGGCCGAACGGTCGCCGGACCCTCGCCTCTTCGTGTCCGTCTCCCCGGGCGCTCCTCCCCGACTCCGACGACTTCTCGGGCGACATCTGGCTGCCTCCTTGTTTCGTTTTCAGGGGACTTCAGTGATTCATCGGCTCGGCAAATGACTCATCGACGGCGCGAGCGGCAACCCCTGAAGGGGCGGGTGAAACAGATAAAAGAGCTGTTTGAGACACTGCTTCCGGGGCCGTGTCAGGCACCGCTCACCGGACCGGTGCGCGCGCCACGGCGCCGCCGCCGGTCCGGCGTCCGGTAGTCCACCGTACGGATCCGTGCCGCGGGCGTACGGCCCGGTACGGGTGCGGGCGCCCGCGCCATGGCGTTCGCGGGCACCTCGGCGCACCGCCCCCGACCCCGCCACCGATCCATCGCGGCCGAAGCGCCCGGAAGCACGCGTGCTCCGCGGGACCCACACGGGACCGGCCGCGGCCTTGCACCAGGCGAATGCACCATGAAGAACACATTCACGCTGACGATGGCCGCGCTGTTCGCCGCGCCGTTCCTCACCGCCTGCGGTCCGAAGGAGTGCACGCTGGACGATCCGTCCACCTGCAGCTCCGACCAGGTCTGCGAGGCCGTCACCGGTCAGGACAAGCCGGCCTGCTTCAGCCCGGTGACGGTGTACGGGAAGGTCTTCGACCTCTCGTCGCCGACCCAGGCCCCCATCCAGGGCGCGCAGGTGACGGCGCTGGACGAGAACGGCGCGCCGGTCTCGGCCGTGGTCATCACGCGCTCCGACGGCACCTTCAGCGTCCCGGTCCCATCGGTGCGCCAGGACGCCGGCGGCAAGCCGGTGGCGCGGAAGGTGACGCTCCGGGCGGCGGCGCAGGACTTCATCCTCTTCCCGTCCGGCATCCGGACCGCGCTGCCGCTGGACACCGGCGACGCCGGGCGCGTGGGCAACGCCGGCCCGTACATCCTCACCGGCGCGGGGACGGACGTGGGCCTGGCCCCGGTGGAGGCGGGCGCGCGCGGCCGCCCGAAGATCACCGGTACGGTCGAGGTGAGCGCCTCCCAGAAGGGCGTGCTGGTGGTGGCCGAGCAGACCAGCGGCACCGGCTCCGGCAGCTTCGCCAGCGCGGTGGCGGACAGCTCGGGGAGCTTCACCCTCTTCAACGTGGTGCCGGCGGGCTACTCGGTGCGCGGGTACAGCCGCGGCGTCAACTACACCCCGGTCGACGTGTCAGTGGTGGCGGGCACCGACAACACCGGCGTGCACCTGGCGAAGTCGGCCACCGCCCCGGCAACGCTGGCCAGCAAGGTGCAGCTCGTCGCCGGGAGCGGGTCCACCAGCGTCGTGCTGGCGGTGAAGGCGACGTTCAACGCCACGCTGGCGCGGGGTGAGGTCGTTCCCGGGCTCCGCGCTCCGGAATCCGGGATCGCGCCCAACTTGAAAGGCAACTTCACCATCTCCGGCATCCCGGACGGCGACTACATGGTGCTGGCCGGCTTCGAGAACGACGGCGAGGTGCGCGACCCGGACCCAGGCCTCGGCGGGACCACCCTCCAGTCCATCAGCGTGCGGGACGGCGCCATCGCCCTCCCGCCGGACTCGTTCAAGGTCACCACCGCGGTGACCATCGTCGCGCCCGGCGCGGGCGAAACGCCCGAGGAAGTGGCTACCTCGACCCCGACCTTCCAGTGGGACACCTACTCCAACGCCGACTTCTACGACCTGGAGTTGATCGACTCGCTGGGCCAGGTGATCTGGACCAAGCCTGGCGTCACCGCCACCCAGGCCACCTACGATGGGGCGACCGCGCTGGAGGACGGCCGGCTCTACCAGTGGCGGGCCACCGCCTACCGGACCAGCAGCGGTTCCTCCCTCCCGACCTCGCTCACCGAGGACCTCAAGGGCGTGTTCCGGGTCGTGCTCCCCTGAGGGGGCGAATTCCGCTGATTTTAGGAATAGCCCCTCCGGCGGTATCCTCCTGACCGGTGGCCGCGACCCAGCAGAACAGTCCAGCCCCCCAGGGCCAACCTGGGTTCAGGGTGCGCCCTGCGCGCCGCGGTGACGCGGAGGCGCTGGCGGCGCTCCTGGGCGAGCTGGGCTACCCGGGCGCCGCGGACACCTCCACCGTGCACTGGGTGCTCAGCCACCCGGAGATGGCGGTGATCGTGGCGGCGGACCCGCAGGACAAGCCGGTGGGGATGCTGTCCCTCTCCCACCGGCCGCAGCTCCGGATGAAGGGCCGCATCGTCACCATCGACGAGCTGGTCGTCACCGCCGCCTGGCGCCGCCGGGGCGTGGGGAAGGCGCTGATGAAGCACGCGCTGGAGCGGGCGAAGGTGCTCACCGCCAGGCGGGTGGAGCTGAACACGCACAAGGGCCGCGGCGAGGCGGTGCGCGCGTTCTACGAGTCCTGCGGCTTCCAGGAGGCAGACTCCATGGTGATGCGCCTCACCGAGGGCGACTTCCTGCGCCGCTAGCAAAAGCGCCGCTACTTCTTCGCCGCCAGCGCCTTCACCATCTGCTGCAGGAGCGCGCGGTCCTCGTCACTCACTTCCTCGAAGCGAACGCCGATGGCCACGCCCCCGCGCACCCACGCCACCACGCCGATGCACTCCAGCTCCCGGCCCTCGATGGTCATGGAGAGGCCGAGGCGCTCGCCGATCTCGTAGGGCCGCTGGGTCTTCAGGCACAGCCCGCCTATGGAGAAGTTGAGCGAGTACGCGCGCAGCGCCCGCGCCGCCTCGTCCGCCCGCCCGAAGCGCACCTCGATGTGGGCGGCGACGCGCTCGTGTTGGCGCCGATCCTCGCCCTCCGACCCATCGCCCTCGTCCGACGACATGGAAGCCGACTCTAGGGTCTGCTACGCGGTCCGTCCATGACCACGGTGCTCTACGAAAAGCGGACCTGAACGGGCTGCATCAAGGCGCGGGAGTTCCTCGCGCAGAAGAAGGTCCAGTTCCAGACGCGAGATCTGCTCAAGCAGCCGCTCACGGTCAGCGAGGTGAAGGCGCTGGCCGCGCGCCTGGGCGGCATCCGGGAGCTGGTGGGCCCCAAGCGGCGCGAGGAGCTGGCGCCGCTGTCGGATGCCGCGCTGGTGAAGCACCTGGCGGAGAACCCCGGCCACCTCCGCCGCCCCCTGATCGACACCGGGACGGCCCTCTACGCCGGATTCACGGCCGAGACGCGCGCGCTGCTCTCCAAGTAGGCTCCGCGACGAAGAGGGAGGCCGCGCGTGGAGCTGGTGCTGACCGGGTTCGGAGAGCTGGAGGGGATCGACCTCCTCCAGAAGATTCCCCTCTTCTCGCGCCTCACCTACGACGAGACGGCCCGGCTGGCGCCGATCATCCAGCACGTGGACGTGGCCGGGGGAACGGTGGTGATCGAGCAGAACGCGCTGGGCGACGCGCTCTACGTGATCCAGGACGGCGAGGTGCGCGTCTCCCGCGATGCGGAGGGCGACCCCGGCCGCGAAGAGGAGCTGGGCCGGCTCGAGATGGGCGAGCTGTTCGGCGAGATGGCGCTGCTGGACGACCTGCTCACCTCGGCGCGGGTGACCGCGCTGCGCCCCACCCGCCTGCTCAAGCTGCCCAAGGCGGACTTCGAGCGGCTCCTCCAGGCGGACGCGGCGCTGGCGGTGAAGGTCTACCGCTCGTTCTGCCGGACGCTCTCGGACCGCCTGCGCCGCGCCAACCAGATGCTGGCCGTCCGCTGAAGGACAGGGGACCCCACCCATGGAGCTGAACACCTTCAACCAGTTCCTGGCGGCCGCGGTGAAGAACGGCGCCTCGGACGTCCACTTCAAGGTCGGCTCCTCGCCGGCGCTGCGCATCAACGGGCAGCTGCTCCCGGTGAAGGTGCCGGCGCTGGCGGCGGAGGACACCGCCCGCATCGCATCGCACGTGCTGAAGGCCAGCCGCTGGCGCGGCGACCTCGACCAACTCCACGAGCACGACACCTCCTACGCGCTGGAGGGCGTGGGCCGGTTCCGGGTGAGCGTGTTCCGGAACAAGGGCCACCTGGCGGCGATCATGCGCTCCATCCCGATGGCGGTCCCGGACTTCCAGAAGCTGGGGCTCCCTCAAGTATTGGAGAAGATCTCCCAGGAGGACCGCGGGCTGATCCTGGTCACCGGCGTCACCGGCTCCGGGAAGAGCTCCACCCTGGCGTCGATGGTCCACTACATCAACCAGCACTACCGCAAGCACATCCTCACCATCGAAGACCCCATCGAGTTCCTCCACGAGGACAAGTTCTCCCGCATCACCCAGCGGGAGATCGGCCCGGACACGCCCTCCTTCACCAGCGCGCTGCGCGCCGCCCTCCGCCAGGACCCGGACGTCATCCTGGTGGGCGAGATGCGCGACACCGAGACCATCGAGATCGCGCTCAAGGCGGCGGAGACCGGCCACCTGGTGCTCTCCACCGTGCACACCACCGACTGCGTCCGCACCATCGGCCGGGTGGTGGGCGTGTTCCCGCCGGAGGCGCAGCACGGCGTGCGCAACCGCCTGGCGGACAACCTCAAGGGCACCGTCTCCCAGCGCCTGCTCCCCCACGCCTCCGGGAAGGGCCGCGTGGTGGCGGCGGAGATCATGGTCTCCACCCTCTCGGTGGTGGAGTACATCAAGGACGAACGGCGCACGCCGGAGATCAAGGACTACCTGGAGAAGTCCAGCGGCCTTCTGGGGACCCAGTCCTTCGACCAGCACCTGGCGAAGCTGGTGGGCGACGGGCAGATCACACTGGAGGTGGCCAAGGAGGCCGCCACCAACCCGGCGGACCTGGAGCGCGCCATCGCGTTCGAATAGCCCGCCAGGTCAGGTCAGGTCCGCCCCGTCGAGGCCAGGTAGATCCCGGCGAGCGTGATCGCCGCCCCCGCCACGGTGAGCGGCCCGGGCACCTCGCCCAGCAGCGGGATGGCCAGCGCGGTGGCCACCACCGGCTCCCCCAGGATGGCCAGCGACACCCGCGGCGCCGGGAGGTACCGGAGCGCCCAGTTCAGCAGCGAGTGGCCGCAGAACTGCGGCACCAGCCCCAGCAGCGCGAGGAAGAGCCACGTCCGGTGCGGGAACCCCGACAGCGGCTGGGAGGCCACCTTCGCCGCCAGCGCCAGCGCCACCGCGGCCACCGGGTAGACCACGCCCACGTACGCCAGCAGCGACAGCCGCGCCCGCGCCCCGCGCCCGAGGACGAAGTAGGCCGCGGCGAACACCGCGCCCGCCAGCGCCAGCGCGTCGCCCGGCAGCGCGTTTCCCGCCAGCTTCAGGTCCGCGCCGCCGATCAACATGGCCCCCAGGAGCGCCAGGCCGATCCCCGCGGCCAGCCGCGCGCCGATGGGCTCTCGCAGGAACATCCGGGAGAGGATGGCCACCCAGACCGGCTGGGTGGTGACCAGCGCCACCGAGCTGGCCACGGAGGTGAGCTCCAGCGAGGCGATCCACGTCCCGAAGTGCAACGCCAGCGCCACGCCCGCCGCCACCACCAGCGCCCACTGGCGGCCGGGGAGCGAGCGGAGCTCCTCCCTCCGGAGCCACAGCGCGCCGAGGCCCAGGGGCGTCCCCGCCACGATCAACCGCCAGGCGGCGGTGGAGAGGGCCGGCGCGCCCGCGGCGCGGATGAAGATGGCGGCGAAGGATACGCACACCACGCCGGCCATCACGCCCCCCATCACCCGCGCCGGCGGCGGCCCATCCTCCACCAGGGCGCTCCCGCTCGGGGCGCTCACGCGGGAGGCGCCGCCACTGCGCCCGCGGGCGCCTCCACCCGCTGCTCCGGCGACCGGCCGGCGGCGCGCTCCAGGAACTCGTGGAGGCGGGCGGCAATGGCCTCGGAGGCGAAGCGCTCGCGGCAGCGGCGGTACCCGGCCTCCGCCAGGCGCGCGCGCTCCGCCGGGTCGCCCAGGAGCTGGGCGAGGGCGGCGGTCCAGGCGGCCTCGTCCCGCTCGGGGAGGACGCGCCCGCCGTCCCCCACCACGAAGGGGATCTCCCCGGAGTCGGAGGCCAGCACCGCCACCCGGCAGGCGAAGGCCTCGATCAGCATCCGCCCGAACTGCTCCTTCCAGCGCGGCGTGGTCTGCGACGGCGCCGCCAGCACGTCCATCGCGCCCAGCAGCCGGGGCACCTCGCCGTGGCGGACGGACGCCACCCGCACCCGCGACTGCAGGCCCCGCGCGCGCGCCCAGTCCTCGATCTCCGCCTTCATCGGCCCCTGCCCCAACAGCAGCAGCGACCACGGCGGAGGCACCTGCTCCAGCGCGCGCATCAGGAGCTTCAGGCCCTTCTGGGGGACCAGCCGTCCCAGGAAGCCGACGATGGGCGGTTCCAGGCCCAGCTCCTTCCGCGCCTGGGCGATCTCCTCCGGCTGGAGCGGGCGGAACGCGTCCAGCCCCACGCCCAGGGTGATCACCGCCCCGCGCGAGGCCGGCAGCCCCTTCTCCACCATGGCCCGGAACACCAGCTCGCCGCCGGCGATCCACCCCGCGGCGCGGGAGACGGTGGAGCGCTCGAACCAGGAGAACGGCGGCGGGTAGCGCTTCACCAGGCTCTGCGCGGTGCGGAAGCAGAACGGGATGCCGGCGCGGGCGGCGCGGCGGCCGATCTGCCATCCGGCGGCGATGTACGGTTCCTCCCAGGCGTGGATGACGTCGAACCGTCCCGGGCGGATGACGTGCTCCAGGTCCGCAGGCGCGTAGGTGAAGACGTGGATCTGCCGGGAGAGCCGCGTCCCCAGCGGCTCCAGGGCGAACGGTTCGTGCTCCCCGCGCTCCAGCGCCATGGGCCCCTGGTCCGCGTGGAAGAAGGCCGGCGCGGCCAGCGTCACCTCCACGCCCTCGCGCCGCGCGAGCGCCGCCGCGACGTTGCGGTTGAGCCGCACCACGTACGAGTGGCCAATCGTCAGCACGCGGAGCGGTCGCATTCGACGCGCATCAGGTTATCGTGCGCCGCCCATGGACGCGACGCCGCTTTCGATCCCCGCCTACGGCCTGAAGCTGAACGCGCTGGAGCGGAACCCGCAGGGCTCGCCGGTGGTGCTGCTGCTCCATGGCTGGCTGGACCACGCCCACGGCTTCGACTGGCTGTGCGACGCATTGCCGGGCTCGATGCGGGTGGTGGCGCTGGACTTCCGCGGCCACGGGCGGTCCGAGCACCACTCGCCCGGCTCCAGCTACGCGCTGGCGGACTACGTGGCGGACGTGAACGCGGCCCACGAGGCCCTGCGCGAGCCCCGCCTCCACCTGGTGGGCCACTCGCTGGGCGGGACGGTGGCGCTGATGTTCGCCGCCGCCCGGCCGGACGCGGTGGCCTCGCTCACGTCGGTGGAGAGCCTGGGACCCACCGGCGGCGCGCCGGAGCAGTCGGTGGAGCGGCTGCGCGCCTTCGTCTCCGAGCTGGGCAAGGCCCCGCGCAAGCGCGCCTACTCCAACGTGGAGGACGCCGCGCTCAAGCTCCGGGAGAACAACCCCGGCCTGTCTTCGGAGTCGGCCCAGCACATGGCGCGCTTCGGGACGCAGAAGACGGACGCCGGCCACCTCTTCACCTTCGACCCGGCGCTGCGCCGCCGGAGCGGGATGATCCACGACGAGGCGCAGTGGATGGCGGTGCTGCGCGCGGTGACGGCTCCGGTGCAGGTCATCCGCGGCAGCCGCGGCGCACCCTTCGACCAGGGGGCGATCCAGGCCCGGCTGGACGCCCTGCGGAACCCGAAGGTGGTGGCGCTGGACGGCGGCCACCACGTGCACATGGACCGCCCGGCGGAGACCGCGCGGGCGATCCAGGACTTCATCGACGCCAACCGCTGACCGGCGGCCTGGGGGCTACCGCTCCGCCACCGGGTGCGCGCGGGTCCACAGCTCGCGCGTGCGCTGGAGCAGGGAGACGAACTCCTTGCGGTCGGCCAGCCCGTCCGCCGCGCCCTCGGCCAGGTTGAGCGCCGCGGAGAGGCTCCAGCCCTCGGAGGCGCGCGAGTGCCGGAGGATGTCCGCCGTCCCCGCCACCGCGATGGCGAAGCGGAAGTCGGAGGACGACTCGGCGACGGTGTTGCGCAGCTTGTCGCGGCCGAAGGGGAAGGCCTGCTCGAAGGCCTGGGTGCCGAACGGCTCCTTGGCGCGGATCCGCACCGTGGCCAGCGCCTCCTGGACCTGGGCGCCCGGCGCCAGCTGCACCTCGTACATCGCGGTCACGGTGTGCCCGGCGCCGATCTCCCCCGCGTCCACCTTGTCGTCCCGGAAGTCCCGGTCGCGGATGTCGCGGTTCTCGTAGCCCAGCAGCCGGTACGTCCGCACCGCCTTGGGGTTGAAGTCGACCTGGACCTTCACGTCCTTGGCGATCACCTCCAGGGTGCCGGCCAGCCGCTCCTCGAAGATGCGGCGCGCCTCGCGCGGGCCGTCCACGTAGAAGCAGTTGCCGTTGCCCTTGTCGGCCAGCTTCTCCATCAGGCTGTCGTGGTAGTTGCCCATCCCGAAACCCACGGTGGTGAGGGTGACCCCCTCCTTCACGTACTTGCCGATCGACTCCAGCATGGACTCCGCGGACAGGTTGGGGCCGATGTTGGTGTCGCCGTCGGTCATCACGATCACCCGCGACACCACGCCCGCCCGCGCGCGCTGGACCGCGTGCCTGTAGGCCAGGTCCATCCCGGAGCCCATGGCGGTGCCGCCGCCCGAGTGGAGCGAGTCCACCGCGGCGTAGATCTTCGCCTGGTCGCTGGCCGGCGTCGGCGGCAGCACGTCGCCCACTCCGCCCGCGTAGGTGACGATGGAGACGGTGTCGTTCTCGTTCAGGTTCCGCACCGCCATCTTCACCGCCTCTTTGGCCAGCGGGAGCCGGTCCTCGGAGGACATGGACCCGGAGGTGTCCATGAGGAAGACCAGGTTGGAGGGCCGGCGCTCGGACTTGGAGACGATCTTGCCCTGCAGGCCCACGCGGAGGACGTGGTGGCCCTTGGTGAAGGGCGAGGGCGCGCCCTCCAGGCTCACCGAGAAGGCGCCGGCGATCGGCGGCGCGTAGCGGTAGCGGAAGTAGTTGACGTACTCCTCCACGCGGACCGCGTCGGGCGGCGGGAGCGCGCCCTGGTTGATGTAGCGGCGCGCCACCGTGTACGAGGCCGTGTCCACGTCCACGGCGAAGGTGGAGAGGTGGTCCTGGTCCGCGGGGATGAAGGGGTTGGGCTCCAGGTGGGCGAAGGCGTTGCCGCTCTCGCCCCCGGCCGGCCGGCCCATCTCTCCCTCGGTGATGGCTTCCAGGGGCTCCGTCGCGACGCCTCCCATCACGCCTCCGACGACGCCTCCGACGACCCCTCCCACGACGCCCCCTTCCACGCCCTCATCCCCCTTCTTGGGGGCCCCCGGCCCCCGGTGCCGCCGGGTGGCGTCCTTGGGCGCATCCACGATGCGCAGCGGGCGCGACGGCTCGGGCTTCTTCTCGGCCTTCCCCTTCTCGCGCGGGGCGGGGGCGTAGGCGATGTCCGGGGCCGGCGTGGTCGGGGCCGGAGGCGGCGGCTTGGTGGCGACGGGCTGCGCTGGCGCGGGCGCGGGATCGGAGGCCGGCCGGGACATCCGGCTCCCGGTGGTAACGATCTCCTCGACGTAGTCTTCGGTTGCGGTGGACTCGTCGACGGGGTTCGGAGCGGCGTGCTCGTTGCGGGACGCGCTCACGCAGGCGCCGATCAGCAGTACTGCGGGGACACTCAAGACGGCCAACCGAGCCGGACGGATCATGCGGACACCTCGGGTTGCAAGAGCGGGAACCGCCCTTCAACGAATGACCGCGCCTGCCGATCTAATGGAAGCGGATGACGCAGTGCTTCATCCGATTCCTGATCCAGACCGCGCCGGGACCGCTCCAACGGTGTCAGCTCCGGCAAACAGCGGTCATGATCGCAGAACCTTCCGTCATCCTTCGGGATTTCGTGAGGGGGTCGCAGCTTCCCAGATAAATGGGCTTAAATTCCGAGAAACTTCGGCCCTCCCAAGCCCGAACATCATCGTGTAAGCACACCGCGGACACTTCTCTCGGGCCCAGGCCCCACGAAAGTGATTCCGATCCCTAAGGAGTTTCTCCATGGCGTTCGACATTGCTGGTCTTCTTCCGGGTGGTCAGGCGTTCAACCGTATCGCTGGCGACATCGGCGACATCACCCAGACCCTTCTGGGCGCCCTCGGCGGCGGGCAGCAGGCCCAGGCGCAGGCTCCGGCCCGCCCGGCCGACGCGTTCCAGCCGGCCGCTCCGCAGCAGCAGGCCGCCGCTCCCGCTGGCGGGCCCGCGCAGTTCGGCCAGGCCATCACCCAGATCATGCAGGCCCTGCAGGCCATCACCCAGATGCTCGGCCAGCTGACCGGCCAGGGCGGCGCCCCGCAGCAGGGTGGCGCGCAGCAGGCTCAGGCTCCGGCAGTCGGCGTGGGCCAGGGCGGCGGCGCTCCGGCGCAGGTCGGCGGCGCGGCTCCTCAGGCTCCGGCCGGCGGCCCGCAGGTCCAGGGCGGCCAGGGCACCATCCAGCCGCAGCCTGCTCCCGGCGCTCCTCAGCAGCCGAACCTGATCCACGGGGCCGGCACGGTCCTGGTGGGCCTCGGCGAGATGCTGCAGGCGCTGGGCAACCAGCAGGGCGCTGGCCAGCCGGGCACGCCGAATCCGCCCGACGCGGGCGGCCTGAGCTGCCAGGCGGGCGCCTCGGCGGTCACCACCTCCGGCGGCTACAAGATCGAGGCGACTGGCCAGTACGCCTGGCAGATCACCGCTCCGGACGGGAAGGTCTCCAAGATCCACGGCGACCCGCACGTCAACATGGCGGACGGGACCAACTTCGACTTCAAGAAGGACTCCACCTTCGTCCTGCCCGACGGCACCCGCATCAACTGCGACTGCAAGGACCTGGGCAACGGGACCTCGGTGAGCTCCAAGCTGGAGATCACCAACAACGGGCAGCGCGCGGTGATCGGCGGCATCGACCAGGGCAAGGGCAAGGTCGAGACCGTGGACCGCGGCCCCGAGCAGCTCCACACCGACCAGACCCTCACCGTTGGCGCCGACGGCAGCGCCGGCCTCAACGGCAAGAAGATCACCGGCAACGAGAACGGCGTCGACACGTTCAAGACCGGCGGTGACCAGGCGCTCACCCAGCAGGCCACTGCAGCGGCCGGCGCGGGCGCGGCGGCGGGCGCAGCGGGCGGCGCGGGCGCGGCGGGTGGCGCGGGCGCGGCTCAGCAGCAGGGCGGCCTGGCCGGTCTGCTGGCGACCATCCAGCAGCTCCTGGCGGGTCTGACCGGCGGGCAGCAGCAGCCGGCGCAGGGCACCCAGGCTCCGGCGCAGAACCAGCCGGCGGCCCAGCAGCCGCCCGTGCAGAACCAGCCGGCGGCTCAGCCCCCGGCGCAGCAGGCGAAGCCGGCGGACACCCTGCAGCAGCTCCTCGGCGCGGTCCTCGGCATGCTGCAGGCTCTCCTGCCGCTGCTCGGTGGTCTGGCCAAGGGCGGCGGGGTCCAGGCCTAATCGCCTCTCGCTGAACTGATTCGAACGGTGTGCTGAAGGCCTCGGGCCGCTCCTGATGAGGGAGCGACTCGGGGCCTTCGCCTTTGCGGGCGTCGTAGGCCAGCCCGACCACGCGCGTTGCACACCCTGGCGTTTCTTGTGCGCTAACGTGTGTTCTCAGGGTGCAAGAGTCCTACCAAAATGTCTCGATCGGGGAAACTTTCCCCAATAATTCGAGATGATCCTGTCAAGAACACACGCGGGACCCCCTTGGTCCCGACTGTCGCAACAGGAGCATTGCACATGGGCTTCAACCTCGGTCTCAATCCGTATCTGTCGGCGATCTACGACGCGGCGAACTTCGTCAACTACCGCAACGTCGCCACCGCCGCTGCCGCCGCGGTCTCGGTCGATGGCGGCCTCAACGTTCTTCCCGGCGGTAATGGCGTCCAGACCTGGAACACCGTGAGCGCCTCGGCGGCTGCCGCGGTGGCCGTGGGTCCTGGCGCGACCGCCTCCGCCTTCGCCACCGCCGGTCCGGGCGGCGCGCAGGCCGGCGCGACCGCGGGCGCGGGCGCCAACACCTTCGTGCAGGGCGGCCAGTACGTGCAGGGCGGCCAGTACGTGCAGGGCGGCCAGGGCGTCGGCTCCCAGGTCAATACGAACCTGTTCCTGGACGGGCTGGGCAAGGTCCTCCAGGGCCTGGGTGAGATCCTCCAGGCGAGCGTCCCGGTGAGCCAGCCGAACCCGGCGGAGTGCGGCGGCCTGAAGGCGGACGCGGCGTCGGCCTCGGTCACCACCTCCGGCGGCTACAAGATCGAGGCGACCGGCAAGTTCAACTGGCAGATCACCGGCCCGGACGGGAAGGTCACCAAGATCCACGGCGACCCGCACGTCAACGGCAAGACCAACTGGGACTTCAAGAAGGACGCCACCTTCGTCCTCGGCGACGGCACCCGCGTGCACGTGAAGACCCAGCCCTACGGCAACGGCGCCACCGTCACCTCCAAGCTGGAGATCGAGAAGGCCGGCGAGATCGTCAACATCGACGGCATCGCCAACGGCAAGGGCAAGGTCGGCCAGGTGCACCAGGGCAAGCCGGACTTCGTGACCGGCGAGACCTTCGTGCAGGGCCAGGAGAGCAACACCTGGTCCTTCAACGGCAAGGAGATCCTGGGCTCCAACGGCGCGGACAACTTCAAGCTGGGCAAGGACCTGGCCCCGGCGCTGCCTCCGCAGGCGGTTGCGGCGGCCGCCGCGACGGCGGGCGCTCAGCCGGCGGCGGGTGCGGCGGCCCCGGCGGCTGGCGCTGCGGCTCCCGCGGCGGGCGCGGCTGCTCCGGCGGCCGGCGGGCTGGGCCCCATCGTGCAGCAGGGCCAGCAGCTGGTGCAGAACGGCGGCTTCGCGCAGATCCTCAGCCAGGTGCTGCAGGTCCTCACCTCGCTGATCGGCCTGCTGGCGCAGCGCAACGCCCAGCCGGCGCAGCCGGCCCCGCAGCCTGCTCCGGTGCCGCAGCCCGCGCCGCAGCCGGCGCCCCTCCCGCAGCCCCCGGTGGTCACCGACTGGTTCAGCGCGCTGGGCGGGATGTTCACGGCCCTGGGCAGGACGCTGGAGCTGGTCGGTTCCGTGCCGCAGCAGCCCCGCGCCCTGAACGCCTAGCCGGCGTCCAGGCGGAAGATCAAAGGTCCGGGAGTTGGAAATCATCAGCCGGTTGGTCTAGAAGTCCCGGACCAACCGGCAGTTTTTTGCCCGCGAGGCAACGCGACCGTGCCAGAAAATCAGCCCAGCCCCCAGCCGGCGGCGGCTCCCGAGAAGACCATCACCGTCCCCCCCGAGCTGGCGGAGCGGCTCGTCAAGGGCGAGATCACGCTGGGCGAGTTCTTCGGCCTCTCGCCGAACGTCCTCTACGGGATCGCCAAGATCGCGTACCAGCTGCTCAACACCGGCCGGGTGGATGCCGCGCTCGACATCTACAAGGGCCTGGTGGCCGCGTCGCCGTACGACAGCGTGTTCCACTGCCACCTCGCCGCCTGCTACTACACGCGCGAGAACTACGACCTGGCGATGAAGCACTTCGAGCGGTCCCTCGAGATCAACCTCTCGAACGTGGACGCGCTGGTCGGCCGGGGCGAGCTGCAGCTGCGCAAGGGGAAAATCCCGGAGGCGCTGGCGGACTGGAAGAAGGCCATCGACCTGGATCCGGAGGCCAAGCGCGCCTCCACCAAGCGCGCCCGGTCCAACATCCTGATGCTCAAGGAGATGGCGGACCAGGAGCGCGCGCGCCTGGAGGCCAAGCTCAACCCGGCCGCCGCGGCAGAGCGGGAGAAGGCCGCCAAGGCGAAGGCCGCCGCAGCCGCCGCCGCCAAGCCGAAGGCGGCCCCCAAGCCGCTGGGCAAGCAGGTGCGCCGCGGCTCGTCGGCGTTCGAGGCCGCCAAGGGCCCCCGCGGGGCGGGGGACAAGGGGTCCTCCGGGTTCGACAGCGGCGGGACAAAGAAGAAGAAGTAGCGCTGGCTCTAGTCCCCGAAACCCAGGGGACGCTGATGCGGCGGCCTTGCGGCCGCTTCCTCCGGGCTCAGAGCCCCGTGGTCTCCAGGCCGCCGCCGGCCCCGGCGAGCGACTTGGTCACCACCGCGTGCAGGACGACCTGGTTCAGGTTCAGCTGGAGCGACGAGAGCGAATCGCCCAGCCCGATGCTGGTCACCGTGTTGGACACGATCAGCCACAGCCTGGGCTTTCCGATGGCCGGGATGAGACCGGCGCCCTCGATATGCTCCTGGGTCGTGGTCCCCCCGTCGTAGACCTTGGGCCCCAGCAGCGCCACCGACTCGGCGAAGTACGAGGGCCGATTGGCCTGGGTGAAGGGGAACGGGACCTCGGGCGTGGCGGTCCCGGACAGCGAGACGCGCAGCTCCAGCAACATGTTGGTGGCGCGGGAGGCGTTGTGGACCTGGAGGTCCGCGGTGACGTTCTCTACGTGCACGTCGCCCTGCGACTGCGGCGGCAGGTCGATGGCCAGCTCCACGTAGGACTGCAGGCCCACGCTGGTGATCGGGATGGTCTGGCTGATCGGCTCCGTCTGGACCTCCACCATCGGCGCGCAGCCGGCGGCCAGGAGGGCGGCGAGGGCGAAGAAGCGGGTGCGGGGGGCGTTCACTGGAAGCTCCAGAAGAGGTCCACCACCGGCATCACCGGCAGCGAGGGGAACATGGGGTCTTCGATGCCGACGTAGTCCGCGCCGAGGAGGAAGCCGAAGCCCTTCCCCGCCAGCCGGATCCCGGCGGCGGCCTTGGGCTGGAGGGTGGGGGCCGGGACGAACGGGTCGCCCTGGAGGTAGCGGATCCCGCCCTCCACCACCACGCTCCAGGACTCGTTGAAGGCGAAGGCGGCGCCCGCGGTGAGCGAGCCGGTGACGAAGGTCATCAGCCGCGCGCGGAGCTCGGCGGCGACGGTGAGTTGCCCCAGCGAGAGGCCGTAGACGGCGTAGGCGGAGGGCCCGCTGTAGCCGGGGTCGTAGCGCTTCACCACCGGTTGGAGCGCGTGGATCGCCGCGCTGTACACGTCCGCGCCCACGAACAGCGCGTAGCGCGCGCCGACGACGACGCGGTGGGGCCCACCGGTCATCGCCCAGCGCACGCCCAGGTTGGGGAGCAGGCCGAGGTCCGCCATCAGCGAGGTGTCCACCGCGAAGCCGGCGGGGAGCGCGATGGCAGACCGCTGCAGGCCGAGGACCGGGGCGTCGATCGCCTCGGGCGCGTCCATGGAGACCCAGCGCGCGTCGCCGGCGGCAAGCGCGGGGGTGGGGATCGCCGCGAGGGCGAGGAGGAAGGGAAGGAGTCGTTTCATAGGAGGTGGCCCGGAAGGGTGGCCGGAAGCTGAGCGAAGCGCTCGCCAGGTCGCAACGGCTTCCGGCCGCCGGCGCCTCCAGGCGTCATCCACTGGACGCCGCAACCAGGCGCCGCCTCGGGTACCGTCCCCCACCGTGGCCTATCGCAAGGTAACGCGCTCGCTGGAGGCGGCGGACGGGACGACAGTCTCGTACCACACGCACCTCGACCCGGGCGGAGGGAAGGACGAGGCGGCGCTGGAGGGCCGGCGCACGCTCCTGCTCACCAACGGCATCGGCACCTCGGAGAACTTCTGGCGGCACCTGGTCGCCGAGCTGTCGGGCGACCACCGGGTGGTGCACTGGGACTACCGTGGACACGGTTCCAGCGGCGTGGCGCGCAGCGGGGACTACTCCATCCAGACCCAGGCGGGTGACCTGATCCGGGTCACCGAGGCGGTGATGCGCGGGGGCCGATCTTCCGAGCCCCCCGTGCAGGTGGCGTTCTCCATGGGCGTGCCGGTGCTGCTGGAGGCGTACCGGGTCCGGCCGGAGCTGGTGCCGGGCATGGTGCTGATCGCCGGCGCGCCGGACGCGCCCTGGAATGGAGAGGGACCGTTCAAGCTGCCGGGCTTCGGCGCCGCCTTCCGGCGGTCGCTCCGGGCGGCCCGGCCGCTGCTCCCGGCGCTCCGGCCGCTGTGGCGGGCGGCGCTGGACGCGCGGCTGGTCTACCCGGCCGGGCGGCTCACCGGGCAGCTCCGCTCGCGCGCCGACCGGGGCGACATCCAGGAGTTCATGACGGCGCTGAAGCGGATGGACCTCGGCGCGTACTGGGGCACGCTGATCGCGCTGTTCGACGCCGACTCCGGCGACGTGCTGCCGAAGGTGAAGGTGCCGGTGATGATCCTCGGCGCGGAGAACGACACCCTGATCCCGCTGCGTCAGGTGGAGCGGATGCGGGACGCCCTCCCCCACGCCCGGTGGCACCTGGTGCGCGACGCCGGGCACGGGACGCTGATCGAGGCCGGGCCGGAGATCGCCGCGCACGTCCGGAGCTTCCTCGGGGAGGCGGCATGAAGCGCTGGGTCTGGGTGTGCACGCTGCTGGCGGCCTCGGGCGCGCGCGCCCAGGCTCCCCCACCGGCGGATCCCGACCCCTGGCTGTCGAGGGACAAGGCGCTGCACTTCGGGCTGAGCGCCGGGTTCGCGACGGTCGGCTACACCCTGGCGGGGCAGTCGGCGGATTCGACCGAGGTGAGGCGGCTGGTGGTGGGCGGGTCTTTCGCGCTGGCGGTTGGGGCGACGAAGGAGCTCCTCGACTTCGTGGCCCGGACGGGGACGCCGTCGTGGAAGGACTTCACCTGGGACGTGGCGGGGACCGCGGTGGGGCTGACGGTGTCGTGGCTGGTGGACCATTTCATCGTCCAGCCCGCTCATCTTTGGTCTGGTGCAACTCGATTGAACTAGAGTTGCAGTCGATGACATCCAATGACCTGGGCCTGCTGGCCACGCTGGACGCGCTGTTGCAGGAAGGGAGCGTCACCGGGGCCGCCCGCCGGCTCGGCCTCTCCACGCCGGCGATGAGCCACGCGCTGGCGCGGATGCGCGAGAAGCTGGGGGACCCGCTGCTGGTCCGGGCCGGGCGGGGCATGGTGCTCACCCCGCGGGCGGAGGCGCTGCGCCCGCGCGTCCATACCCTGGTGAGCGAGGCGAACCAGGCGCTGGAGCCGCCGCGGCCGTTCGTCCCGGCGGAGCTGGTCCGGGCGTTCGTGATCCACGCCACCGACTACGTGCTGGCGGTGCTGGGGCTGGCGGTGGACCGGATCCTCCAGCGCGAGGCGCCCGGGATCGCGCTGCGCTTCATCCCCAACACGCTGGACGACCCGGCCCAGCTGCGCGGCGGCGGGTCGGACCTGGCGGTGGGGATCTACGGCGACCTGCCCCAGGAGATGCGCAGCCGGATGCTCCTCACCGACCGGTTCGTCTGCGTGGTGCGGAAGGGCCACCCCCTGGCCGGCAAGCGGCTCACGCTGGAGCAGTTCGTCCAGCGGCCGCACATCCAGGTCGCCCCCCGCGGCGCGCCCGGCGGGTACCTGGACGACGTGCTGCGGGAGCGGGGCTTGCAGCGGAACGTGGCCCGCGCCGTCCCCTACTTCCTCACCGCGCTGCAGATGGCGGCCCGCACCGACCACCTCCTCACCATCTCCGAGCGCGTGGCCGCGCCGATGGCCGATTCGCTGGGGCTCAAGCTCCTGGAGCCTCCCCTCCCCCTGCGCCCCTACGCGCTCAGCCTGGTCTGGCACCCGCGGTTCGACGGGGACGCCGGCCACCGCTTCCTGAGGGAGGCCTTCGTGCGGGCGGCGCACGAGGAAGCGGGGGACGTCCACGCGGATGCCCGGACCCGGCTGGAGCCGCCGAGGCGGCGGCGATAGTTGCATCTGGTGCAACTTCAAGTTGCATCCCATTGGATTGCTGCAAATCGTGCGGGCGTGAATATTAGGCGCATGACCACGACCAACACGCCCCCTGCCCCGAAGAAGCGCATCCTCATCGTCGCCGCCAACGCCTCCACGTCGAAGACCACCGGATGGCCCATTGGCTTCTGGTGGGCGGAGCTGACGCACCCGTACTGGGCCTTCGCCGAGGCCGGCTACGAGGTGGAGATCCGGAGCCCGGAGGGCGGCGCGCTGGTGGCGGATGGGTACTCGGACCCGGAGGACGCCAGCGGGTATTCGGCCCACGACTTGATCTCGCTTGGGTTCAAGAAGTCGCCGAAGCACCTGGGGCTCATCCAGGACACCAAGCCGCTGGTGGACCTCAACCCCGGCGCCTACGACGCGGTGTTCGTGATCGGCGGCCAGTCGCCCATGTACACCTTCCGGGGGAACGCGAAGGTGCAGGACGTGGTGCGGCGGTTCTACGAGGCGGGGAAGGTCACCGCCCTGGTGTGCCACGGGACGTGCGTGCTGCTGGAGACGAAGCTGTCGAACGGGGAGCTGCTGGTGAAGGGGAAGACCTGGACCGGGTTCGCCAACAGCGAGGAGCGGTACGCGGACGCGTACGTGGGCAAGCGGATCCAGCCGTTCTGGATCGAGGACGAGGCGCGGAAGATCGAGGGGACCAACTTCGTGGTCCACCAGCAGTTCAAGGAGTTCGCGGTGCGGGACGGATTGCTGGTCACCGGGCAGCAGCAGGTCTCCGGGGCGGCGGCGGCGAGGCTGGTCATCGAGGCGCTGGGGCGCTAAGCGGGTGACCCCGGAGGGTCTGGCATGAACGTGGCGATCATCGGGGCCGGCAAGGTGGGCACCACGCTGGGGCGTGGGCTCGCGAAGGCCGGCCACCGGGTGGTGTACGGGGTGCGGGATCCGGCAAACCCGAAGACGGTGGCGCCGGCGGAGGCCGCCTCGGTGCGGGCCGCGGTGGAGGGCGCGGAGGCGGTCATCCTCGCCACCCCGTGGGACGGCGCGCAGGCCGCGCTGGAGGCCGCGGGGGACTTCGGAGGGAAACCGCTGCTGGACGCCACCAACCCCATCGGGCCCGGGTTCAAGCTCGTGCACGCGCACACCGATTCCGGCGGGGAGCAGGTGGCGCGATGGGTGAAGAACGCCCGGGTGGTGAAGGCGTTCAACACCACCGGGTTGGAGAACATGGCGGACCCCGTGTACGGGAAGGCGCGGGCGGCGATGTTCGTGTGCGGCGATGACCAGGCGGCCTGCGAGGTGGCGGCGGGCCTGGCGCGCGACCTGGGCTTCGAGGCGGTGCGGACCGGCGGGTTGAGCGGCGCGCGGGTGCTGGAGCCGGTGGCGATGCTGTGGATCAGCCTGGCGATGGGCGGCAAGAACCGGAACATCGCGTTCGGGCTGCTGCGGAGGGGCGCATGAAGATCGCGGTCATCGGGAACGGCCACATCGGCGCGGGCCTGGCGCGGGCCTGGGCGAAGCGCGGGCACGGCGTGGTGTTCGGGTCGCGCGATCCGGGCGGGGCGGAGCTGCGGGCGCTGTGCCAGGAGATCGGCGCGAGCGCGGCGGCCGTGGCGGAGGCGGCGCGCGGGGCGGAAGTGGTCGCGCTGGCCGTGCCGTACGGGGCGCTGGAGGAGGTGCTCCGGTCGGCGGGGGACCTGGCCGGCAAGGTCGTCATCGACTGCACCAACGCGGTGGAGCCGGGGATGCGGCTCAAGTACGGGGGCACCACCTCGGCGGCGGAGGAGCTCCAGAAGCGGCTGCCCGGAGCGCGCGTGTTCAAGTCATTCAACGCGCAGGGGGCCGAGAACCTGGCCGGCACGGTGTACGGCGGCGTGCAGGCGACCAACTTCTTCTGCGGCGACGACGCGGCGGGCAAGGCGGTGATGAAGCAACTGGTGGAGGACGTCGGGTTCGAGGCGGTGGACGCTGGACCACTCGCGAGCGCGCGGATGCTGGAGCCGCTGATGCTGCTCTGGGTGACGTCGTCGCGCGCGCTGGGGACACGGGACCTGGCGTTCAAGCTCCTGCGGCGGTAGCGGTCGCCATCGGCCGCTTCGCGGCGACGCACCTCATTACGCCGCGAGCGGCGCACCTCATTACGCCGCGAGCGGCGCACCCATCACGCGCGAACGGCGCACCCATCCCGCCGTAAACGGCGCATTCATCACGCCGTGAGCAGCGCTGGATTCAACACGTCAGTCGCGCGCCCGCTTCGCACGCCTCGCGCGTGAGACCCCGGCGCGGAGCGCGATCAGCAAGATCAACGCGCCCCACGCACCTGGCGCCGCGGCGCAGCCGCACCCGACGTCGACCTCGAGCGGAGGCCCACCTCCCGCATCCGCCCCGCCGTCGGTCACCGTGCCGGAGTCCGGAGGGACCCAGATGATCTCCGGCGGATCGGCGCAGATGCCCGCCGCGCAGGTACCCGCCGCGCACTCCGCGCCCGCGTCGCACGACTGGCCCGTGTCCAATCCCACCACGAACGGCTTCGCCTCGCTCTCGATGCCGTTCACCGAAGCGCTCAGCGCGTACCACCCGGCCGCGGTCGAAGGCGGCACCTGGAACGTCACCCTGGAGTCCGTCCACCCGATCGCGCCCGGCCGCACCAGCAGATCGTCCGGCCCCTCCAGCGCGAGCACCGGCAGGTTGCTGGGCGAATTGCGCAGGTCCCCAGACGACCCCGGCGTGACCCCCGTGATGCGGGTGCCGGTCACCGTGAGCGCCTGCCCCGGGCTCCCGCGCGGGGGCCCCTCGAGCGTCGGCGCCCACTCTGGCTGCGCGCCCCGCCCCTCGTCGAACACCTCCACCCGCACATCCTCCGCGCCGCAGATCAGCGGCCGCCCATCCATGCCCATCACCGCCGAGGGCGCCGCCCGGGCCACGCCCAGGTCCGGCCCGCCCGTGAACCCACCCATCACCAGATCGAACCGTTCCGTCGTCAATAGCGCGCCCGTGGTCCCGGACCCGCCGATCACCAACACCTGGCCGTTGCGGAGACGGACGGCCGCGTGCCCGGCACGCGGCTGGAGGAGCGACCCCGCGGGCGTCCAGCTGATGGAGGAAGGCCGGAAGACCTCCGCGGTGGCGACCACCCCGCCGTCGTTCTCGCCGCCGGCCGCCAGCACCAGTCCGCTCTCCAGCGGCGTCAGGCTGAACCCCCGGCGCGCACCGGAGAACCGCACCCCGAACGTCCAGTGCGCGGTAGAGGCGGTGTAGATCCAGCACCAGTCGGTGAGACCTGTACCCGTCTCGCCGCCGCACAACAGGACGTCTCCGCCGGGCAGCGAGACTGCCTGCGCGCCGCGCGTCGCCGTCGGGAGGTCTTCCGTCCTCGACCAGGTGGCGGTCCTCGGATCGAAGAGCTCGACCCCCTTGGACGGGCCGTCCCCTCCCGCCACCAGGACTTCCCCGGTGCGGAGCAGCGCCGCGGCAGCACCCGGGTGACCGGCATCCGGAGTCGGGACGGTGAACCAGGCACCCCGCTCCGGGTCGTACCCGTCGATCGCCGCGCCCACCCGGAGGAGCCGGCCGTCCCGGAGCGTGAGCGCCACCGCGCCCGGGTTCGCCGGGGCGGGCGGCAGGGCGACCCACCCGGCCTCTGGATTCAGCCGGTACGCCGCCGTGCCGTGGTCGTCCCAGAGCACCGGCACGCCGCGAGCGGTCCCGAGCCGGGGCGCGGCCATGGGCTGCGGGAGCCCCGGTCCAGCCGTCATGAAGGGGCTGGAGAAGTCGAGCAGCTGGCTGCTCTGGGTCGAGCTCACGTCGTCGTCGCCGCCGGTGAGGAACACCCGGCCGTTCGGCAACATCACGCCCACGTGTACCCCGCGCCGCAACCCGAGTTGGAACGGCGCAGACCAGAGCCCAGTGAGCGGGTCGTAGACCTCGCCGGTGTCGACCGCGCGACCGCTGCCGTTGAACCCCCCGGCCACCACGACCCGGCCATCGGGCAGCACGGTGGCGGAGGCCGCAAAGCGGCCCTCGGACGGGCTCGAGCCGGGGGCCTCCCACGTCTCGGTGACGGGGTCGAAGATCTCCACCGGGAACGGGGAGCTCGTGCCGCCGGTAACGAGCACCCGGCCGTCGGGGAGGATGGTGGAGGTGTGCTCCTGGCGGTCGTACTGGAGCGTGTAGGGGCGGCCGCCGTCGGCGGACCAGAGCTCGGCGACGTCGGACGCGGAACCGACGCCGCCGGTCTTCAGCCAGCGATCGCCGGGCAACGGACTCAGGGCGCAGAGGTCGTCGGGGAAGAGCTGGGCGCCGGCATCGAGCCAGACGTTCGACTCCTGGTCGAAGCGCTCGAAGGTGTCGACGGAGCCCGTCCCGTCGTTGCCGCACCCGGTGAGCAGCTGGCCCGACGAGAGCAGCACCGCCACGCCCTCCTGCCGCGGCGTCCCCGGGGGCGCGACGTCCCAGCTCTGGGTTGCCGGCAGCCACCACTCGTAGAACGGTCCGTTGTCGACCACGATCAGCGTCCCGTCCTGGAGCCGGGCCAGAGAGTAGAAGGCGTGCGAGTCCATGCCCCTCCCGCCGTCGCTCCACGAATTGGAGGCCGGGTCGTAGAGCTGGGTGGACCGCGACGCGGACCCGCCCACCACCATCACCCGCCCGTCCGGCATCAGCGCGGCGCCATGGTCCGCCCGCGCCACGCCCGAATCCAGCGCCCACAGGACGGTGGGCGCGTCGACGACCGGGGCACCCCCGATCAGCAGGCCCAGCAGTGCGAGCGGAAGCTCCACCCGGACAAGATTAGCGGAGGTTCCGCTAGGTCCCGATCCGGACCAGCTGGAGCAGGGGTTCGTCCTCGGGATGCGGCTCGCCCAGGTCCACCCGCGCCTCGACCATCCAGTCGCCGTGGCCGGCCGGGTCGGCGATCTTCTGCCTCGCGGTCCACACCTTCGCCTCCCCCTCCACCGGCTGGAGGAAGGTCTGGTCCGGGCGGCGCGCGCGGGGCGTGAGGTCGATGGAGGCGTGCTCCGCCCAGTACGGCGCCATCGCCTCCTCCAGCTTCGCCGCCGTCCACTCCACCTCCCCGGACCTCAACAACCCCAGCGCCCCCTCGTACGCCTTGTCCGAGAGCGCCTTGAGCAGCCGGTGCAGTTCCCCGCGCACGCGCGACGCCAGCGCCCGCGGATCGCGCGAGAGGTCCAGCCCCTTCCCCAGCCGCGCCGGCTCCACCTCCCGTGGCAGCGGGCGCGCGCCGGGCCGCTTCATCGCCTCCCACTCGTCCAGCAGGCTGGAGTCCACCTGCCGGACCAGGATCCGCAGCTGGGTCTGCAGGTCGAACACCTCGTCCGTCTTGGCGGTCTCCGGCACCGACTGCGCCAGCGTCTTGTACGCGTCCGACAGGTACCGGAGCAGGAGCCCCTCGCTCCGCTGCAACCCGTACTCCTTCACGTACTCGTTGAAGGAGAGGAACCGCTCCACCATCTCCCGCGCCACCGACTTGGGCCGGATGTTCTCGTGCCCCACCCACGGGTGCTTGGCGGCGAACGCGTTGAAGGTGCCGTAGATGAAGTCCCGGTTCGGCTTGGGCCACTCCAGCTTCTCCAGCTCCTCCATCCGCTCCTCGTACTCCATCCCCTGCGCCTTCAGCTCCGCCACCTTCCGGCCCTTCACCTCGTGGAGCTGCGCGTAGAGGATGACGTTCGGGTCCTCCAGGATGGACTCCACCAGCGTGAGCAGGTCCAGCGCGTACGTCTCCAGCGACCGGTCCAAATTGCCGATGGTCTCCAGCAGGTACAGCCCCAGCGTGTGGTTGAGCGAGAAGTCGTGCTGGAGCGTGGGGTCCAGCGACACCTCCGCCGCCCGCCCGCCGCGCGCGCGCTTCTCCACCATCACCAGCCCCGCCGTCCGCAGCGTCCGGAACGCCTGGGCGGCGGCCACCACCAGCTTCCGCTTCCGGTAGTCGCTCTCGTGCGAGCGGAGGATCAGGTCCACCAGCCGCCCGAACCCGCCCGCGCGCTTCCCGTCCAGCTCGATTGGCAGCCCGGCGCGCGACTGGAGCGCGGTGAGCAGCAGCCCGTGGGTGACGTTGAAGCGCGACTCCAGCGGCTCGGGGGGCCTGGAGAGGAGCCGCTCGAAGGTGGCGCGGTCCCAGTGGACGTACCCCTTCTGCGGCGGCTGCTTCTTCACCACCTTCTTCCCCTGCTGCTTCTTCTCCTCCAGCTTGAGGTTCTCGACGACGTGCTCGGGCGCCTGGACCACCACCGTGCCGCGGTCGTCGAAGCCCTTCCGCCCCGCGCGCCCGGCGATCTGGTGGAACTCCCGCACCGAGAGGACGGCGGTCTTCTCGCCGTCGAACTTGCACAGCTGGGTGAAGAGCACGGTGCGGATGGGCACGTTCACGCCCACCCCCAGCGTATCCGTCCCGGAGACCACCTTGAGCAGCCCGGTCTGCGCCAGCTTCTCGGTGAGCAGCCGGTACTTGGGCAAGAGCCCCGCGTGGTGCAGCCCCAGCCCGTGCTTGAGGTACTTCTCCACGTCCTTGCCGTAGGGCGTGTCGAACTTCGCGTCGAACAGCGACTGGCGGATGGTCTCCTTCTGCTCCTTCGCCAGGACGTTGATGGAGGTGAGCGCTTGCGCCTGCTCGGCGGCGCCGCGCTGGGTGAAGTTGACCAGGTAGACCGGCGACTTCCCGGCCTCCAGCAGCTTCTGGATGGTCTCGTGGAGCGGCGTCTCCTGGTACTCGAAGTCCAGCGGCACGGGTCGCTCGCCGCTCTTCACCTCCGCCACCTGACGTCCCGTGAATGCGGCCAGCTTCTCCTGGATGGCGGTGGTGTCCCCCAGCGTGGCGGACATCAGCAGGAACGCGGTCTTCGGCATCGCGAGCAGCGGGAGCTGCCACGCCACCCCGCGCTCCTTGTCCGAGTAGTAGTGGAACTCGTCCATCACCACGTAGCCGATGTCCGACCGGTCCTCGCGCAGGGCGAGGTTGGCCAGGATCTCCGCCGTGCAGCAGATCAGCGGCGCGTCGCGGTTGAAGGCGGCGTCGCCGGTGAGCATCCCCACCCGCTCCGGGCCGAAGGCGTCGCACAGGGCGAAGAACTTCTCGTTCACCAGCGCCTTGATCGGGCAGGTGTAGAAGCCGCGCGTCCCCTCGGCCATCGCCTTGAAGAGCAGCGCGAAGGCCACCAGCGACTTCCCGGAGCCGGTGGGCGTCCCCAGCACCACGTGCTTGCCGGAGTACAGCTCGAGGATGGCCTCCTCCTGCGCCGGGTAGAGCGACAGCCCCGCGGAGGTGGCGTAGCGGACGAAGCGGTCCAGCACGTCGTCCGAGCTGAGCGCCGGCTCACCGCTCCGGGGTAGGAGCGCCGACAGCGGCGCGCGCGGCTCGCTCTCCTCGCTCATCGACCAGGGGGTTTACCCCGGCCGGCGCCCGATGAATACCCGGGCGGGAGGGACGCACCCCCTTGCGACCACGCCGTACCAAAAGGGGGAAACCCATGAACACCGCAACGAAGCTCCTGACGTTCCTCGCCGTACTCTCCAGCCCGATGGCGCTGGCGAGCCAGCCCACCGTGCCCACCACCGCCGACAGCCGCATCCAGCTCGCTCCGCCCGACGGAGAGGTCCCGCGCCTGCCCGGGCCGGTGGATGGGGGGAACCCGCGCAAGACCGTGCTCTCGTTCCAGCCCGTCCCGATGGTGGCCGGGATGGCCGTCTCGCTCCTGTCGCCCGGCTACACCGTCCTGACGCTGCCCGTCGACCTGGAGTACGCCCCGCTTCCGAACGTCAGCGTGTCCCTGATGCTGGCGCCCATGTACCTGGAGACGCCCGAGGTGGCGGCGGGCGGCTTCCAGGTGAACGGTGGCGTGCGCCTGTACCCCTTCGGCCGGGCGCCGGACGGCTTCTGGCTCGGCGCGCAGGCGGCCGCCATGATGCTGATGACGGAGTCCTCGGGCGGAGTGGCGTTCGATCTCCAGCCCCAGCTCGGCTACCAGTGGGTCCACCAGAACGGCCTCACCATTGGCGTGGGCGTCGGACTCTCGGTGAACGCCCTCGCGAACCGGCAGTTCCCGGTCACCCTCCAGGTGCCGGTCGGCTTCGCCTGGTGAAGTGACGCGACGCTGGAGGCTCCGGCCCCGCTACGCCATGGCCATCTTCGGCCAGGGTCGGGGCCGGACCTTCAGCTCGCGCTTCTGCTGGTCTCGCCAGATCTCCAGCTTCAGCTCGCCGCCCTCGTCCAGCACCATCACCCGCTGGAGGTCGTCCACGCTGGAGACGGGGAGGCCGTTGGCGGAGACGAGCAGGTCGCCCTCGCGGAGGCCGGCGCGGTCGGCGGGCTCGGTGGCGTTGACGTCGAGGACGCGCACCGCGCGGCGGCGGCCGGTAGCGTGGGCCAGCTTGGGGCCCAGCTCCTCGCCGCGGGCGGCGATGCCCAGGAACGGCCGGCGCACCTCGCCGTTCTTGATCAGCACCGAGGCCACCCAGGTGGCGGTGTACGCGGGGACGGCGAAGCCGATGCCCTGCGCCCAGGGAATGACGGCGGTGTTGATGCCCACCACCTCCCCGTCCGCGTTGAGCAGCGGCCCGCCCGAGTTGCCCGGGTTGATCGCCGCGTCCGTCTGGATCAGCCCCTCCAGCGCGCCCTGCTTCGACGGCAGGGTGCGGTCCAGCGCGCTCACCACGCCCAGGCTCACGCTTCGCTCGAAGCGGAACGGGTTGCCGATGGCCACCACCAGCTGACCCACGTTCACCTCCCGGCTATCGGCCAACGGCAGCGTGGTGAGGTGGTTCACGTCCAGCTTGAGGACGGCCAGGTCGGTGCGCTCGTCCCGGCCCACCACGTGGGCGCGGTGCTCGTCGCCGTCGTGCATGCGGGCATTCATCCGCCGCGCACCCTCCACCACGTGGGCGTTGGTGAGGACGTACCCGTCCTGCGCCAGCACCACGCCGGTGGCCTGTCCCTGGCCACGGAGGACGCCCACCACCGCGGGGGCCGTCTTCTGCACCAGCGCTTCGAGCTGCTGGGAGAACTGCTTGAGGAGGTTCATGGCCATCCGTCCTAACGGCGAGGCGATCCGACTTCAGCCCCGCGAGCCCACCGTGATGGTGACGTCGCGCACCTTCCCCGCGCTCGACACCTTGGCGGTGACCGGCTTGCCCACCTTGTCGGGGTCCAGAAGGGAGATCAGCTCGCCCGGCGAGGTGACCGGCTTGCCGTCGAGCTGGATGAGCACGTCACCCAGGACGAGGCCCGCCTTCTGCGCCGGCCCGTCCGGCTGCAGGGCCACCACCACCACGCCGTCCTCCTGGCCGTTCACCTGCTTGGACACGTCGTCGGGCAACCGCACCGGGTAGACGCCGACGCCGATGAACCCGCGCTGCACCTTGCCGTGCTGCTGGAGCGAGGGGACGATCCGCTTCAGCGTGGCGGTGGGGATGATGGCGTGGGCGCCCCGCGCGAGGGCGGAGCTGTACATCCCGAGGATGGCGCCGTTCATGTCCACCAGCGGCCCCCCCGAGAAGCCGGGCGAGCGCGACACGTCCGCCTGGATGTAGCGGTTCACCTTGCCGCCCGCGCCGGTCCGCCACTCGTCGGTCCCGACCGCGGAGAGGATGCCCAGCGTCGCGCGGGCGGTCTTCCCCGGCCGGCCGAGCTGGAGCACCAGGTTGCCGACCTTCGGGTCGCCGTCCGACCAGGCAGGCGCCGGGAGCTTCTGGTCGATCTTGATCACCGCCGCGTCGGTGGAGTTGTCGAAGCCCACCAGCGTCGCCTTCACCGTCGAGCCGTCATGGAGCCCGACCTCCAGGGTGTCCTCGCGCTCCTGCGAGTGCGAGGCGGTGGCGATCAGCGTCCCGCCGTCCGAGACCTCCCAGACCACGCCCGTGGAAGGCCTCCCTCGCCCGTCCTCCACCCGCACCACCGAGGGCCCTACCTTCTCCACCAGTTGCGCCAGCGCGCTCGACAGGTCCTGTGCCGCGTTTCCCATGGTTCGTTCACCGCTCCTTTCGTTTGGAGAAGTAGCGAACCGCGCGCGGCGCCACATCCGCCGGATGGGGAGGCGATGGACCTGGCCGTTCGGGTAGGTAGGTGCGCAGATCACAGCATCAGCATGCCGAGCCGCGCCGCGCGGACCACTGCTTCGGTGCGGCTCTGCACGCCCAGCTTGCCGAGGATGGCGTTGACGTGAAACTTCGCGGTGTGCTCGCTGATCCCCAGCCTCCCCGCGATCAGCTTGTTGGACAGCCCCTCCGCCAGCAGTGAGAGGACCTGCAACTCGCGGTCGGTGAGCGGGTCCGCGGGAGCGGCGCCTCCGGGGCGCGGCACGGCGGCCGACGCCAGCTCGGGGGCCAGCACCACCAGCCCGCGGGCCGCCGCCACCGCCGCCGCGGCGATCTGCGCCGGCCCCGCGTCCCTGCCCAGCACGCCCGAGGCGCCCGAGGCCACCGCGTCCCCGGCCAGGTCGTCCTCGTTCAGGAGGACCACGAACGGCACGTTGGCTTGCGCCATCGCCGCCGCCTTCCCGAGCTGCGCGCGCGGGTCCACGCCGAGGTCCCAGACCAACGTCTCCGGCCGCCCCTGCTCCAGCGCCAGCGCCAGGTGCTCCAGCTCCGTGTGGCCCGCGAGGAGGACGCCCTCCTGCCCTTCGAGCTGGGCGTGCAGCCCGCCCCTCGCGAGCGGATCCTCTCCCACCAACACCACGCGGACGGCAGCCACGGCCCCTTGTTTAACCAGCGCCGGTCGCGGCGCCACCTACGCCGCGATCAACTTGCCGCCGACCTTCACCAGCTTCTGCACCTCGGCCTGCTGGTCCGGCTCCAGGTGTGTGAAGCGGATGCCCATCCCGACCGGGTAGCTGAAGGATGTCCGCAGCCGGTACTGGTTCGCCCACACCACCTGGCCGAAGCACGAGGGCACCGGCGTCCGCGAGGTGAGCTTCACCCGCATCTCGACGAGGGTCCCGGCCGGGAGCGGAGTCAGGCTCCGCACGAAGATGCCGCCCGGGCTCACGTCGTAGGAGAAGCCGGCGAGGAACCCGGTGGTGTTGGCGGCGCGGAGCTCCACCACGGAGAAGAAGGGGACGCGCTCGGCGGCGCGGAGGGCCTGCACGTGCGGTTCCACCGCGGAGCTCACCCGGGAGACGATGGCCTCGACAGGGATGAGCCGCTTCTCCAGCAGCCCGTACCCGGTGAGCGCCTCCGCCGCGCGCACCCGGTCCGCCGCGATCTCCGAGGAGGACATCATCAGGATCGGCTTGGTCTCCCACCCCGCCGTGTTCCGCAGCGCCACCGCAAACTCCAGCCCGTCCATCCCCGGCATCGCCAGGTCGGACAGCACCGCGTCCAGCGCGGACCCGTGCGCCTCCGCCAGCTCCAGCGCCTCCGGGCCGCTGCGCGCGTAGAGGAGCTGGAAGCCGGAGTGCTCCAGCGCCCCGCCCAGCACGGTGCGGAAGAAGCGGCTGCCGTCCACGAGGAGGAGGCGGTGGCGCTCGCCGGGGCGGTGGAGGACGGACGCCGGCTCCTCCGCGGCGCCCGCCCTGGAGAGCGCCTCCAGCTTGGCGCGGAGCTGCGCGCGCTGCACCGGCTTGGGGAGGAAGTCGTCCGCGCCCGCGCGCCAGGAGCGCATCACCTCGGGCGTCGAGTCCGCCGGGGTGAAGAGGATCACCGGGATGCGCGAGAGCGCCCGGTTCTCCTTCACCCGCCGGCACAGCTCGTCGCCCGCCATCGGCGCCATCTGGAGGTCCGTGAGCAGCGCGCTCGGCGGGCGGCGCCCCATGGCGTCCAGCGCGCGCGCCGGGGACTCGAAGGCGGCGGCCTCGTACCCCAGCGACCGGAGCGTGTCCGAGACCATGGCCCGGACCTCGGCCGAGGGATCCACCACGTACACCGGTCGCATCGACACCGTCATGAGCTGTCCCCCGGACGCGCGGGGAGGAACCACGCCCCCAGGCAAAATGCAAGGCCCGCTCGCCGGGAAGTGCCGGAGACTGCGTCATAAGCTTGGGTTCAAAGATGCATCGGCGGCGAAGCGTTACCCTGGCGGACGCGGCCCTCGCGCCGCCGCTGTTCGGGCAGGTCGCGCGCGCCGTGCTCGCGCTGGGGAACGAGCGCCTCCAGCGGACCTACCAGACGACCTTCTGGTTCCCATTGGCGGAGCCGCCGCGATCGGTGGTGGAGGAGGCCGCGCTGGCGCTGGCGCGTCACCTCCCGCGAGCGGCGCGGGCCCGCGTGCGCGGCGTGGAGTGGTGGCTGTCGAGGATGTGGACCTCCGACGTGCGGGTGGACTTCCACCGCGACCACGACATCCAGCGGGCGCGGCGCGGCGGCGGCACGGTGCACCCGCTGGTCTCCTCCGTGCTCTTCCTCAACCGCGCGCGTGGCGGGCTGCTGGTGGTGACGGAGGAGCCGCCGGATCCCCGGAACCCGTCCTGCGCGCCGGACCGCCTGGACCAGATGGACCTGGTGCGCCCGGAGCCGAACCGCTTCGCCACCTTCGACGGCGACCTCACCCACGGCGTGCTGGACGACCGGAACCAGGTGCCCCAGGCCGCCGCCGCCGGGCGCCCGCGGCGAGGGCCCCTGCGGCGCGCGGTCATCCTCAACTGGTGGCCGTCCCGCCCCTGGTCCGTCCCGAGGTTCGGGGATCGCCCCCTCTACCGGGCCCTTGCGCTGGAGACCCGGCCAGGGCCGCGTTAAGTAGAGAGCACGCCGTGTCGTCACCCAACGAGAAACCACCCGCCATCCTGGCGATCGACCCGGACCCTGCGACGCCGCAGTTGCTGGCGCAGGCCTTCAATCGGAGCGGGACGTTCCTCCTCCGCTACACCATCGACCCGAAGAAGACGGAGGCCGCGCTCCGCCAGCTCCGCCCGGAGCTGCTGCTGGTGCACGCGGACCTGCAGTCGCCGGTCATGGCGGAGGTCTTCCGCGCCATTGCCGCGCAGCCGATGTTCGCCACGCTGCCGATCGTCCTGCTGGCGAAGGAGATGGGCGACCAGGCGTGGGCCTCGCAGTTCCGCTCCGGCGTGGTGCACCTGCTGCCGGAGCCGTTCCAGACCCTCCGCCACGTGGCGGATGTGAAGGAGCTGCTGCGCAGCCTCCCCACACGCACCGGGATGGTCCAGGGGCGCGGCCGGCCTGGCGAGCTCGGGTCGCTGATCGCCCACGTGAAGCGGGCCCAGCGCTCCGGGGCGCTGAACATGGACCCCGCCCACCCCGAACAGGGCACCGCGATCTTCGTCCGCGGCGGGCTGCTCTCCGCCTCCTTCCGCGGCCAGACCGGGGACGACGCGCTCTGGGCGATGGTGGGCCTCAGCCCGGAGACCTGGTCCTTCTCGGACCTCGCCGGCCAGGCGGGGGACGGCGCGGGCATCGTCATCGAGGTGAGCGGCAAGGACGAGCCCCTCGGCATGAGCGTGGACGTGGACGTGGAGCGGGCCCTGACCCCAGCCCCGGCCCCACCCCCGGCCCAGGTCCCGGTCGCGCCGCAACCGCCGGCCGACCTGGACGAGCTGGGGGCGATCCTGGCGCCGCACCCCACCCCGGAGCCGGACGCGAGCGCGCCGATCCAGGTGCTCCTGGTGGACGACGACCCGGAGCTGTGCCGGATGTTCAGCGTCATCCTCCAGCGCCGCGGGATGCGGATCACCACCGCCGCGGACGGGGTCGAGGGCTACGAGCGAGCGCGCTCCGCGCCCTACGACGTGCTCATCGCGGACCTCTCGATGCCGCGGATGGACGGCTGGGGACTGCTGCGGCAGATCCGCGACGACTACCGCACCCGCGAGTTGCCGGTGGCGTTCCTCTCCTGCCACGACGACTACCGCGAATCGCTCAAGGCGCTGAACGCCGGCGCGCAGGCGTACCTGTCCAAGTCGGTGAAACACGACGTCCTGGCCACGCAGATCCGCGGACTGCTGCACCCCCGGAACCACGTGCGCGCCGACATCCGCGTCCAGAAGCGGATGCTGCTCTCCATCGACGCGGTGGGCCCACAGTGGCTGATGCAGGAGCTGGCGCGGCAGGGCGTCACCGGCCAGCTGGACGCCAAGGACAACTGGGCCACGTACCAGCTCTCGCTCCGCAAGGGCCAGGTGGTGAGCGCCTCCGCGCAGGCCGGGCCGCACCGCGCCGAGAAGGAGCCGGCGTTCATCGCCTTCCTCGCGTCCAGGTCCGCGAACGGTTCGGTGATGTTCGGGGACCCGGGCGCGCCCGCGGACGCCGCGCCGCTGGGCACCATGAACCTCTTGATCGGCCGCGCGGTGGCGACCCTGAACGAGAGGGAGCGGAAGGCGCGCGAGGCGCTGCTGGTCAACGCCAAGCGGATCTGGGTGGACCAGCCGCTGTACCAGCTCTACACCCAGGTTGGCCCCCAGCAGTGGCTGCGGACGGCCAAGCTGATCTGCGAGGACGGGCTGCCGCCGGCGGAGGTGATCGCCCGGAGCGACGCCTCGCCCGTCGACGTGGAGGAGACGCTCAAGGACCTCCTCCGCCGCGGCGTGGTGGCGCTGGGGGCCTGAGCCCGGAGGAAGCGGCCGGAGGCCGCCACATCGGCGTCCCGTGGGTTTCGGGGGCTGAGCGGTTCGCCGCCCTGGGTGGCAGAATCCCCGCAGTGCTCTCCCCGCTGATCGCCCTCTGGGCCTCCACCGCGCTCGCCGGACCGCCGCCTTCGCCCCTGTTCCCCTGGGACGGCGCCCCGTTCTCCGCCTCCGCGCAGGAGATGGTCAGCGCCGCGGCCGCCCTCCCCGCCCCCGCCGACCGCGACGCCGACGTGGAGGTGCTGCTGGAGGAGTCGTCCTACGTCTTCGACGAGTCGGGCGCGCACGACTCCACCACCCACGTCGTCTTCCGGGTGCTCACCCGCACCGGCGCCGAGCGGTGGTCGAGCGTGGGCGCCGAGTGGTCGCCCTGGCTGGAGGAGCGCCCGGTGGTGAAGGCCCGGGTGATCGCCGCCGGCGGCACCGAGCGCACGTTCGACGCCTCCACGCTGGCGGAGGAGACCCAGCAGGGCGCCCCGGAGTCGTTCAGCGATCGCCGGGCCGTCCGCGGGCCGCTGCCGGGGATCGCCCAGGGCTCGGTGGTGGAGGAGCTGATCTCCATCCGCCGCCACCGCCCCGCCGTGGGCGCCTCCGAGCGCGACGCCTACTACTTCGGCGGGGGCGCCCCCACGCGGCGCTCGAAGGTGACCATCGACCTGCCGGCGAAGCTCCCCTTCCGCTCGGCCGTCCAGGGCACCGGCGAGCGGCCCGCCGTCACCGAGTCCGGGGGCCGGCGGAAGGTGACGGTGGAGGTGCGGGACCTCCCCGCCATGAAGAGGCCGGAGCAGAGCATGCCGCCGGAGGTGGTGCCGCAGCCCCGGCTCATCTTCGGCACCGCGCGCTCCTGGAACGAGGTGGCCCGCGCCTACGCGGCGGTGGTGGACCAGCAGATCGACCCGAAGTCGCTCGCCGTCCAGGCGATGCGGACCACCGGGGGAGCCAGAGGGACGCGCGAGGTGGCGGACCGGCTGCTGGCCTGGGTCCACCGCACGGTGCGCTACACCGGCGTGGAGTTGGCGTCCGCCGCCATCGTCCCGCGCCCGCCGGAGGAGGTGCTGGCGCGCGGGTACGGCGACTGCAAGGATCTCTCGGCGCTGATGGTGGCCCTGCTGCGGTCGGTGGGCGTGCCGGCGTCGATCGCGCTGGTGAGCCCGGGCTGGTCGGACGCGCCAGCGGACGTGGCGGGGTTCGGGCTGTTCACGCACGCGGTGGTGTACGTCCCCGGCGCCACGGGCGCGGAGCCGCTGTGGCTGGACCCCACGGACTGGACCGCGCCGGCCGGGCAGCTCTCGCCGCTTTCGCTGGGGCGGCAGTCGCTGATCGCAGCCTCCGACACCCAGGGCCTCACCCGGACGCCGGGGCCCGACCCGGCGCGCAACGTCTTCCGCGTCACCCGCGAGTACCGGATGGCCGAGCGCGGCCGCGGCCAGCTGGTGGAGACCACCTCGACGCAGGGCACCATCTCCGCCGACCGCCGCGCGCACCTGCGCCGCGACGCCGAGGACTTCGAGCAGTCCGCCGAGGACTACCTGCGGAAGTACTTCCAGGCGGACCGGCTCACCGGCTTCGAGCACTCGGACCCGGACGACCTGGTGAAGCCGCTCACCGTGCGCCTGGAGGCGGAGGGCGTACGGCGCGCCTACGCGGCGGACGTGGACGCGGCGGTGGCGCTCACCACCGGCATCCTCTTCGAGCACCTCCCGGCCGAGCTCGCCCCGCTCGAGGAGGAGGGCGAGGACGCATCGAGCGGCGAGAAGCGCCCGGAGGTCCGGCGCCGCTTCCCGCTGCGCGTGTCGGAGCCGTACACCGCCGAGCTGACCGCGACCATCACCCCGGCGCCCGGCTTCTCGGCGCGGGCGCTCCCGCAGGCGGAGACGCGGGCGCTGGGGCCCGCCACCTTGAAGCGGAGCTACGCGCTGGAGCCGGGCGGCCAGGTCACCGCGCGCTTCACCTTCGACCTCGGCCGGCCGGAGCTGTCGCCGTCCGAGGTGGCGGCGTTCCGCCGCGCGCTGGGCGAGTACGTGCGCGAATCGCCCGTGCAGATCCTGTTCGACCGGGTGCCGGAGCGGCTGCTCTCGGCCGGGAAGGTGAAGGAGGCCGTCCAGGAGCAGCGGAAGCTGATCGCGCTGCACCCGGCGGAGGCCCTGCACCGCGCGCAGCTGGCGCTGTTGCTGCTGCGTGCGGGTGCGGCGGGGGCGGCCCGGGACGAGGCGCGCGCGGCCACCGCCATGGATCCGTCGCTTGCCTACGCCTGGCGCGTGCTGGGCATCGCGCTGTCCGCGGACGAGCTGGGGCGCGACCTGCACCCCGGCGCGGACGTGGCGGGCGCGGTGGCGGCGCTGCGCCAGGCGAAGGAGCTGGATCCGAAGGACTCCATCGCGCGGTCGAGGCTGGCGTCGCTGCTCTCCTCGGACCCGAAGGAGCTCCGGCACTTCGGGTCCGGCGCGGACCTCCCCGGCGCCATCGCGGAGCTGGAGGCGCTGCGCAAGCAGCTGGGCTCCCACGATTCCGATGACGACTACCTGGAGGCGCTCTTCCACGCCGAGCGCTTCCGGGACGCGCGCAAGGCGGCGGCGGCGATGACCTCCACCTCGAGGACCCAATCCATCTCGCTGGCATCGTTGGCCGCGCTGGAGGGCGCCGCGTCCGCGCTGGCCGAGGCGGGTCGGGTCATCACCTCCTCCACCGAGCGCCGGACCGCGACGGCCTCCGCGGCCGGGCTGCTGATGCGCCGGCGCCGGTACCCGGAGGCGGCGGCGTTGTTCGGAGAGCTGGTGAGCGGTTCGGAGAACCCCGCCGCGCTGCAGGCGCTGGTGACGATGCTCCAGCGGGTGCAGCGACACGAGGGCGTGGCCGTGAAGCCGTCCGACCCGATGGCGCCGCTGAAGCGGCTGATGGTGCTGGTGGCCCAGGGCGGCGCCACCGAGGCGGCGCTGGGCAAGCTGCTGGCGAAGAACGCCCTGCCCCGCGAGGAGAAGACGGGCTCCAGCAAGGCGGCGACCGGGGAGGCGGCGGACGTGGCGGGTGCGCTGCGGCGGATGCTGGGGTCGTCCAGCTCCGACGTGGACGTGGTGACTGACTTCTTCTTCGGCGCCGAGCTGCGCCAGGAGGGCGATGACGCGGGCGGGTACCGGGTGGAGTACGCGGTGCCCAACTCGACGTCCCGGCCGATCTTCGTGGTGGTGAAGGAAGGCGGCGAGATGAAGCTGCTGGCGGACTCCACCGACCTGTCGCCCCTGGGCGCGGAGGCGCTGGCGCGGACCCGGCGTGGAGACCTCGCCGGGGCGCGGAAGCTGCTGGACTGGGCGCGGCGCGAGGAGCCACAGGACATCGACCGCCTCCCGCCCATCGCCACCCCCTTTTCGATGCTGTGGACCGCCGGCGCGAATGGGGACGCGGCGCGGGTGCGCGCGGCGGCGGCGGCGCTGATGGCCACCGGACGGATGCGGGCGGACGCGGATGGGCCGCTGCGGGAGGCGCTCGGGAAGGCGAGCGGCCCCGCGGCGACGGCCCTGGGCTGGGCGCTCGCCTCCGCGCACCTGTCGAAGGAGCGCTGGGCGGACCTCTCCGAGGACGCGGGCCGGCTGATGGCGGTGGGCGATCACCCGAAGGACGCGTTCCGGTTGAAGGCGCTGGCGCTGCGGAGGCTCCACCAGTGGGACGCGCAGGAGGCGCTGGCGCGCGACTGGCTGGCGCACCACGCGGACGACCTGGACGCCCAGGAGATGCTGTTCTCGCTGGCGGCGGACCGGGGCGACTTCGCGGCGGCGGGCGCGGCCGGGAAGCGGCTGGTCGAGGACGGGCGCGCCACCTCGCGCGTGCTCAACAACCTGGCGTGGTTCGCGCTGTTCGGGAAGGACACGTCACCGGGCGCGCTGGAGGAGCCCCTCCGCTGGGCGGAGCGCGCGGCGTCGCAGGCCGGGTACAAGGACCGGTTCTCGTGCAACACGCTGGCGGCGCTCTACGCCGAGGTGGGGCGCGGGTCGGACGCGCGGGCGATGGCGCTCCGGGCGGTGGAGCTGTCCTCGGGCGGTGAAGCGGACGACGGGTACTGGTACGTGTTCGGGCGCATCGCCGAGGGCTGGGGCCTACCGGAGGTGGCGCGGGCGGCGTACGGGAAGATCAAGGCGTCCCGAGACCCTTCGACCAGCGATCCGGCCGTCCTGGCGCAGCGCCGCCTGGCTGGGCTGCCGCCCGCGGCGCCGCCGTCCCGGTGAGCTAGAGTCCGGGGCTTCGCCCTTCCCAGGAGCGCGGTCCGATGGCCAATGAAGTCGTCCCCCCGGTTCCACCGGTTCACGCCGGGAGCAGCCCAGCCCCCTCCAGGGTGCCGCTGAAGGAGCTGAAGGAGCACCACCAGCGGAACCTCGTCACCGCCGAGCTGCCCGCCATCTTCCTCGACGAGGTGCACGACGAAGACATCCGGTCGCTGTACCACGCGGCGCTCGACAAGGCGCACCAGGCGGTCCGGTGGTACGTCCAGGGCGTCAGGGCCAAGCGCGGGAACGCCAAGGTGGTCCGGATCGGGACCGTGGTGCTGGGCGCGATCGCGGCGATCATCCCCATCGTCACGCCGATGATGCAGAAGCTGGGCGGCCAGGAAAGCAACGCCGGGATCAACATCCTCCCCTTCGCCACCATCTCCGCGGCGCTCGCGGGCGGGCTGCTGGCGATGGATCGCTACTTCGGCTTCTCCACCGGGTACATGCGGTACACGGGCGCGAGGCAGGAGATCCAGGCGAAGATCGAGCGGTTCCAGATGGCGTGGGCCCGCACCACCATCCAGCACAGCGCCAGCGCGACCCCGGTCCCGAAAGCAGAAGCGCTGAACGCCGGGCTGGCGCTGATCCAGGAGTTGGTGGACGGGGTCGCGCAGACGGTCCAGACCGAGACGCAGTCGTGGATGGCGGAGTTCAAGCAGAGCCTGTCGGATCTCGACAAGTCGGTGCAGGAGAGCCGCCAGTCCGCGCCGGCCGCCAACGCGCCAGGAGCGCTCAAGGTGACGATCGACGGGTGGGATCTGCTCTCGGAGCCGCGGACCGCGACCATCCAGATCAACCAGCGGGCGGAGGAGAACCTCTCGTCGCCGACCTACGTGGTGGGCAGCCTGGCGCCCGGGCAGTACGTGATCAAGGTCACCGGGAGCCGCGCCGGCCTGCCGATCAGCGGGGCGGAGATCGTGATGCTGAAGGCGGGGGAGATCACCGCGGCGCAGGTCAAGCTGGGGTAACGCCGGCCTGCTCCTCCAGGAACTGCATCGTCACCTCCTCCGACCAGAAGCGCGGGCGGAGGATGGAGCCGGAGACGAAGCCCACGTGGCCGCCCTGCTCGGTGACCAGCGCGGTGATGTAGGGGTTCTGGAGGCCGTCCAGGGTCTGTTCCACCCGGGCGATGGGGTCGTCCTTGGCGGAGATCAGCAGCGTGCGGCGGCGGATGCGTTCCAGCATCGGCCCCGAGGAGCAGCGGGCCCAGTAGTCGTCGGCGTCGCGGAAGCCGTTCACCTTGGCGGTGACCAGGTCGTCGAAGTCGCGGAAGGTCCCGGAGCCGCGGATGCGCGCCACGTCGAGGGCGCCCGGGAACTGCGCGGCCTTGCGGAGCGCCTTGCGGCGGAGCGGGCGCAGGTAGAAGGAGCGGTAGAACCGGCCCCAACGGCTGTCCGCGTCGAGCGCTCGGGCGCAGGCGGCGAGGTCGTACGGGGTGCTCACCGCCACGGCGGCGGAGAGCGGTGAGGCGTCGCCCTGCTCGGCGAGGAGCTTGAGGAGGACGTTGGCGCCGAGGGAGAAGCCGACCGCGTAGAGCGGGCCGGTGACGCCGCGCTGGCGGAGCTGGTCGAGCGCGAACGCGGGGTCCGCCGTTTCCCCCGAGGAGTAGGAGCGGAGCTGGCGGTTCATCTCCCCGGAGCAGGAGCGGAAGTTGAGCGCCATCGCGCCCCAGCGGCGGTCCACCGCGGCGCGGAGCATGGCGAGGACGTAGCCGGAGTCGGAGGACCCCTCGAGGCCGTGGAAGACGACGAGGTGCGGGACGTCCGGGGGCGCGAGGACGCGGTCCACGTCGATGAAGTCGTTGTCCGGCGTTTCCCAGCGCTCGCGGGTCATCTTCGGGACGCGCCAGGAGTGGGCGAGGAAGGCGAAGAAGGTCTGGGAGTGCGGGCTGGAGAGGCCGGCGGCCGGGCGGAAGGGCTCCTTCGGGAGGAAGGCCCAGCCGGCGGTGGCGGGGATCGCTTGGACGGCGGCGCTCATGGGTCGGTCCGAGTATGCGCACGGCCGGTATGCTCCCGCCATGGAATGTGTGGCGGGGGACGCCCGGGCGGAGGGGCCGTATGAGGCGGCGCTGGGTGGGCGGAAGGCCGATCTGCTGCTGACCGATCCGCCGTACTGCCTGCTCACGCGGAGGCGGAAGGGCGGAGATCCGAGGGACCCCAAGGGGCGGAAGGTGGAGCGGGAGCCGGCCGTGCGGTTCGAGTCGGTGCGGGAGTACCGGACGTTCACCCGGGAGTGGATGCAGCGGGCGCTGCCGAGGGTGAAGGGCGAGCGGCCGCTGGTGATCTGGACGAACTTTCTAGGGCAGGCGCCGATCCTGGAGGCGGCGCGGGAGCTCGGGTACGGAGAGCTGTGGGGGGAATTCGCGTGGGGGAAGCGGAGCCGCGGGTCGTCGGGCGGGAACGAGCAGTTGGTCCGGCTGTACGAGGTCGCGCTGGTGATTGGGAAGGTTGCCAAGCGCGCACCCGGGGTCGGGGATCCTCCGGAGTGCTGGGCCGCGTTCACCGGGTACGACGACGAGGGCGAGGGCGGCGAGTGGGGCACCCATCCGCACCACAAGCCGTCCTCCGCGCTGGAGCCGCTCGTGCGCGCGTACTCGGGGCCGGGGGAGCTGGTGCTGGATCCGTTCGCGGGGTCCGGATCGATCCCGGTGGCGGCAGCGCGCCTGGGCCGGGACGTGGCCTGCCTGGAGCTGCGACCCGAGTGGGCGGCGCTGGTGAGCCGGAGGCTGGGCGCGCTGATCAAGTAACGGTCATGGCCGACGACCGTCCGGGTGATCTCTCCATGGCGTCGAACGCGCCATCGAGCACGGACCAGCACGAGTGACGCACCAGGAAGGTCCCGCGGCTGAGCGATCGAGACCTCCATGCGGATCCGGTTAGATTCCGGACCCGCTGTCGCCCTCAAAACCCCAAGGAGCCACGATGCGCCCCAAGCACCATGCCGCCGTACTCGCTACCTCGATCCTCATCGCCAGCCTCTGCGCCTGCACCGGCGCTCAAGGGCCAGTCGGGCCGCCCGGTCCGGATGGCCCGCAAGGGACGATGGGGCCCCCCGGACCAAAGGGAGACACCGGGCCGACGCCGGACCTGACCCTGGGTCGGGTCGCGACCAACGCGGGCCAGAGCTGTGCCGCCATCAAGACCAGCCTCCCGTCCTCGGCGGACGGTATCTACCTGCTCGACCCTGACGGTGCGGCGGGCCCCATCACCCCGTTCGAGGCGTACTGCGACATGACCCGCGACGGCGGAGGCTGGACCCTGATCATGCGCGTCTGGTACCAGAGCGGCCTGGCTGGAGTGTCCGCCGGCTTCGGCTCCCCGCGTGAGGCGAACAGCCCCAAGACGGAGGCGTACAAGCTGGCGGATGCGACGGTGAACGCCATCGCCGGCAGCGACAACAACTTCGACATCCTCGTGGATCAGCTCGGCCACCAGACGGCGAGCTCGAACGGCAACAACGAGTACGTCATCGTCCGCAACTACACGGGCGTGTACACGTACACCGCGCCGGTGCCCGAATCGTCAACGGCGACCGTGTTCGAGTCCTACCGGGCCGTGGACGGGGCCATCGCCTGGCGGGGGCGGCTGCAGTGCGGCGTGGGGGGCTACGGCATCAACTGTGCGGCCGTCCTGTCGACGCCGAACCCGCTCGGCGCCCCGAACCCGCAGGGCGGGCTGGGGTGCAACATCGGCATGGGCATCACGACGAACGCTGGGTGGCACCATCTCCACCAGGGAGAGACCAACACCGACACCTATATGTACATCTGCAACGGCTCCCAGCACACCTCCAGCTACTCCAACGTGCATCGCTGGTTCGTGCGCTGAGCTCCCGAGAGGAAAGCGCCGGGGCTATCCGAGCCGGCCACGGTCCGCGCGTGGCGGCTCGCGCTACATCGCGTCGAACGCGCCGTTGAGCACAGACCAGCGCGAGTGACGCACCATCTCCGCGGCGCGGGCCGTCAGCGGGTCCGTCGACTGGAAGGTCCCGCGGACCAGGTTGTGCGCGTTGGTGGCCATCGAGAGCGGGGTGTTGGCGAGCACCTGGCCGGCGCCGCCATGATCCGGCCTACCTCGGCTCGTCGAGGCCGATGTCCGGCATGGCGCTGCCGGCCGGGCGTGGTGCCGCCCTGGGTGCTTCGGTAAGGTGGAGGTGAAGTTCCCGTCCCAACACGCTGGGGCGCCGAGGACCAGGAATGCCGACGGCCACGAACCTCAGGAGATTGCGGCGTGTCCTCCGCGCCTCCCTCGCGCTTGTCCTGGTGGCGCAGGTGGCCTGCCTGCCGCGCATCGTCGAGCGTTGCCGGCTCGTTACGAACCCCACTCCGCCGCCCTCGCTCCCGGCCGGATTGGCCGAGCTGGACGCTCTGGTGCTCCGCCGCGCTACGGACATGACGGTGGCGTCGCGGGACCTGAACAACTCACTGGTGATTGTCTTCCACAAGGACTTCGCCGAGCTGTTGCTGCCCGCGCTCTGCGAGCGGCTGGAGCAAGCCCGGGCGTTGGCGATGGCGGGAAGAACGGCGGAGGCGGGGAGGAAGTACCAGGCGCTCCTGGTCTCCTCGCAGATCCTGGCCTACGCGGTGGCGATACAGACCATGGCGCAGTACGGGGACCGCCGGCTGCAAGCGGGAGGGCAGATCTCCGAGACCCAGGAGAAGTTCGCGGGCGAGGCGGAGCCGATTTTCAGGGCGGCGCTGAGCGAGGACCCGCGGGAAATCGAGCGCGCCCTCAACGCACACCCGGAGGTGTTCGCGAGCTGGGCCACGCTGCTGGAGCAGTGGCCGTCTCGAGTGGACGACGGGGCCCACAAGGCGAAGGTCGCCATGGTGGTGTTGGACATCGCTTTCCTGGTGGTGGCGACGTACGAGGCTGCCGGCGCCGCCGCGGAGATTGCGGCTTCGGGGCGACCACCGATGCCGCCTTTACCCGCCTTCGCGACGGCTGAAGGCGTCGCGGCGCTCAGCCCCTACGGGCCGGCAGTTCTCGAGTTGGCGGAGACGCTGCGGAAGCTCATCGCACTGGGGGCGCTCGACGCCGGGGTGGTGGCCGCCCTCTCCCGGTCCCTCGGCTCGGGAGCGGCGCCCTCGACGCCCATCCTTCCAAATGCCACCCAGATGTCCGCGGGATCTACCGGTGGTGACTCTTCCCGAGATCCCACGGGAAGTGCCCAGCCATCCCAGGCCAAGGCCGCAGTGGACGCTCGTCGCGCAACGGCAGGATTCATCAACGATGTCACGGTCGCCTCCCGCGGGAAGGGGGTCGGCCACGGCACCGTTGACCTGCGAGCGACCTTAGAGGGAATCCAGTCCGGGAAGCTCAGCCCAAGGGACATCTTCCGGAACGATCAGGGGCTTCTTCCGAGACGGGGTCCCGGTTACTACCAGGAGTTCGTGCACCCGACACCGGGTGTCAGCGGTGCTGGGCCGCAGCGAATCATACGCGGGCAAGGCGGTGAGCTCTATTACACGCCCGACCACTACAAGACCTTCATCCCGCTCAACTGATGGGTGCATCGGTGCCACCGTTTCACTTCGACGACTCGGACCTGCCAGGCTCGCCGGCCTTGGTGGCGGAGGTGCCGGGCGGCATCAAGACCAGGGAGGCGCTGCTCGATGCGCTTGATCAGCGCCTTCACTTCCCGGACTACTTCGGTGGCAACTGGGACGCTCTTTGGGAGTGCATCCGCGATCTCTCGTGGCTACCAGTTGGTCCCGTAGTTCTGAAGCATCATGACTTGCCCCTCGCAGGCGATGTGGCGGGGCAGAAGGCGTACGTGTCGATCCTGAGAGACACCGTCGAGAAGAAGTGGACAGCACCAGGGCGATCTCTGCGCGATCTCGTCGTGGTCTTCCCGCAGGAGACGCGGGAGCAAATCTCCTGGTTGCTTCGTTCGGCGGAGCACGACGAGAGCCAATGAGCTCCGGCGTACCCCGTGATCGGGCCTACCTGAACTCGTCGGCGCCGATGTCGGGCGTGGAGTCCCTCGGGTCGCCGTCGAAGTCGAAGGCCGGCGCTCCAGTCAGCGTGGTCCCCCCTGGTGCTTCGGTAAGGTGGAGGTGAAGCTCCCGTCGCAGTACGCAGGGGCGCCGAGGACCAAGAATGCCGATGGCCACGACCTTGAGTAGCCGCGGTCCCATAGAGGCAGCTTCGAGACTGTGGCCGGAGCAGGACGCCACCGGCTTCGACTATTTCGACTTCCTACACGCTCGCGGATCGCCGCGGCAGGCGCTGTTCTACTCAGGCCTGTTCTGGCCGCAGTTCGTGGAGTTCGACGGCATGGTGTTCCTGGAGGGAACCATCGAGGACGAGCCCGAGCGACAGCGCGTGCAGGAAGCGCTGCGCCGATTCG
>DATBSS010000543.1:0-13645 GCA_036559665.1 Myxococcaceae bacterium
GGTGAGGACCCGCTCCCGGACTTCCCTACTCAGGCGCCCCTCCATGGCCTGAATAAGAACGGAGTCCGTGAGGCACTCCGTGGAAAGGGGGGGATGAGCGGATTCCGACATTCCGCCCATAGGATAGACATTCATGGATTCAACAGGGGTTTCTCAAGAGTTGGGGGTGTGCCTGGCCGCTCACCACGCCGCGGCGAAGAATGCGTGGCCGCGGGTCGCGCTGCCTGTGGACCAGTTCGCGCGCCACGTCACCGAACGGATGCCGAAGGACAAGGCGGGCGCGCCGCCGGCGGCGGTGCTGGGCGCGATGGCGGTGTCCGACCTGTACCTGGCCTGCGCGTGCGCGAACCGGGTCCCCGGGTCGCACGAGGCGCTGGAGGCGGCGTACTTCTCGAAGCTCCCGGCGCTGCTGAGGAAGCAGTTCCACGACGCGCCGCGGGCGACGCTGGACGACGCCTGCCAGCTGGTGCGGCAGAAGTTGCTGCTGGGCACGCCGGAGAGCGGGCCACATCTGTTGACCTACATGGCCGAGGGCGGCCTGCTCTCCTGGATCAAGATCATCGCCATCCGGCAGGTCATCAAGCTGCTCCCGCAGCAGCGCGAGGAGGAGCAGGACTTGCCGCCGGAGTCGCCTCCTGAGGGCAACGAGGAGCGGGCCCAGATCACCCGGGAGCTCTACGAGCGCCTGCGCCAGGTGATGAGCGACGCGGCCGTCACGGCCCTCAACGGGGAGGAGCGGTCCCTGCTGGACCAGTACTACAAGCGGGAGATGTCGCAGAAGGATCTGGCGCTGCACTGGGGGACCAGCCAGGCGGGGATCTCCCGGCGGCTGGCGCTCGTCCGGGAGACGCTGCGGAGCGAGGCGAAGAGCCTGATGCGAGCGCGGTACGGCGTGAACGGCGAGGAGCTGGATTCGCTGATCGCCGACCAGAGCCGGCTCGACGTGACGCTCAGCCGCATCTTCGGCAGCCGGCTGCCGGGCGCCGAGTCCAGCGCGCCCTGACCTCCTTTTTTCTGTTGATTGCCCGGGTGCCGGGGAGTACCCGCGGCCTTCATGCCGGAGTTGCCCGAGGTGGAGATCGCCCGCCGCCAGCTGGTCCGCTGGCTGGACGGGCGCGCAGTGACGGGCGCCGAGGCCGACCGCACCCGCACCTTCCGCGGCGGCCACCCGGAGCGGTTCCGCCGCCTGCGCGGCCGCCTGCGCGAGGCCGGCCGCAAGGGGAAGTACCTCCTCCTCCAGTTCGACGATGGGACCGGGGTGTTGGCCCACTTCGGGATGACCGGCAAGCTGGTGCGGCGCCCGCGCGGTGTGAAAGAGCCCTACAGCCGCGCGCGCCTCCTGCTCGACGACGGCACCGCCATCCACTTCCGCGACACCCGCCTCTTCGGCCGCATCGACGCGGTGGACGCCGGCCAGCTCCACGCGCTGCCGGAGATCCGCCAGCTCGGGGTGGACCCGCTGGCGGACGGGATGGACTGGCGCGCCCTCAGGGAGGCCGTGGCCCCGTCCCGCCAGGACCTCAAGGTGGCCCTGATGGACCAGGGGAGAATCGCCGGCCTCGGCAACATCCACGCGGCTGAGGCGTTATTCCGATCAGGCCTCCATCCGGCCTCCCGGCCAGCCTCGCTCCGCGACGAGGACTGGAGACGACTGTGCACTGCCATCCACCAAGGCATCCGCTTCGCCCTGTCGGAGGAGGACACCGACGAGATCGAATACGTGGAGGAGCCGGGCTCTGAGAACCCGTTCCTCGTCTACGGCCGCCAGGGCGAGCGCTGTGGCCGCTGCGGCACCACCGTGCGCGCCATCACCCAGGGCGGCCGCACCACCCACTTCTGCCCCGGTTGCCAGCGAAAGCCCGGCGGCCGTCAACGCCGCGCTTGATCGATTGACTCCGGAGGGGGCCGCGTCTTAACTCCGCCGCCCTTCCACACTTGCAGCTCTGAGGGAGAACAGCTCCGAATGTCGGCGCACCGTCTTCTGGCCATCCTGATTCTCGCGCCCGCCCTGGCCTTCGCGGCCGGCGCCAAGGGAGAGGCGCCAGCCAGCCCGGCCGCTCCCCCCAACCCTCCCGCCGCCGGAGGCGAGAAGGCCGCGCCCGACAAGGCCGCGGTCCCCGAGCGGCCGGTCCTGCCGGAGCGGCCCGCCTCCACCGAGGACGAGATCCGCCGCGAGGTCGATCAGAAGGTGGAGGCGGCCAAGAAGGAGCTGCGGGAGGAGATCCGCGCCCAGGCCGCCACCCAGTCGGCCGCCCAGAGCTGGCAGGAGGAGTGGACGGACGAGAAGCGCAAGCTGGAGCTGCTCACCCTGGACGGCTACTTCCGCGTCCGCCCCGACCTGTTCCACAACTTCGACCTGCGCCGCCTGGCGGACCCGGGCGGCCACTTCCTGTTCCCCACGTCGCCCGCCTCTTCGCTGGAGCACACCATGGCCGGCGTGAACATGCGCCTGCGCCTGGAGCCGACCATCAACGTCTCCGAGGAGGTCCGGCTGCGGATGCAGGTGGACGGGCTGGACAACGTCATCATGGGCACCACGCCCGACTACGCGTTCAGCCGGTCGGACCGCGCCGACTTCGGCGTCCTCTCCGAGTCGCAGGTGCCGCCGGTCTCCGGGCTGAACGCGGTGCGCGACTCCATCGCCCTCAAGCGCGTCTTCGGGGAGATCACCACCCCGGTGGGCGTCCTCCGCTTCGGCCGGATGGGCTCCCAATGGGGCCTGGGGATGGTGCACAGCGACGGCAGCTGCCTGGACTGCGACTTCGGCGACACGGTGGACCGGATCCAGTTCGTCACCCAGCCGCTCCCCGGCATCTACATCACGCCGATGATCGACTTCAACGTGGAGGGCCCCAGCTCCGCGCGCTTCGGCGAGCTGGGCCAGCCGGTGGACCTCTCCCAGTCGGACGACGCGCACAGCTACGTGCTGGTGATCGCCAAGCGCGACACCGACCAGCAGGCCAAGGCCAAGCTGGAGAACAACCAGGCGGTCATCAACGGCGGCCTCCACTTCACCTACCGCACCCAGCACAGCGACCCGGTGACGTGGTTCACTTCTCCCTTCACCAGCGAGGGCGGCGGCGCCTCCAACTTCGGCTACGCCCTGCGCAACGCCTGGCTGGTCCTCCCGGACCTGTGGGCCAAGTACGAACAGAAGCAGTTCCGCGTCGAGCTGGAGGTGGCGGCGCGGATCGGCGGCATCGGCAGCGTGGCCGGCTTGCACGGGGTATCGCCGAACGCGACGAAGGGGCTCTCCATCCTGGGGCTCGGCGCGGTGGCGCAGTTCGAGTACCGCCTGTTCGACAACAAGCTGAAGCTGCGCGCCGAGGTGGGCTTCGCCTCCGGCGACAGTGCCCCCGGCATGGGCGCCAACCCCTCCCGCAACGGCAGCGGCCCGGGCGGCTTCACCCAGGCGGGCGACATCGACGGGCCGCAGTGGAGGTGCCTGCCGACCGGCCCGGAGCCCGACGCGCAGATCGATTGCAGCGACTCCAACATCCGCAACTTCACCTTCAACCGCGACTACCGGGTCGACCTCATCCTCTGGAGGGAGCTGCTGGGAACCATCACCGACGCGATCTACGCCAAGCCCTCGGCGAGCTACGAGCTGGCGGACGGCCTGTTCCTGCAGGGCGCGATGATCTACTCCCGCGCCCTCTACGCGGAGTCCACGCCGGCCCTCGTTCCCGGCGCCTCGGTGGAGCCCAGCCTGGGCGTCGAGTTCAACGGCGGCCTCCAGTACCAGACGGACGACGGCTTCTACGCCCAGGTGCAGGCCGCCATCCTCTTCCCGCTGGGTGGGCTCGCCAACCAGACCCCCAGCGGGCAGGCCCCCATCTCGCTGGAGAACGCCACCGCCATCCGGGCCGGGGTGGGCGTCCACTTCTGACCGCCGCCGCCCGCGCCGCGCTCGTCCCGGTCCTGCTGGGCCTGGCCGCGCTCGCCGTGGAGGCCGGTTGCGGCATCAAGGGCCCGCCGCGCCCGCCGCGGCCCGCTTCGAAAGTCGTGGAACCTCCCCCGGCCTCGCCCGATGCTGGCGCCGGATGAACCACTTCCACTACGTCAAGGGCGAGCTGTACGCGGAGGAGGTCCCGCTCCGCGCCATCGCCGACCAGGTGGGCACACCGGCGTACGTCTACGCGCGCGCCACGCTGGTGCGGCACTTCGACGTCATCTCCGCCGCCTTCGCCGACCGCCCGCACCTGCTGTGCTACAGCGTGAAGGCCAGCTCGAACCTGGGGCTGCTGCACCTCTTCGCGCACCTGGGCGCCGGCTTCGACATCGTCTCCGGCGGCGAGCTGCTCCGCGTCCTGCAGGCGAAGGGCGAGCCCAGCCGGGTGGTCTTCTCCGGGGTGGGCAAGACGCGGGACGAGATGGCCCGCGCGCACCGCGAGGGCATCCTGCTCTTCAACGTGGAGAGCGCGGAGGAGCTGGAGCTTCTGGACGCGGTGGGGCGGGAGGCGGGGCGGCCGGCGCCGTTCGCGGTGCGCGTCAACCCGGAGGTGAACCCGCGCACGCACCGGCACATCGCCACCGGGCTGAAGACCTCCAAGTTCGGCGTGCCGTTCGACGAAGCGGCCGGCCTCTACGCCCGCAGCCTGAAGATGAAGGGCGTGGTGGCGCGGGGCGTGGACTGCCACATCGGCTCGCAGCTCACCTCGCTGGCGCCGCTGGAGCAGGCGCTGAAGAAGGTCTCCGAGCTGGCGTCGGCGCTGGTGGCGCGCGGGCACGCCATCTCCTTCGTGGACGTGGGCGGCGGCCTGGGCATCGTCTACCGCGACGAGCGCCCGCCCTCGCCGGTGGACTACGCGCGCGCGGTGGCGAAGGCGACCGCCGCCACCGGCGCCACCGTCATCCTCGAGCCGGGGCGGGTCATCACCGGCAACGCCGGCGTGCTGCTCTGCCGCGTCATCGTCCGCAAGCGCACCCGGGCGAAGACGTTCGTGGTGGTGGACGCGGGGATGAACGACCTCGTCCGCCCCGCGCTCTACGACGCGCACCACGAGGTGCTGCCGGTGAAGCAGCGCCGCGGGCGCGCGGAGCAGGTGGACCTGGTGGGGCCGGTCTGCGAGTCCAGCGACGTGCTGGCGCGCGCCCGCCGGATGGTGCTGCCCGGGCAAGGCGAGCTGCTGGCCGTCGCCAGCGCCGGCGCCTACGGGATGAGCATGGCCTCCAACTACAACTCGCGGCCGCGCCCGGCCGAGGTGCTGGTGGAAGGCGCGTCGTTTCGGGTCATCCGGGAGCGCGAAAAGCCCCAGGACCTCTGGCGCGGCGAAGCGCTCTAGGCCTATAGAGGCGCCGCCATGAGCCGCTTCGAAGGGTCGATGACCGCGCTCGCCACGCCGTTCAAGAACGGCGCGCTGGACGAGGAGGCCTACCGCGGGCTCATCCGGTACCAGCTCGACAACGGCACGGTCGGGTTGGTCCCCATGGGCACCACCGGCGAAGCGGTGACCCTGTCCCCGGAGGAGCGTGCCCGCGCGGTGAAGGTGGCGGTGGAGGCCGCGGCCGGGAAGGCGCTGGTCATCGGCGGCGCGGGCTCCAACAGCACCCAGGAGACCATCGAGGGCGTCAAAAGGGTGCGCGAGGCCGGCGCTGGCGCCGCGCTGGTGGTGACGCCCTACTACAACAAGCCCACGCAGCAGGGCCTCTTCGAGCACTACCGCGCCGTGGCCCGCGCCCACCCCGGCTTCCCGCTGGTGGCGTACAACGTGCCCGGCCGCACCGGCGCCGACCTGCTGCCGGAGACCTGCCTGCGCCTGTGCGACGTCCCGGAGGTGGTGGCGCTCAAGGAGGCCACCGCGTCGATGAGCCGCGCGGTGGACCTGGTGGAGAAGTGCGGCGACCGGCTGGCGCTCCTCTCCGGCGACGACTTCACCGTGCTCCCCTTCATCGCCTGCGGCGGGCGCGGGGTGATCTCCGTCTCCTCCAACGTGGCGCCCCGGATGATGGCGGACCTGGTGGCGGCGGCGCGCGGCGGGAACCACGGCAAGGCGCTGGAGCTTCAAGTTTCGATGAACGCGCTCCACCGGCTGCTGTTCGTGGAGGCCAACCCCATCCCGGTGAAGTGGGCGCTGCACCTGATGGGCAGGTTCGGCCCGGAGCTGAGGCTGCCGCTCACGCCCATGTCCGAGCCGCACGCGTCGAAGCTGAAGGACGAGCTGAAGCGGTTGAAGCTGATCTCCTGAAGGGCGCGGTCATGGCGGACGGAAGCGTGCGCGTGGTGGTGGCCGGGGTGGGGGGGCGGATGGGCTCCACGCTGGTGCACCTGGTCTCGCAGTCGGCCGGGCTCCGGGTGGCCGGCGGCACCGAGCGCCCCGGTTCGCCGTTGCTGGGGAAGGACGGCGGCGGGTTCACGGTGGTGGACGACCTGGGCCAGGCGATCCGCGCGGGCCAGGGCCAGGTGGCGATCGACTTCACCTCGCCGGACGCGGCGGCGGGCCACGCGCGCGCCTGCGCGGAGAACGGGGCGGCGCTGGTCATCGGCACCACCGGGCTCCACGCGGAGGCGAAGGAGGCGCTGAGGCTGGCGTCGCAGCGGGTGCCGGTGGTCCAGTCGCCCAACATGTCGGTGGGCGTGAACGTGATGTTCAAGGTGGCGGCCCAGCTGGCGCGCGTGCTGGGGCCGTCGTTCGACGTGGAGATCGTCGAGGCGCACCACCGGATGAAGAAGGACGCGCCCAGCGGCACCGCGCTCAAGCTGGCGGAAGAGGTGGCGGGCGCGCTGGGCCGCGGGGCGGACGCCTTGCGCTTCGCGCGGCACGGCCAGGTGGGCGAACGCACCCCCCAGGAGATCGGCGTCCAGGCGCTGCGCGGCGGCGACGTGGTGGGCGACCACACCGTCTTCTTCTTCGGCGACGGCGAGCGCCTGGAGCTGACCCACCGCGCCTCCAGCCGGGACCAGTTCGCGCAGGGCGCCCTGCGGGCGGCGATGTGGTCGGTAGGCCGGCCACCGGGTCTCTACGACATGGCGGACGTGCTGGGTCTGAAGGAGGGGGGCACGTGAGGTATTGCCGGTTCAAGCACCAGGGCGTGTCGCGGTACGGCGTCATCCACGGCGACGACGTGGTGGAGATGGCCGGCGTGCCCTGGGTGACCACCTCCGAGGGACCGCTCCGGGTGCCGCTGGCGTCGGCGGAGCTGCTCCCGCCCACCGAGGCGTCGAAGATCGTCGCCGTGGGGCAGAACTACCGCAAGCACGCCGAGGAGCTGGGCAAGCCGGTCCCGCCGGAGCCGCTGCTCTTCATCAAGCCCGCCACCGCCCTCAACGCGCACGGCCAGCCCATCTACCTGCCGCCCGACAGCGCCGAAGTGCACCACGAGTCGGAGCTGGCGCTGGTCATCGGCCACCGGCTCAAGGACGCTGACGAGGCGATGGCGGCGCGCTCCATCTTCGGGCTCACCTGCTTCAACGACGTCACCGCGCGGGACATCCAGCGCCGCGAGGTGCAGCACACCCGCGCCAAGAGCTACGACACCTTCGCCTGCGCCGGGCCCTGGATCGAGACGGAGCTGCCCTGGGCGGACCTCCGCATCGTCTGCCGGGTCAACGGGCAGGTGCGGCAGGACGGGCGGACGTCCGACATGATCTTCCCCCCCGCCCGGCTGGTGAGCTTCATCTCCCGCGTCATGACCCTGCTGCCCGGCGACCTCGTGTCCACCGGGACACCCTCCGGCGTGGGCCCCCTGCGCGACGGCGACCGGGTGGAGGTGGAGATTGAAGGAATCGGGGCGCTCGCCAATCCGGTTACTGTGGCGCGAAACTCGTGAGCGACCTGGTGCACATCGGTCTCGGTTCGAACCTCGGCGACCGGGAGCAGAACCTCCTGCTAGCCGCCCAGGCGCTGTCGCGCATCGACGCGGCCTCGCTGCTGCGGCACTCGGCCCTCTACGACAGCGCGCCGGTAGGGCCCCAGCAGCCGCGCTTCCTCAACGCGGTGGTCGAGGTGGAGTGCGATCTGCCGCCCGAACGCCTGCTCACCATCCTCAAGCAGATCGAGGTCGACCTCGGCCGCACGCCCGGCGAGCGCTGGGGGCCGCGTCCCATCGACCTCGACATCCTCCTCTGGGGGTCCACCATCGTGGCCACACCGTCGCTCCAGGTCCCGCATCTCCATCTCCACCAGCGGCGGTTCGCGCTGGAGCCGCTCTGCCAGCTCGCGCCGCACGCCGTGCACCCGGTGCTGGGCGTGACCATCCAGGAGCTCCTCCAGCGCGCGCCGGCCCAGGACGTGGCGCGCCACGTGGGCGCCATCTGGCCGGAGGCGCGGACGTGAGGCGCCTGGCGGCCGCGGTGGTGGCGGCGCTCGCTGCGGGCGCGCTGGCGCAAGGTGGAGGGACGCTCCCGCCGGGGCATCCGCCGCTCGACGGCGCGGGCGCGCCGCCATCCGGCCCCACGCCGCCCGGCCATCCGCCGATGCGCGACGGGGCCTCGCCCCCCAGCGCGGACGATCTGCTGCGGCGGCTCGACGCGCAGCCGGACCTCAAGGCGCGGGACAAGTCCTTCGACGTGGCGGTGGCGGTGGGCAAGCTCTACTACTCGAGCGCGCGCTACGCCGAGGCCGCGGAGTACCTCGGCCAGGCCTGGGCCAAGTCCGATCGCGCCCGCCAGCTCTTCCTCCAGTCCTCGAAGAAGGTGAGCGGCCCGCCGTCGCCGCCCGCCGCATGCCAGGGCCCGATGGAGCTCCAGGCGCTCGTCGCCGAGATGGAGAAGCGGGCCGGGTCGAACGACGCGGCGGGCGCGGCCGGCTGCGGCGCGGCGGCGATGGCGCAGGTGCTGGAGGCGGAGGAGATGCGCGCCAACGCGCTGGCGCTGACCGGCGACCCGAAGAGGGCGGCCGACGGCTACGGGCGCGTGCTCCAGGTCGACGGCAAGCGCGAGGGCAGCCTCTACGGCCACGCGATGGCGCTGGTGGAGTCGCGCCCGGACGACGCGGCCTCACTCAAGGCGGCGAAGGCCGACCTCGCCGCGCTGCTCGCCGCCGCCGGGCCGTCGCCCCGCCGCGAGATGGTGCAGCGCACCAGCGCGCGCGTGGACCAGGCGATCGCCGCCGGCGGTTTCTCGAAGCTGGTGGCGAACGAGGCCGCCGAGCGGAAGGCGAAGGGCCCTCCGAAGACGCCGCCCTTCGTGGCGCGCATGCTGGCCGGCCAGCAGGGCGGCCCAGGACCGGGCCCAGGCCAGGGCATGCAGGCCCCGCCCGATCACCCGGGCCCCACCCCGGAGCAGGTCCGCCAGATGGCGGAGGCGGCGCAGAACATGCCGCGCACGCCGGAGGTGGAGCAGGGCTTCGCCAAGCTGGTGGAGCAGGGCGAGGAGCACCTCGCGCACGGCCGCTACCAGGACGCGCTCGACGCGTACAAGCGCGTGGTGCCCTTTCAGCCGGAGAACGGCCGCGCCAAGGCCGGCATGGCCTGGGCGATGGTGGGGCTGAACCGGCAGCCGATGGCGGACCGCGTGTGGACGGTGGCCGTGTCCAGCGACCCCGCGGCGGTGGACCGGCTGGGCGACCTGCTTAAGCAGAGGGGCGACGCCCAGGGCGCGCGCGCGCTGTGGGCGAAGCTGAAGGCGTCCGCGCCCGACTACGCCGCCTCCAGCGGGCTGGATCGCAAGCTGAACTGAGCCCTGACAGGCGCGCGCCGCCGCCGTAGGCTCCGCGGCGCCATGCACGCCCTCACGCTCGCCGTCCTGATGATGGTTTCGGGGGCGCCCGACTCCCCCGATGTGCCGCAATTCAAGATCGCCATGCCCGGCCTCGACGGCGTCCGTCTCGAGGACCGGGAGGCCCAGTTCTTCACCGAGTACCTGGACCAGCAGCTGACCGAGGCGGGCGCGCTCGTGACCACCGACCGCGAGATCTCCGCGGTGCTGGGGCTGGAGCGGAGGCGCCAGCTGCTGGGGTGCTCGGATTCCGGCCAGTGCATGATCGAGCTGGGGGGAGCGCTGGGAGTGGACGCGCTGCTCCTGGGCAGCGTCGCCCGCCTGCAGACGCGCTACCAGGTGAACGTGAAGCTGATCTCCGTCAAGAACGCGGAGCTCCTGGCCTCCGAGTCGCAAGGTGCGGACAACGACGAACAGCTCCTCGAGGAGATCAATGGGATCGCCCGGCGGGTGGCGCGCCGGGGGGCGGAGAAGGTCTCGCGGTCGCTGGTCCCGGAGCGGATCCGGGATCTCAAGGCTCCAGGCCTCCAATCGCCGGTGCTCGTCGCCGCGATCGGAATCGTGGGCGCCGCCGCCGCGGGGTTCGGGGGCTACGCGTACACGCAGGCGGACGCGCGCTACCAGCAGTTGCTGGTCGCCACGGACACTGCCCACGCGATCCAGCTCCGGGACGAGGGCCTCACCTGGCGGACGGGGACGTACCTGGGCTTCGGCGCGGGAGGGGTGTTGATCACGGCGGCGGTCGCGGCGTTCATCGTCGGCAACACGCCCGTGGCCCCGAAGGTCGCCATCGCCCCCGCGCCGGGCTCGCTCGGCGTGGCGCTCGAGTGGAGGTGGCCGTGAAGCGCGCGTGGCCGTGGGTGGCGGTGGGCCTGGCCGCGGTCGGGATGGCGGCGTGCTGGGACTTCGAGACCGCGTACAAGGACTGCATCAACACCGGGCGCTGCAAGAGTGACGGGGGCGGGGACGACGGAGGTGGGGACGGCGGAGGCGCGTGCCCGGCCGGCAGCCCCACCGGAAACGGCTTGTGCCTGGCGGAGCGATTCGGCACCAGCTACCCGGTGCACGGGATCGCCGGCTTCTCGCCGTCCAACGTCCTGGTAGGAGGCCGCGACGAAGCCTTCTACGCGGTGAGGTCGGACTCGATCGTCGAGTACAACGCCTCCCTGGGCAACTACGCCCTGCTGGGGGACCTGGATGGGTTGGCCCCCGATGACGTCTGGGCGTCGACCAGCCTCTCCTTCGCCGGCGCGTCGCTCTACCACTACAACGGGAGCGCCTGGTCCAACCCGTCGGTGGGCGCCGCGGACCTGGGCGATTGCAACGGCGTCTGGGTGGAGGACGCGGGCTATGCCTTCGCGGCCTGCGAGGAGGGCCTCCAGCAGATTGCGCTCCCCAACCAGGTTTCGACGCTGCTCGACAACACCGCCAACGGCGAGCTGTTCAACGGCGTGTGGGGCGTCTGGAACGGGCCGGCCTGGGTGGTGGGCTACGACATCTTCCAGTCCATGACGGTCATCCGGCAGCGCAGCGGCGCCACCTGGAACCTGCAGTTGTTCCCCGGCAACCAGCTGCGCGCAATCCATGGCAGGAGCGACCACGACGTCTGGGCCGTGGGCGACACCTCGACGCTGATGCACCTGGACGACGCCGGCTGGCACACGGTGCCGTCGACGGTGACCGCGGACTTCAAGGACGTGTACGTGTTGCCTTCCGGCCAGGCGTGGGTCGCCACCTACGACACCCGGCTGATGGTGATCGACACGGACGGCGGCCAGCGGACCTTCACCCCGCCCGGGCTCCAGAGCGCGACGGAGGACATCCTCATCCAGCGGGTTCGGCCCTTCCCCAGCGGGGACGTGTGGGTGACGGCCACCAGCTACGACGGCGGCTATTACGGCGGCGCAATCTTCCACTACCAGACGCCCTGATCGCGGTGAACGGAAACCCCGGCCTGCGGATCCGGGGCGCGCCCGGCGGGACCGCGTTAAAACGCTGCGCCGATGTCCTCGCCCCGCCCGCCCGCCATTTCCGCCGTCGGCCGCGCGCTGCCGCCGCACCGCGCCGACCAGGAGACGCTGATCGGCGCCTTCCGGCAGCTCTGGGCGAAGCAGCACTTCAACGTCGAGCGGCTGGAGGACCTCCACCGGGCGGTGCGCGTGGGCGGGCGGAACCTGGCGCTGCCGCTCGACGAGTACCCGGCCCTGGACACCTTCCAGAAGCGGAACGACGCGTGGATCCGCGCCGCGCGCTCGCTGGGCGCGGAGGCGGTGCGGCGGGCGCTGGAGGCGGCGCAGCTGCCGGTGTCGGCGGTGGACCACCTGTTCTTCATCACCGTGACCGGCGTCGCCACGCCCAGCGTGGACGCGCTGCTGGTCAACGAGCTGGGCCTGCGCGACGACCTCAAGCGCACGCCCATCTTCGGCCTGGGGTGCGTGGGCGGCGCCGCCGGCATCGCCCGCGCGTCGGACTACCTGCGCGGCTTCCCCGGCCAGGTGGCGGTGCTGCTCTCGGTGGAGCTGTGCTCGCTCACACTGCAGCGCGAGGACCTCTCCATCCCCAACATCATCGCCTCCGGCCTGTTCGGTGACGGGGCGGCCGCGGTGGTGCTGGAGGGCGGCGAGCGGCGGCCGGCGCAGTCGAGGAGCCCGCGGGTGATCGCCACCCGCGCCGTCTTCTACCGGGACACCGAACGAATCATGGGCTGGGACGTGGGGGACACCGGCTTCAAGGTCGTCCTCTCCGCCAAGGTGCCGCAGCTGGTGCGGGAGCGGATCCGCGGGGACGTGGACGCCTTCCTCGCCGAGCACGGCCTGGACCGGTCGCGCATCGCGCACTGGGTGGCCCACACCGGCGGGCCCAAGGTGCTGCGGGCCTTCGAGGAGGCGCTGGAGCTGCCGGCGCGCGCGCTGGAGCGATCGCACCGCTCGCTGGAGGAGACCGGGAACCTGTCGTCGGCGTCGGTGCTGTTCGTGCTCGGAGAGGTGATGGACGGGGGAGGGGACGCGCCGCGCGAAGGCGACCTCGGGCTGCTGCTGGCCATGGGGCCGGGGTTCTGCTCCGAGCTGGTGCTGCTCCAGTGGTGAGCCGTCCGTGACCGCCCGCGCGTACCTCGCCTTCCTGGTGCTGCTCTCGATGGAGCGGCTGGTGGAGCTGTGGATCTCCAAGCGGAACGCGCGCGCCTCCCTCGCGCGCGGGGGCGTGGAGGTGGGCCGGGCGCATTACCGGGTGATGACGGCGCTGCACACCGCGTTCCTGCTCTCGTGCGCGGTGGAGGTGGTGGGGCTGGGCCGGCCGTTCCCGGGCGCTCCGGGGTGGGCGGCGTTGGGGGGCGTGCTGGCGGCGCAGGCGCTCCGGTACTGGGCGATCGCCACGCTGGGCGGGCAGTGGAACACGCGGGTGATCGTCGTCCCCTCGGAGGCGCCGGTGGTCGGAGGCCCCTACCGCTGGGTCCGCCACCCCAATTACGTCTCGGTGATCGTGGAGATCGCCCTGGTGCCGCTGGTGCACGGAGCGTGGATGACCGCGCTCGCGTTCTCCATCGCCAACGCCGCGCTGCTCACGGTCCGCATCCGGGCCGAGGAGCGCGCGCTCGGAGGACCCTATGCCGTCGCCTTCGCGGGCCGCCCCCGCTTCATCCCCGGCCGGCGCGCCGCGGGAAGATGACGTCCGCCAGCAGGCGCTGGCGGAGATTCGCCGCATCCTCGGCGAGGAGTTGGCGGTCGCCGCGAGCGTGGAGCCAGGGCAGGCCCTGGTGGCCGACCTGCACCTGGACTCGATGGAGCTGCTCACCCTGGCGGTGGGGTTGGAGAACCGGTTCCGGGTGCGGCTGAACGAGGCGGACAGCGCCGGCGTCCGCACGGTGGGAGACCTGGCGGGGCTGGTGGCGCGCCGGGTGGTCGGTGGGGAGGACGCATCGTGACGGCAACGGTGGTGCCAGACTTTCCTACGGTGAACGAGGCCCTGCGGTCGGCCGCCGGCAGCTCA
>DATBSS010000544.1:0-15442 GCA_036559665.1 Myxococcaceae bacterium
GGCCAGGAGCTCCGGAGTCGTGGTGACGATCGTCATGGCGTTCCCCCGGTGGGCGCACCCAGCAGCATTGCGGCGGCCGCGTCCACCCAGCGGGCCCCGCGCGAGGCCGCCGCCCCCCGCAGCTCCGGGAACGCATCGCCCTCCGCCGTCACCAGGAGCGGCGGGCGACCCCCCTCTGCCGGACGCCGCCGCGACGATCCGCGCAGGGCCCTCAGGTCGGCCACGCTGGCCGCGAGCAGCGTCACGCCCGGCCGGAGCAGCGCCTCCGCCAGCGCGCCGGGGGGCTGCTCCGGGAGGATGACCTGGGCGCCGTGACAGAGCGGGAGCAGCAGGCACGCCCAGAGCTGGAGCCCGTTCGACTCCGGCCGCCAGAGCAGCGACACGTCCTTCGACGTGATGGACAGCCGCTCCGACAGCGCCACCAGCCGCGAGACCAGCGCGGCCCCGTCCGCCGCCGCGTCCCGGTCCAGCGCCGCCAGCGCCCGGAGCGGCCAGTCCGGAGCGTCCCGGCCCCCGGCCACCCGCTCCCGGAGATCTGCGTAGGCGATGCGCTCGGCCCGCCCGCCACCGCGCTCCAGCACCAGGGCGATCTTCCCGGCGTGCGCGTCCGCGGCCGCCCGCCACAGGTCGCCCGGGCGGTCCCCGCACAGGTCGCGCCGCAGCGGCCTGAGCTCCTCGCCCAGCTCCGGCAAGGCGAACCGGAACAACCCCTCCATCTCCACCTCGGTCCAGTAGCGCGGCCAGTCGATGGCCTCGGGCGCGAAGGGAAGCGCGGCCCGGTCCCCGGGGTGGAGCCCGGCGTAGAGCGCGCGGGTGCGGTCGGCGCGGAAGACGGTGCTGGTCCGGGAGGTGAACGGCAGGTAGGTCCGCAGGACGGCGTCCGCCAGCTTCGCCTGCGACTCGCGGCGGCGGAGCGCGGCGGCGGCGCCGGCGAAGGGCTTCCCCAGGCGCTCCAGCGCGCCGGCGGCGCCGGAGCACGCGCGGGCCCAGGCCGGAGCGGACCACCGCTCGTAGGTGGCCTCCTGGACCGGGCGTGGCCCGAACCGGTCGCCCAGGCGCCGCTCGCCGCGGCGGGCGCGCTCGGCGCGGACGGCGGCGCGGGTCCAGGTCACCGAGTCGCCGATCCGGAGCGGGTTCTGGTCGCCGGAGCAGAGCTGGTACACGCCGTCCGCCGCCCGGGCGAGCGTCATCGCCGCCACCACGATGGTTGCGTTGGCCACGTGGTCCACCGGGATGAGATCCAGCACCACCTCCGGCCGGATGGGGAGCAGGCGCTGCCCGCGCCAGGCCAGGTACACCATGGGCGCGACCGTGTTCGTCCCCTCCACCCAGCCGGGGAAGGGCGCCTCCACCGCCGCCTCGACGATGGCCGGCCGGACGATGGAGAGGGGCACCTCGCCGCGGGCAGCCCACACGCCCCGCTCTCCCAGGGCCTTGGTGAAGGCGTAGACGTTGGGCCACCCCCACGCCCGCGCGCGCGCCTGGCCCTCCTCCGCCAGGCGGAGGGAGATCCAGTGGTCGCGCTGGCGGCGGAGCTGCCGCTCGCCGATGGGTCCGGCGCCGCTCTTCCGCGCCGCCTCCAGCAGCTCCGCGCGCACGGGCTCGGAGCCGGCCTCCTCGCGCACGCGTTGGATGGCCTCCCGCAACGAGGCCAGCTCGTCCCGCACCGAGATCCGTCCCCTGGGCGCTTCCTCGGGGTCGAGCGTCTCCGGCACGGTGCCCGACCGCTCGCCGAAGACGAAGCAGGTGGAGACGTGGCACAGGGCGGCGCCCTTCGCGCGCGCCAGGTCCAGCATCCGGAGCGGGCCCTCGGCGTTCGCCTCCAGCTCCACGTCCAGCGGGCCCTGGAAGTCCACCACCCCGGCGCAGTGGATGACCAGGTCCACCGCGCCCTCCACCGCCAGCGCGCCCGGGCCCAGCGCTCCTTCCACCACCTCGACGCGCGCCCCGAACCGGCCCTCGCCCAGGCGGCGCCGGAGAGGCATGAACATCGGCGAGCCCAGCACCTCCCGCCGCAATCTTGCCTCCGCCGCGCCCACCCCGGGCCCGGAGCGGATCAGGCAGCGGATGCGCAGGTCCTCGGGCCCGTGGGCCAGGAGTTGGTGGAGGATGACCTTGCCGAGGAACCCGGTCGCTCCGCTCAGCAGCACCGTCTTGCCAGCCAGGACCTCGGCGATCCGGGGGAGCTTCGCCTCCACGGAAGACAGCGCTCCCCCCATGGGCGGTAGCTCTTAGCACGGCGCTCTCAGGGCGGGAGAGCTCTCCCGAGCATCGGAGTAATCTTTGGGGCACCCTCCCAATGCATCCCCCCAAGGACCGACTCCAGACGGTGCGCGAGATCGCCTCGGCCCAGGTGCGGCTGGCGCGCGCGCTGGCGTCCGAGCTGCGGGCCCAGGAGCCCTGGCGCCAGGCGATCCGGGACGAGGCGATCGGCAGGGTGAAGAAGGCCCGGCTGCGCAAGCTGCTGAGGACGGGCAAGGCGCGGCCGGCGCATGCCGCGCTGGCGGACCAGCTCGCCCAGGTGCAGCGGTGCGGCAGCGAGCTGGCCCTGTGGGCGGATCGGGCCCAGGCCGAACGGCGGGCGGCGGCGGTGGAGCGGGAGCGGATGGAGGCGGAGGCGATGCACGCGCTGGAGGCGGTGGCCGGCTCGTCGGCGAGGGCGGCGGAGGAGCGGCGGGCGCTGGAGGCGCTCCACGCGGAGATGGACGGGCTGCCGACGCGGCTGCATCCCAGGTATGCGCCGCTGGAGAAGAAGGCGAACGTCCTGCGGCAGGCCATCGCCGCGGGAGACATGCAGCGCGACCGGCTGGGCGAGTCCGCGGAGCGCGCGCGGGCCGGCGCCCGGGCCGGGCGGGAGCTGGAGGCGGCGCTGGAGCGGGCGGAGCAGACCCTGCGGCGCCTGGAGCAGGTGGCGGCGCAGGCGGCGGAGCAGGTGAACCGGGCGCTCACCGCCCACGCGGCCGACGCGGGCGCGCGCGGGCTGGCGGAGTCGCTCGCCGCGGCCCTGAAGCCGGTGGACCCGGAGGCGGTGGAGGCGCTGGCCCAGGAGACGTTCCGATTTCTCTCGGAGCGCGCCGACGCCGCGCGGGCGCGGTGAGCGGTGCTTCGCGAAGTGTGCGGAACCCGGACGCTCCGCGCGCGGGCGGCGCTTCGCCGTGGTGCGGTGCGCAGGCGCGTTGCGTGAGCGGTGGCGCGCGCGTGCGCTGCGTGAGCCGTAGCGCGCAGGCGCGCGGGGAGTCCCCGCGGTGATCCTCGAAGGGCCAATCGCGGAGTCCCATACCTCCGCCCTCCGCGCGCTCCTCGCCGTAGCTCGGCCGGGCGCCCAGTACCCGGACGGGCGGGCGTTCGCGGAACGCCTCCGCTTCCTCGGCCCCCGCCTGGAGATCGACCCGCGCTCCGGCCTGCCGTCCCTCCGGTCGCTCAGCCAGGTGGACGCCGAGAAGGCGCTGGCGCCGGACTTCCTCCAGCGGCACGCCGCCGCCCTCCCGGACCGCGTCCCCCACTTCCGCGCCCTTCTCGAGGCCCCGCTGGAGCCCCTCCACCGCGTCCAGGTCCGCTTGATCCACCGCGACCGCGGCACCTCCCGCGTCCAGCTCCTGCGCGACCTGGTCGACCCGGCCTCCGGCTGCCTGGTGCGCTTCACCGTCATCGCCCTCCAGCGCGGCGAAGGCCAGGTCTCCTTCATCCGCGGCGACCTCTCCCGCGCCAACCCCCGGCTCACCACCGCCGTCGAGGAAGCCACCTCCGGCGACGCCGAGATGGCGCTGCTCGCCCTCGCCCAGCTCCCGGGCCTCCTCCCCGAGGACGTCGTCCGCGGACAGCTCGGCCCGTTCTGCACCGCCCGCGCGGCCGGCCCGCCGTTGACCGCGCCCGCGCTGGCCGCCGCCCCCGGCGGAGCGCTCCTCCACCTCGCCCTGGAGCGCGCCGGCATCACGGTCCCCGGCGACCGCTGCCTGGACCCGCTGGCCTCCCTCTACCGGGACGCGCTGCCCAAGGACGCGCGGGCGCGGGTGGAGGCGCGGCGGGCGGAGCTGGGGTACCGGGTGGTGAAGGAGCGGCGGCTGGTCTGCACGCCCGAGCTGGAGGCGCCCCTCCGGGCGATGCTGGCCGCCGCCGGCGCCCGCCTGGTGGTGCGCAGCCGGTGACGGCGTCACGCCTCTCCGTTTAACCTCCACCCGTGGGCGCGTACGCCGATCTCCTCCGCGATCTGGTCCATCAGTTCTCCGACCCGTTCGCGTTCTACCGGGAGCTCATCCAGAACAGCATCGACGCCGGGTCCGCCCGCATCGAGGTGCGCCTCCGCTTCACCCCAGGCGCCACCCGTGGGACCGCCACCGCCGTGGTCCAGGACTGGGGCGAGGGGATGAACCGCCGGGTCATCGACGACTACCTCCTCACCAAGTTCCGCTCCAGCAAGGAGAACGACCTCACCAAGATCGGCAAGTTCGGCATCGGCTTCCTCAGCGTGTTCGCGCCGGAGCCGGACGCGGTGGTGGTGGACACCGGCAAGGACGGCGAATTCTGGCGGCTGCTCTTCAGGCCGGACCTCACCTGGGAGTTGCTGGAGTCCCCCGACCCGGTCGAGGGCACCACCGTCACCCTCCACAAGGCGCTCACCGCCTCCGAGTACCTCCAGTTCGCCGCCAACTCGGAGCGTTCGGTCCGCTCCTGGTGCCGGCACTCCGAGGCGGACGTGGCCTTCGCCGCCGGCGGCCCTGACGGCGCCCCCCCGGCGGAGTCCGCCCTGGTGCGCGAACCGCTCGCGGTGCAGGCGCCCTTCCAGGTCGAGTACCGGGAGGAGGGGACGCACATCGTGGCCGGTCCCTCCCCGCGCCACCCGCCGAAGGTGGGCCTCTACAACCGCGGCCTCACCCTGATGGAGCTGGAGGAGGACCTCGTCCCGGGGGTGACCTTCAAGATTCTCTCCCGCTACCTGGAGCACACCCTCACCCGCGACAACGTCCGCCGGGACCGCCACTTCGAACGCGCCATCGCCCTGGTGAAGCGCCTGGCGGACACCGCGCTGCTGGACCGGCTGCGCGTGGACCTGAAGGTGGCCGCGGGGGACCCGGCGCGCGCGGAGGACCACGCCACGCTGCTGGTGTTCGCGGCCTCCCGCCTCCGGCCCGAGGAGCTGTGGTTCCGGTCCGTCTCCGGCGTGGCGGTGGACGGCGCCGCGGTGCGGGAGACGGCCCGCCGCGCCGGCGCGGTGCTCTGCGCGCCGGAGCCCGGGCCGGTCACCGAGGCCATCGAATCGGCCGGCGGCGCGGTTCTCCTGGGCGTCCCCGCCGACCCGGTGGTGGAGGCCGCCGCCCACATCTTCATGCCGGAGGTGGAGGCCGCGGTGCCCGCCGCGTCCCGCTTCGTGGTGGCGCGCCCGGACACCCGGCCGGAAGCCCAGGCGCTGGCCCGGGCCGCGGCCGAGCTGCTGCACGTGGCGGGGGCCAAGGTGACGGAGGTGATGGTGGGGCGCGCCTTCGGCCAGGGAGCGGTGGAGCTCGCGCTCCGCGTGGAAGGCGCCGGGAAGCCCACCCTCGCCCAGGAGGCGGGGGCTTCGCCCTTCAAGATCGGGGGGCCGGGCATGCTCTGCCTCAACACCGGCGAGCCCTCGGTGGCGGCGGCGGTGACGCTGGCCGCGCGCGCGCCGGACCTGGCCGCGCTGCTCCTGGTCCGCCGGCTGGCGGTGGCGGCCGGGGCGCTGGGGGAGAAGCTGGACTGGAAGCTCACCGAACGCGCGCTCGCCGGAGCCGGGACCCTGCATGCCACCCCCGGATGACCTGGTCGACCAGCTCCGCGCCGGCGCCGCGCCGGTGGACGCCGGGCGTTTCCGGATCGACTCCAACCGCGCGCTGGAGAAGCTCCGCCAGTTCCGCCTGGCGGACCCGCACCACTACGTGCTGGAGCTGCTCCGGGCCGCGGTCGTCTCCCGCGCGCGCTGGGCCACCGTCCGCACCGACTCCGACGACTTCGAGCTGAGCTTCGATGGGGACCCGTTCCCGCCCGCGCACCTCAAGGAGCTGCTGGCGCAGGCGCTGATGGGCGGCGCCGACCGCGACGCCCGCCGCGCGCGCCTGCTCTCGCTGGGGGTGGCGGGCGCGCTCGCGCTCCAGCCCCGGTGGGTGCGCGTCCAGAGCGGCGAGTGGCAGGTGGAGCTGGACGGCGGCGCGCGGGCCACCGTCTCCCGCGCCCCGCCGCTCCCGTCGCCCCAGCGCACCCGGATCCACGTGAGGGGCCGGCTCTCCTGGCGGGTGGCGCGCGACGCGCTGTTCGGCTCGCGCGAAGGGAAGGCGATCGCCGAGCTGTGCCGGGAGCTGCCCATCCCGCTGACGATGAACGACCGGGCGCTCGGCCCGGCACGCTCCTTCGATGAGCCGGTGCTGGCGAAGGTCCAGCGGGAGGAGGACGGGATGCGGCTCTGGGCCGCCTTCCCGCGGCGGCGCCTGGGCCAGAGCCTGGTTCGCTTCCATCTCCATGGGGTGCAGATCTGCGAGCGCCGCTGGGACGGCTTGAGGACGCCCATCCTCGCCTCCGTCCACGACGAGGAGCTCCAGCGGAACGCCTCCGGCTCGGACGTGGTGCTGACCGATCCGCGCTACCGGAAGGCGCTCCAGGCGCTGGAGGCGATGGTGGAGCCGCTGCTGGCGGCGGTGGCCCAGCGCCTGCGCGCCGCGCCCGACCCGCAGGCGCGCGAGGTGCTGCTGGAGGCCTCCGCCGGCGCCACCGGGAAGATCCGCGGCATCGTCGATTCCGCGCTGCTGCTCCCCGGCCCCTCCGGCGAGTGGTTCTCCGTGAACGAGCTGCGCGCCGAGCACGCCGCCGGCCGGCCGCTCCGGTACGCCACCCGCGCGTACCCGGCCGGAGCCTACGCCCGCCCGGTGCTGCTGCTGGAGACCGACCGGCGGGTGCTGGAGCTGCTGCCCGGCAAGCCGCGGGTGGACGTGGCGGAGGAGGTGGCGGCCCGCGAGGCGGCGCTGGAGCAGCGCAGCCGTTGGGAGAACCAGGAGAGCGAGGAGCTGACCCTTCCGCCCACCCGGTACCTGGTCCGCGCCGTGGTGAAGGGGCGCGGGTTCAGCGGCGAGGCGGGCGTGCTGGAGCGGTCCGGCCCGCGCGCGACGGTGCGGGTGCTGCTGGAGCGGAAGCTGCTCTTCGTGGAGAGCCCGGACGACCTGCCGCCGGGGACCGTGGCGGTCGTCAACATCGCCACGCCTTCGCCCACCCTCTCCGCCTGGGCCAAGCCCCACGCCGGCATCCGGCTGGATCGCTTCCTGGGCGCCATCCGGTCGGCGCTGGTGGCCGGCGCGGTGGAGTCGGTGGAGGAGCATGAGGGCCCCCTGCGCGAGGGCGTGCGCGCGCTGGCGCGCTGGCTGGTGGCGCATGCGGTGAACGCCGCCGAATCGGAGGACGCGCTGCGGTTGCCGGCGGCGCTGCGCGGCGCGCCCATCTACGAGCTGGCGGGGGAGGCCGAGCGGCGCGCTTCGCTGGAAGACCTCCTGGGCTGGCCGCTCATCCGGCAGGTGGAGCAGCCGTGGCCGCACCCGCTGCTGAGCGGAGAGCCCGCGGTGACCCTCTCCCGCTGGACGGAGGCGGGGCCGCTGGCGCGGCTCCTGGGCGACGACCGGGTCCAGGACGTCACGCAGCTCCTGCGCGAGGAGGCGCGCATCCGGCAGCGGATCGCCTCCGGCCCCGAGCCGCTGGATCACCACCGGCCCACCCTGGTCTCGCTGGAGATCGACGGCGCCGACTGTCGCGGGAAGATGGGCTTGCTGGAGGAGGGGAGCTCCGGCCTGGAGCTGCGCCTGTTCGTCAGCGGCATCCTGGTGGAGGAGGTCTCCCTCACGGCGCACTACGGCCACGCCGCCGCCGCCGTGGCCTCGGAGTCGCTCACGCCGCGCGAGGGCTGGTCCGGGGTGCTGCGCGACGCGGCCTTCGACCGGGTGGTCGAGGTGGTGCGCGGGGGGGAGCGCGCGCTGATGGGCCAGCTGCTGGAGAAGCTGGGCGGGAAGGAGCTCTCGCGCTGGCCGTTGGCCGCCCGGCGGTACTTCCGCGGCTTCGTCCACCGCGAGCTCACCGGGCTCCGGGGGCGAAAGGACCTGGATCCCCTGGCAGTGGCGGTCGCAGGCGCGGCGGTGATCTCCACCTCGCAGGGGCCGCGTTCGCTGCGCGCGCTGGCCGAATGGGGCCAGCGAAACGGGCGCCTGTGGATCCAGGAGACGCCGGTCGGGGACGAGGTCTACCCGGACATGCTGATCGTCTATGCCGACCCCACCCTGGGCGCCCTGCTCAAGCAGGTGGCGCGCGTGGAGGGAGCGGATCCGGTCCCGGAGCTGAGGCGCCGGCGCGACCGCGAAGCGTTCCAGCATCGCGCCACCGCCGATCCGAAGGTGGACGCCTCCCTGCAACTCATCGTCCCCGTGGAAGCGGCCGGCGGCCTCCGCGGCGAGGTGGGCGCTCCGGCCCGCCACCTGGGCACGCAGCTGGAGTTGTCGCTGGACGGCCGGCACCTCGAGTCGCGCTTCGTGGAGACGGTGCTGGGGATGGACGCGGCCCTGGACCTGCCGGAAGGGTCCATGGACCCGGTGGAGCCGGTGCCTCCGCTCCTGGAGCGCGCGGTGCAGGACGCCCTGGAGGAGGCGGAGCTGAAGCTCCTTCTGCTGGGGGCCGAGCGCTGGGACTGGCCGGAGACGCGGGCCCTGGTCTACCGCGCCCTGGGCCAGAACCTGGACGCCCGGCTCCCGGTCGACGCGCGCCAGGCGCTGCTGGAGCGGCCGCTGGTCCCCTGCGATTCGGGCCAGTGGTTCCCGGTCCGCCACTTCGACGAGATCCGCCAGGTGCCCTACGTCACCCGCGATCCGGGGAGGACCCCGAACCGCGGCCCGGTGGTCGTGGTGGACTCGGAGGCGGTGGCCGCCATGCTGCCGCGCTGGACGTCCACCAACGTGACCCAGCAGGTGGCGGCGGAGCTGGAGGCCCGCCGGCGGCGCGAGGCGTTGCCCCAGCTGCAGGCGTTCGCCTACGCGGGCCTGGCCCTGGAGCGCGTGCCCCTGTCGGGATCGGCGGCCCAGGGTGAGATCGCGCTGGTCGCCACCCGCACCGGGACGATCGAGCTGTTCCACCACGGCCGGGCGCTCTGCCAGTTGCACGAGGAGGCGCTCCCGGAGTGCGCCGCGGTGGCGGTCAACGACGACCGGCTCACCCCCACCGCGGACGAGACGGACGTGGTGCGCGACCGCGCCTACTACGCCCTGGTGCGCGAGCTGGTGGAGCACCTGGACCTCCGGGCGGCCGGGCTGGCGTCGCGGTGGGAGTCCACCCCCGCGGACGGACAGGCGCTGCTCCGGCCGCTGGCGCTGCAGCTCGCGGTCTGGCAGGCGCGCCGGAAGGTGGCGCGGGCGCCGCTGCTGGAGGTGCCCCTCCTGGAGGCCAGCGACGGCGCGCCGATGCCGGTCGCCTCGCTGCTGGAGGCCAAGGCCGAGCGCCGGGAGGTGCGGTGGTCCTCGGTCCCCGGTGCGCTGCTGGAGCCCGGCCCGCCCGTCTGGCGCCCCCGCCCCGGCGAGCGGCCGCTGCTGTCTGCGCTCTCGCTCCCGCTGGAGGACGTGAGCGCGAAGGTGCGCGCCGCGCAGGAGCGCCGGGAGCGGGCGCGCCGGGAGCGCTTCGAGGTCGGGCTCCAGTCGCCGTTCCGCGAGCCGCTGCCGGCGCCGCGCCGCGGGGAGGTGGCCCTCCGGCCGGATGAGCCGAGCGGCCAGCTCCAGCTCACCCTCTTCAAGGACGGCGTGCTCCTGGAGTCCATTACCTCGCCGCACGAGGTGGGCGCGATGGCGAAGGTGGACGACCCGGCGCTGAGCCCGGCGAAGGACTGGCAGAAGGCCGGACGCAACGCCGCCTTCAAGGCGATGCGCCAGGCGGTGGACCTGGCCGTGGAGCGCGCGGTCGTGAAGCGCCTGGACTCTCGGGAGACGCCGGGGTGGCTGGCCTACGCGCGCGCCGCGCTCGCCTGGCGGTCCGGGAGCGCCGGGCCGCTGGCAGAAGCGCTGCCGGGCCTGGAGTTGTTCACCGGTGCGGCCGGCCAGCCGGTGCGGCTGGGAGAGGTGCTGGCGGAGGTCTCCCGGCGCGGCGCGGTGGCGGTGGTGGACCCGGCGCTGGGGGCCGCCGCGCCCCCGGATCGCCTGGTACTCCGCGCGGACGCGGCGAACCTCGGGCTGCTGGCGGACCTCCAGTTCCGCACGGACGACCTCAGCGCGGACCTCCAGGCGGCGCGCGACGTGGAGGCGACCCGGGCGCAGCGGCGGCTCCAGTCACTGGCGTTCCCTGGCGTCGCGCTGGTGCGCCTGTCCGTGGACCGCCCCGGCGGCTTCCGGGGCGAGCTGGCGCTCCCGGCCGACGCCGCCGAGGGCCACGGCGTGACGCTGGCGCGCGAGGGCATCGCCGTCACCCAGGCGGTGATGGGCGGCCTGGCGCTGGCCGGCACGCTGGAGCACCCGGAGCTGCCGGTGGACCCCACCTGGCGCAGCGCGGAGCTGACGGTGGAGCAGCGGCGGGACCTGAAGGAGGAGGCGGACGCGCTCTTCCTCAAGCTGGCCGGCGTCTCGCCCGCTTTCGAGCCCGCCCAGCGCCAGGCCTCCGTCCTCCACGTGCTCCGCTACCTCCAGCACGCGGGGATGAAGGACGCCTCCCAGCTCGACCGGCTCCCGGAGACGGCGCAGCGGGTGGCGGACGCGCCGGTGTTCCGGGCGGCGGAGGGCCGCTGGGTGGGACTGCGGACGGCGGCGGCCCAGGCGCTCCGGCGCAACGGGCTGGCGGTGCTGGGCGCCAAGGTGCCCCCGGGGAGCGAGCTGGCGCTCCAGGCGGAGGACCTGGCCTCGGAGTGGGTGATGCTGCTGGGCGAGGTGCTGGGGGTGAAGCGCGTGGAGGTGATCCACGACCAGGACGCCTGGCGCGACGCGCAGGCCCGCGCCGAGCCCGAGGACGACAGCCCGCTGGCGCGGGGCCTGGACCGGCTCCGGTGCGAGGCGGCCCTGCTGCGCGCGGACGCGCTGGGGCGGCTCACCACCAAGGAGCTGGATCGGATCCGCCTGCACCGGCGGGGCGGGAAGGGCGCGCCCATCCGCTACGGGGAGCAACGCCGGGAGGCGATGCTGGACCCGGACCACCCCTTGATCCGCGCCGCGCTGGAGGCTGCCGCCGACAGGCCGGAGGGGATCTACGTGCTGCTGGCGTCCATCTACGGCGCGGTCAACCGGGCGCTGGAGCGGGTCACGGACGAGGACGAGGCGCGGATGCTGGACGCGCTGGCGCGGCACCTGGCCGCCAACCCGGAGCTGCTGGAGCCGTCACCCCGGACGTAGGGCCTGTCAGCCCCCGGGCTCAGGCGACGGAGATCTCGTCCTCTTCCGACGACCCGCCGCCGACCTCGGCCTGCGGCTCCTCCAGCAGCTGCATGGCGATGGAGAGCGCCTTCTTCGTCTTGTCGCGCATCTTCTCGTCGCCCTTGATGCGCGCGTAGAGCTTGGTGGCCCGCTCCTCGTTCCGCTGGGCCGCCTCCTCCTGCTCGGCGATGCGCTTGTTGAGCTGGGCGGTCTCCTCTTCGAGCTGCTGCTTCTGGGAGGCCGCCGCCGCCCGCGCCGCCTCCACGTCGCCCTGGAGCTGCGCGTTCTGGCTCCGCAGGTCGTCCGCCTCGGACCGCGCAGAGTCGACCTCGGACCGCGCGGCGTCGACCTCGGACCGCACGGCGTCTGCCGCCGCCCGCGCCTCGTCGGCCGCCGCGCGCGCCTCGTCGCCCGCCGATTTCGCCTCGTCCAGCTCGGTCCGGACCTGGGCCGCCTCGTCGCGCGCCGCCTGGAGGTCCCCCTCCATCTGGGTGCGGAGCTGATCCAGCTGCGCGGTGGTGGCGTCCAGGTCCTGCTGCATGGCGGACAGCTTGGCGTTGGCGGAGCGCGCCTCGTCCTTGGCCGCCTTCAGCTCGGCGTCCACGCGGCGGCGGTCGGCCGCCATCTGGTCCGCCTTGGAGGTGAGCGTTTTGATCTGCGCGTCCTTGCGCGCCGTCTCCCCGGAGGATTCGGAGATCGTCTGCTCCAGCGACATCTCGCGGTCGCGGATCTCGACGATCTCCTTGTCCTTCTCGTTCATCTCCGTCTTGAGCCGGAGGATCTCCTTGTCCTTGCGGTTGGAGGCCTCCTTGAGCGCGAAGACCTCCTTGTCGTTCTTGCTCCCGGAGGAGCGGGCCGCCTCCGCCTCCGCGGTCCTGGCGTCCACCTCGGACTGGAGCTGGACGGCGCGGGACTCGGCCTCTGCGGCGCGGCTGTTCGCCTCGTCCAGCGACCCTTGCAGCTCGGTCACCTTGGCGCGCAGGGTGCGCAGCTCGGCCGCATCGGCGGCGCTGGGGGCGGCGGGCGCGGTGGACGTCCGGGAGGCAGCCGGCGTGGCGCTCGCGGTGCGGGGTGGGGTGACCGGCTTCGCCGCCGCCGGGGGCGGGGGGGCCGGTTTCTCCGGCTCCGGCTCCGGTTCAGGCTCCGGCTGGAGCTCCTCCTCCTCGGCCGCGGGCGCCTCCGCGGCCGGCTCGTTCCACTCGGGAGCGAGCGACTCATCCGCGCCGCCGCCCAGGTCGTCCAGGGCCGACAGCCCGGCGTCGCCCGCGGGCTCGTCCCCGGTCACCACCGGCTCTTCCCCGGCCGGGGGCTCGTCCTCGGGGAGCTCCTCGAGGCTGACCGGCTCCTCTTCCTCCACCACCGCCAGCGCCTCGCCGCCCGACTCGGCGTCCGCCTTCGCGTCCGGGGGCGACTCGCGGATGTCGTCGAAGGCCGCGTCCAGTGCGTCCAGCTCCGGGTCCCCGGCGACCGTCTCCTCCTGCCCCCCCATGGCCAGCGGCGTGCCGCCGACGCTGGTGGGTTCCTCGTCGACCAGCTCGCCCAGGCCCAGCGAGTCGTCGTCGAGCACGGCGGACTCGGCGGGCTCGGGGAAGCCGATCAGCGTCCCCACGCGCTCCACCATGCCGTCCATGTCCACCGGCTTGGCGATGTACTCGTCCGCCCGCGTCTTCAGCTTCTTGTGCTGGGCGAAGCCGTCCGGGTTGCCGACGATGACCACCGGCGTGGCCTTCAGGTCATCGTCCTTCTTGAGCTTGCCGCAGATCAGGTAGCCGTTCTGGCCGGCGGACAGGTCCACCGCCAGGAGCACCAGCTCCGGCCGATCGCCGCGGATCCGCTCCACCGCGCCCTTGCCGTCGGTGGTCTCCTCGACGCTGAAGCCGCGCGCCTCCAGCGCAGAGCGCATGGCGCTGGACACGCCGCCGTCGCTCTCGACGATCAAAATTCTCTTTGACATGGAAATCTCGGGCCGAGGCTACCGACGCCCCTGGGGACCGTCAAACCAATGACCGGGTTTCGTGGGGTTACGGCCCTTGCCGGAGCGACGCTGGCTGGACGTTCAGCTCGGGGATCGGGGAGGGGGGCCGCCTGGAGGGACTACCACCCTCTCCGGAGGTGACCATCCGGCGGATGTCCTCCTCCTGGAGGTCCGAGACGAGCTGGTAGACGATCTCCCCCTGCCGCCAGATGGCCACGTTGTAGCCGCGGTGCTGCTCCAGCTCGATGCGCGGGAAGGCCGGCGCGTCCACGCTCCCCTCCGCGTCGCCGAAGACGAACAGCCCCACCCGGCGGGGCGACGGGCTCAGCAGGCCGGGGGTGTCATAGCGGATGTAGGCGGCCGGACGGTCCTTCACGTTGGACAGGCGCGCCCCGGCGACCATGAAGTTGTGCAGCTGCGGCACCGGCACCCGGTGGTCCAGCTTGTCCCCGAACCACGCCTCCACCACCTCCGGCGGGGCGTCCTTGATCTCCAGCGGCAGGCCGCGCGCGTGATGCAGCGCGGCGTCCTCCTGGTAGGGGTTGCGCGAGGACGCGTGCCAGCGGGCATAGCTCCCGCCCGCGGCCAGCGCCACCGCCGCCACTGCGCCCACCTTGAGCAGGCGCTGCTGGGCCCGGCGCTGGCGCTCCTGCCGGAAGCCGGCCATCAACCGCCGCTTGAGCCCGGAGGAGGCCTTGGGGCCGGAGGGACGCCGGGGCGACGCCTTGGCCCGGATCAGGTCCCGGAACTTCGACTCGAGGTTCACCCGCCGTGCGCAGTCCGCGCAGCCCGCCAGATGATCGTCGATCTCCACCCGCTCCTCGGGGCCGTACTCCCCGTCGAGGAACGGATACAGGACGTGCTGGAGGTCGCTACAGTTCATGCGCGCTGGGGGCGGCTGTCCCGGCTTTCGGAACGCGCCGAGAACCCCAATTTACGCTGTTTTCTTCCTGCGCCTGTACTCTTCGAGCTGGGAGACCTGGCCAGGCCCGCCTTCCGCGGACTTGGACAGCACCCCCTGGCCCTCGGCGTACTCGCGCAGGGTCTTCTGCAGCAGCTTGCGCCCCCGGAACAGCCGGCTCATCACCGTCCCCACCGGGCACTCCAGGATCTCGGCGATCTCCTTGTAGGAGAACTCCTGGAGGTCGGCCAGGATGACCACCAGCCGGAAGTCGATGGGCAGCGCGTCGATGGAGCGCAGCACGTCGTCCGAAAGCAGACGGTCGAAGAAGTACTGCTCCGGGTTGGCGGCGAAGTCCGTCGCGTCCCGCGACACGAACTGGTCGTGCACCGCTTCCCGCTCCACCCCCTCCACCACGCTCCGCTCCTTGACCTTCCGGCGGTAGCGGTTGATGAAGGTGTTGGTGAGGATCTTGAAGAGCCAGGCCTTGATGTTGGTCCCGCGTTCGAACTTGTCGAAGAAGCGGTAGGCCCGCATGCAGGTGTCCTGCACCAGGTCCTCGGCGTCCCGCTCGTTCTTGGTCAGCCGCAGGGCCGCCGAGTAGAGGGGGTCGAGGTGAGAGAGCGCGAGCTCCTCGAACTCGGCCTTGGATTGATTGTTCTGACGAAGATCGAGCATGGCGTAACGGTCCGACGGCGCCTGGTGGGTTTCTGTTCCGTGCTGTTCAATCTAGCCACGGAAATGATTTCCACCATCGCCCCCCCGCCGGCCCTCCAGCCGGGAGAGTCATGGTCCAAACGCCCGTGTCGCCAGAGTATTCCGCTTGCTCGCCCCCGGGGGGACCAGGCGGAGTAGGCAGCACACCTACTTCTTGCCGCCAATGGCGTCGGAAATCGGGACGTAGGAATACCCGAGGTCCCTGGCGACGGCCTCGTAGGTGATGTGCCCGTCGTAGGCGTTGAGGCCCTTGGCGAGGGAGCGGTCCTGCTTGATGGCCTCCTGGAGGCCCAGGTCGGCGATCTTCCGCGCGTAGGGGCGGGTGGTGTTGGTGAGGGCGAAGGTGGAGGTCTGGGGGACGGCGCCGGGCATGTTGGCCACGCAGTAGTGGATGACGCCGTGGACCTCGTAGGTCGGGTGGTCGTGCGTGGTGGGGCGGCAGGTCTCGATGCAGCCGCCCTGGTCCACCGCCACGTCCACCACCAC
>DATBSS010000545.1:0-2343 GCA_036559665.1 Myxococcaceae bacterium
GTCCTCCATCGTCGCCGGCCGCCCCTCGAACCCGCGCTGCATGTGCTCCCGGAAGGTCATCCCCACCGCGCGGTACTCCCCGCCGCGGCGGAGGAACAGCATCGGCGCGTCCAGCGCCCACTCCACGTACGCCTGGTACGAGAAGCTCCCGTCGATCATCGACGGCAGGTACCCGCACCGCGCCGGGTCCACGTCCTCCCAGACCCGCGACCGGAACGACATCTTCCCGGACGGCGCTCCCCGCACCAACGGGCTGTTCGCGTAGAGCGCCACCATCAGCGGCGCCACCCGCGCCACCGCGCACACCTTCCGGGCGCAGTCCGCCTCGTCCGCCCAGTCCAGCGACACCTGGCCGGTGGCGGTCATCAGCATCATGTCCAGCGCCAACTTCCCGCGCTCCCCCAGGCTCTGCCGCATCAGCGAGTACCGCGTCTTCGGCATCCAGGGCATCTCGCCCACCACCCCGAACGGCCGGTACCCGAACGCCGCCACCCGGATCCCCAGCCCCGCAGCCGCGCGCCCCACCTCGTCCAGGTGCTGCACGTTCTCCCGGTGCAGCTCCCGCGCGGTGCGGCCCGCCGTGCCGGACAGCTCGAACTGCCCGCCCGGCTCCAGGGACACCGTGAGCGCTCCGCGCTGGAGCGCGATGGCCGGACCGTCCGGGCGCTCGCGGTACGGCTGGTAGGACGGACCCAGCGACTCCAGCAGCGCCCCCACCCCGCGAGGGCCCTCGTAGGGCACCGGCCCCGGGGGCCGCGTCCCGCCCAGGAAGAGCAGCTTCTCGTGCTCCAGCCCCAGCTTGTGCGTGTCGCGCGGCTTCTCCGCGCTGCGGAAGTACGCCAGCAGGTCCGCCGTCCCACTCAGCGGGGTCTCAGCGGCGCGCGCGGTGTCGAGGGACATGGAGGAGCACGGTCAGCCGCAAGGGACGGCGGGGGGAGGGCGTATATAAACGAGGATGACGCCCGGTTCACCGATTCCAGCAATCCCGCCCCGCGGAAGCCCCCTGGACTTCGCCCGCGGCCTCCGCCTCCCCTTCGCCGCCTTCCGCCTGATCTTCCGTTCCCCCCGCCTCTTCGGCCTGTCGCTCCTGGCCTCAGTGGTGACCCTGATCAGCCTGATCGGCGCCGTCGCCGCGTGGTGGCGGTTCACCACCCCGCTGCTGGAGCGCGCCGTCCACCGCCCGGCCTCCGGCCCCGGCGAATGGCTGTGGGGCCTGCTCTGGCTGGTGACCTTCTCGCTGCTCACCCTCATCTCCATGAACACGGTGCCGGTGCTGCTGTTGGCCCCCTTGCAGGACCCGCTCTCCGAGGCCACCGAGGCGCTCTGCGGCGACCACCAGCCCAAGCCCTTCTCGCTGGGCAGGATGCTGTCCGAATCCATCACCTCCATTGGCCACACGCTGGCGCGCATCGCCATCCTGCTCGCCGGGCACGCGGCCCTGTTCCTGCTGCACCTGGTCCCGGTGGCCGGTTCGGTGCTCTGGACGGTGCTCGGCACCGCGTGGACGATGGCCTGGTTGGCGACCGAGTACCTGGATGCGCCAATGGCGCGGCACCTCTACGCGTTCCGGCAGGTGCGCGGTGTGGTCTTTCGTCGCCTGTCGTTGTCCCTGGGATTCGGCGCCGCGGTCTACGTGTTGCTGTGGGTGCCGATCCTCAACCTGTTCTTCATCCCGGTGGCGGTGGTCTCCGGGACGCTGCTGTTCCGCGCCCTGCGCCAGTCCGGCGATCTCCCGGCTCCCACCAGGTAGGGAATCAGCCCGCTGCACCAGGGTTGCAGATCCCTGCGGTCGCCTTGAAGCACAGGTGTGCCATGATTAGTGTCCGTCGAGCAAAGTCCTAGACGCCTCAGAACTTTTTCCCATCCTGGCCGTTCTTCGAAAGCCCTGATCCGGGCCACTGACTTCTGGTTCCTCTCAATGCCACGTCTCCTCCGCCGGGTGCTGACCATCTCTCTGCTGCTCGGAGCCTGGGCCTTCGTCGGCCAGGACCGCGCGCCGCTCCCGGTGATGCTGAGCCAGGCGGTCGCCGGTCCCGGCGGCAACGGCGACTTCCGCGCCGGCGTGGAGAAGCCGCAGCACGACCTCTCCAACCCGCGCGTGTTCACCAAAGTGATCCTCTACGTGAAGGACCACTACGTGGACCCGAAGCGGATCAAGCCGCGCGAGATGATGATCTCGGCGCTGGAGTACGTGGAGAAGACGATTCCGGACGTGATCGTCGAGGGCAACGCCGACCAGGGGAAGGTGAAGATCACCGTCGGCAACAAGACCCAGACGTTCGACATCAGCCACGTGGACTCGCTGTGGAAGATGTCGTTCACGCTGAAGGACATCTTCCGGTT
>DATBSS010000546.1:0-7541 GCA_036559665.1 Myxococcaceae bacterium
GACCATGTTTTCTTGCCGCTGCGGACGAAGATGAATTCCCCCCGCATCTCCGTCTCCTTCGACGGATGGGTCGCGATCTTGGCGACGTAGAGGTTGTTGTACCCCTGGTCGAAGATGAAGAAATCATCTGGATCGATCCAGTGTGGATCGTCCCCCCAGGTCCCAACCGTGGGCGCTTCGCCGGTCGTCGAGGGCTGCCCCTGAGGCGCAGGACTTGAGAAGGTATTGGCGACGACGCGACTCGTCGAGCATCCGGCGGCCAGGACGGCGGCCGTCAGCAGCGCGTCAATAGGTCGCATTCATGGCCCCTGGAAACACCACGTACCGCTCACCCAGGCGACGTTATCTTGCGCTCTGGAATCGGAGGCTAAACCGAAGTTGATCCGGCTCTGCTCCAGAGGCGACCGCCGGTGCCCACAGCCACGCCATCACGGGGTGGCGGTGATAACGAAACCCGCCCCCAGAACGCTTACGTGAGCTTCATCATCAAGATGTGAATCGCCAGGCCAGAACCGTTTCTTCTTGAATCGTGAGCATCGTCACGGTCAACCGACCGTGACCGTGGCGAGCTCATCCGTCCCGCCTTGTGGTGGCCGGGCGAAGTCATCCGGGATCCCGGCGAAGGACTCGACGTAGCCCTCCGGCCACCCGTTCGCGGGCTCCAGGACCACCGCCTCACCTTCATGAGCACTCTCGGTAGGTACCATCTGCGCCAGGTCAAGCGGCGCGGCTACGACGCCGGGGACGCCGGCGCCGCGGCGGCCTGGGGTGGGCGGAGCTTCATCCCCGCCCAGTACAACCCACCCGCGAGGATGAACCCGGTGAACCACGCGTACACGTAGAGGTCGTCCCAGAAGGTCGGCTCCCCTGAGAAGGCGCCCGCTGCCTTGAGGAACCCCGGAATGTTGGGGGCCACGCCGATGACGAGCGCCCCCACCGCCAGCCAGTTCACCCCCGCGTATCGCCCACCCGTCCGATACAGGTCGGGCACGTCCAACTCCCGCTTCCGCAGCACCCAGTAGTCCACGATCATGATCCCCGCGATGGGCCCCAGCAGCGCCGAGTAGCCGATCAGCCAGGAGAAGATGTACGCGCCGGCGGAGGCCAGCAGCTTCCACGGCATCATCACGATCCCCACCAGGCCGGTGATCAACCCGCCGGTCTTGAACGAGATCAGCCGGGGCGCCAGGTTGGCGAAGTCGTTCGCCGGGCTCACCACGTTGGCGGCGATGTTCACCGAGACGGTCGCCACCCCGACCCCGAACAGCGCGATCACCGCCACCAGCACCCGCACCCCACCCGAGGCGATCACCGGCCCGGCCATCCCCGCCGGCGCCTCCGGGGACGTGAGCAGCGCGAGGATCTTCACCGGGTCCCACAATTCAGACGCCGGCAACCCCGTGAAGATGGCCTGCGCCGCGCTGGTGATGATCACGCCCATCGCCGAGAACGCGACCATGGTGGTGGGCAGCCCCAGCGTCTGCCCCAGCATCTGCTCGCGCTGGCCCTTCCCGAACCGGGTGAAGTCCGGGATGTTGAGCGAGAGCGTGGCCCAGAAGCCGATCATCCCGGTGAGGGACGGCACGAACACCTTCCAGAACGCGCCGAAGGTCTCGAACTTCGACGGCTGCGAGGGCATGGGCCCCAACCCGTCCGCCCGCCCCACCGCCCACACCATCAGCACGGCCGCCATCACCAGCACGATCGGCGCCGCCCAGTTCTCGAACACCCGGACCGCGTTCATCCCGCGGTAGATGATCCAGATGTTCAGGCCCCAGAAGAGGAGGAAGGTGGGCGCGCTGGAGAGGTGCAAGCCCAGCACGTGCGTCGTCCCACCGAGGTGCGCGTAATCCGGCCAGAGCGCCACCACGAAGGTCTTGAGCGCCTCGCCGCCGATGAAGGTCTGGATGCCGAACCACCCGCAGGCGACGATCGCCCGGAGCACCGCCGGCACGTTCGCCCCCGCCGTCCCGAACGACGACCGCGCCAGCACCGGGAACGGGATTCCGTAGCGCGTACCCGGATGCGCGTTGAGGAGGATGGGCGCCAGGACGATCACGTTCCCCAGGCCGATGGTGAGCAGCGCCTGCCACCAGTTCATCCCCACCGCCACCAGCCCGCCGGCCAGCATGTACGTGGGGATGCAGTGGGCCATGGAGATCCACAGCGCCGCGAAGTTGTAGGTGGTCCAGTTCCGGCGCGCCGTGGGGACTGGGGCCAGGTCTCCGTTGAAGAGCGGGCTATTGGCGACGTCCGGCGGCAGCTCCGCCAGGGCCTCGGCGACGAGCGAGGGATCGTGCATGGCGGCGAAGCATGCCCCAGGCCATCACCGCGAGCCACGTTCCAACCGCGCCCCCCGGCACGGACTGGGCGCCCCCCGCCGAACAGCCGAGCCCGGGGATGCCCCGGTTGTGGGCGATCACCCGCCGCGTGATCAGCCCCAGGTCGTCGCAGGAGGTGGCCGGCAGGTTGCGCGGGTACGTGTCGCAGAAGGCCTGCGCCGAGCCGATGTCCACCACCCGCTTGGTGGTCTCCCCGATGTCCGCGGTGGGCTCCATGGTGGAGCGGAGGCGCGCGTCCTCGGGGACCACGTGGCCCAGGCCGACGAGGTGGCCGATCTCGTGGGTGAGCGTGTTCTGCAGGTCGGTGGCCACGCAGTCCACCGCCTGGCTCTCCGGCCGGCAGGGCGGCGAACCCACCGTGGTGAACAGGAAGTAGCTGCCGTCGAAGTGCGGCGACGTGTTCAGCTCGATGTCCGCGTCCAGGATGTTGCCGGACCTGAAGCTGAAGGTGGTGGTGGTCAGCCCGATGGTGAAGTCCGGGTAGTCCCAGCAGTTGTACCGGTTGGCGCAGTCGCCCGCGTCGAAGCAGGGATCGTCGGCGGGCACCAGGTCGCGGCAGGCGGCCTCGCGGAAGATCACCACGTTCTCGTTGGGTCCGTCCTTGAGGAAGCCGACCGGGGCATTGGTCAGCGTCGCGCCCTTGGTGAATTTCAGGTCGCTGCACGAATCGGACACCGCCTGCCAGGTGGCGAAGGAGGCCTCGATGGCGGCGAATTCGGCGTTGCCCGGCGTGCGGACGCTCCCGGCGGAGTCCTCCTGGTAGACGATCTCGCGGGCGTTCCAGGCCAGGCACTGGTCGCTGCCGGGCACGGTGGTGCGCAGGTACGGGTACCCGTCCACGACCCGGAACTGCGCGCGCGCGCCGGCCGGGGCCAGCAGCGCCGCCGCGCAGATCGCCATCCTCGCCGCCGCGCGCATGGGCGAAGCGCTACGCCGGCCCGCCCCGCCGGCGACCCCGCCGGGACGCCGGCACGGGCCGGAGCACAGGGAGGATCAGCAGGACCACCAGCGCCGCCACCGCCATCGCCGCGCCCGGCATCGCCGAGCAGGCCGACGCCGGCATGGGGTCGTTGTTGGTGACGGCCCGGACGACGCACGGCTGCGACGGCAGGCCGCGGGGGTAGACGTCGCAGACGAACTGCTGGGTGCCCGGGTCGAGCGCGCGCTTCTTCAGCTCGCCGGGGGAGGCGCTGAAGTACATCGTCGACTCGGTGCTCGGGTCGTGGGCCAGGCCCATGAAGTGGCCGATCTCGTGGGTGAGCGTGTTCTGGATGTCGAAGGCCACGCAGCTCTGCGAGAGGAGGTTCGGCGGACAGGGCGGCGCATCCACCGCGGTGAGCACCTTGCTGGCGTTCATCTCGATGTCGGCGTCGAAGATGCGGCCGGTGCGGGTGCTGAAGGTGGTGGTGGTGATGGCGATGTTGCCGGAGGCGTACTGGAAGCAGTCGTACTTGTTCCCGCACGTCCCCTGGCTGAAGCAGGCGTCGCCGTTCGGCGCCACCATGCTGCACAGCTTGGGGCGGAACAGCACCAGGTTCTGGTTGTTGCCGGGGGTCTGCTGGTCGTAGCCGGTGATGCGGTTGGGGGTGCGCGTCTGCTCGAGGAGCGTGAAGTTGCCGCAGGCGGCGGCCTGCGCCTGCCAGGAGCCGAAGGCGGCGGCGACGGCGGTGAGCTCGGTGTCGCCGGGCGTGGGCGAGTCGCCCGTGTTGCCGGTGGACGCCTGCACCCAGTTGATCTGCGTGTCCTGCCAGTACTGGCAGCCCAGGGTGGGATCGACCTCGGAGATGTTCGCGCGGACGAACCCCGGGACGCCTCCGTCGGCGGCCAGCGCGAGGGAGGCCGCGAGGAGGACGGCGGCGCTCACTGGCGGCTCCTGGGGAGCTTGTCCGGGGTGGAGGCGGCCTTCACGCGGTCGCGCAGCTCGGAGAGCTCCAGGGGCTTCAAGCGGCTCTTGACGGGCTGGCCGCCGGCGTCGACGAGCTCGGCGTCCGCGCCGCGGTCGGGCACGGCGTAGGCGCGGGTGCCGTCGCTCGAGCGCTCGACGCGCCACTTGCCCTGGGCGGCGCCGGTGACCTGGAAGTGCTGCGGGCCGTAGCGCTCGAGGAAGAGCACCACCTCCTCGCCGGGCTCGAACGAGGCCATCCCGTCCACGCGCTGGCCAATGTCCCCCACCACGCCCCCCGGCTGCTGCACGGTGATCGTGCGGGAGGGGGAGCCCTTGAAGGGTTCGTTCACGGCGATCTGCACGTCGGTGAGGATGCGGCGGCCGTCTCCGGACCACCGGCTCTCCTTCGACTTGACCACCCCTCGCACCACCAGGTCGGACTGGCGGGTGAGCTGGTCCAGGTCCACGCCCAGCACGGCGGTCGCGCCCGCCGGGAGCCAGAGCACCCCCGCCAGCACCGCGAGCCACCGCGCCGCCCCTCTCCAACGTCGCTCGTTCATGATCAGAAATTTCCCAGGCAGGTCCGGCCGGACGCTAATTTAGCGCAGCGCCCATCCGCGCGCCTTCGCCTACACCGCCCGCCCAATGTCCACGGTCCCACGACTCCGCTTCGCCCCTTCCCCCACGGGCTACCTCCACATCGGCGGCGCCCGTACCGCGCTGTTCAATTGGCTGTACGCCAGGCGATACGGGGGCACCTTCATCCTCCGCATCGAGGACACCGACCAGGGGCGGTCCACCCCCGAGTCGCTGCAGGCCATCCTGGACGCGCTGGGGTGGCTGGGGATCGACTGGGACGAGGGGCCGGGCAAGGAGGGGAAGGCCGGGCCATACTTCCAGACGAAGCGGCTGGACACGTACCGGGAGCATGCCGAGCAGCTCATCCGCGCCGGGCACGCCTACCGCTGCTACTGCACGCCGGAGGAGATCCGGGCGAGGCGGGCGGCGGTCGAGAAGGCGAGTGGAGAGGGGACGTACAAGTACGAGGGGACGTGCCGGAACCGGACGGACGCGCCGGCCGGGATGCCCTCGGTGGTGCGGTTCAAGATGCCCTCCGGGCCAGGCACGGTGGTGCTGCAGGACAAGGTGCTGGGGACGATCTCGAAGGAGTACTCGGACCTGGATGACGCGGTGCTGCTGAGGGGGGATGGGATCCCGCTCTACAACTTCGGCTGCGTGATCGACGACCACCTGATGGACATGACGCTGGTGGGTCGCGGGCAGGAGCACGTCAACTCCACGTTCCCGCAGCTGATGCTGTACCGGGCGTTCGGGTGGACGCCACCGGAGATGGCCCACTTCCCGCTCATCCTCGGGCCGAACCGGGAGAAGCTGAGCAAGCGCAAGCACCCCGAAGCGGACGTGATGCTCCACAAGCAGACCGGCATCCTCCCCGAGGCGCTGCTCAACTTCGTCGTCCGGCTGGGGTGGTCCCACGGCGACGACGAGGTGATCTCCCGGGAGCAGATGAAGGAGTGGTTCGACTTCGACCACGTGGGGTCGGTGTCCGGGGTGTGGAACCCGGAGAAGCTGCTGTGGGTGAACCAGCAGTGGCTGAAGCAGCTGGACCCGGCGGTGGTGGCGGCGAGGTTGGTGCCGTTCCTGGAGGCGAAGGGGTTCCGGGTGTGGGAGGACGGGCGGCGGCTGGCGAGGCTGGTGGAGGCGCTGCGGGCGCGGGCGAGGACGCTGCAGGAGATGGCCGAGATGGCCGGGTACTTCTTCTCGGACGGGGTGGTGGTGGACGAGAAGGCCGCGCAGAAGCACCTGGGGGCGGAGTCGAAGGCGGTGCTGGCGGAGGTGCGGGCGGCGCTGGAGGCGGCGGGGGGGTGGACGGCCTCGGGGCTGGACGAGGTGGTGAAGCAGGTGTCGGAGAAGCTGAAGGTGGGGATGGGGAAGGTGGCGCAGCCGGTGCGGGTGGCGGTGACGGGGAACACGGCGAGCCCCGGGATCGGCGAGACGCTGGAGCTGGTGGGGCGGGAGCAGGCGTTGAAGCGGATTGACGCGGCGCTGGCGCGGGCGTGAGGAGGCTTCGCCGCGCCGCGGGTGAGCTGTTGCGGGGGTTGGGCGGCGAGCCGGCGGTGATCCTGTGCGGCGGGAGCGCGCTCTTGGTGATCTCCCATCACCAGGGGTCGACGTCGTTCTTCCGGCAGCACCTGGCGTGGGTCGGGGAAGGGACCCGGCTGGCCGGGGTGGCGGGCGCGCTGCCGTACTTCTGGTGGTACGGGATGAGCCTGGTGCTCTACCTGGCGGCACCGCTGCTGCTCGCTCGGGCGACCGGGGGGAGCTTCACCCGGTCGTACGGGATGGGGCTGGGGGATTGGTCGGTGGGGGTGCGGCTGGCCGGGGCGCTGTTGGCGGTGATGCTGCCGGTGGTGTGGCTGGCGTCGAGGACGGCGGCCTTCAAGGGGCAGTACCCGCTGGCGGGGAACGCGGCGTACCTGGTGGGCGCGGCGGGGAGCAAGGATGCTCGGGCCTCGGTGGCGCTGTTCGCGGCGTACGAGGCGGCGTACTTCGCGTACTTCATCGGGTGGGAGTTCTTCTTCCGGGGGTGGATGCTGAACGGGTTGCTGCCGGCCTTCGGGCGGGCGGGCGCCGTCCTGGTACCCACCGCGCCGTTCGTGTTGATGCACCTGGGGAAGCCGGAGGTGGAGGCGCTGGGGGCGGTGGTGGCGGGCGTGGCGCTGGGGGTGCTGGCGCTGAGGACGCGGAGCTTCTGGTACGGCGCCGTGCTGCACGGAGTGGTGGCGGTGTGGATGGACGTGGTGTCAGCGTTCCCCTATCTTGGGCGTCCATGAGCGGGTGGCGGGCCCTCCGGGGACTGGCGGCGGTGGCCGTGGTGGCGGCAGGGGTGGCCCGGGCGGACGTGGTGAATGGGGTGCAGTTGCCGGATGGGGCGGTGAAGGTGGGGGAGAACCGGTACCGGGTGAAGGAAGACTTCGAGGGAATCCTCAAGTACTACCGGACGGCGTACCCGATCCAAGCGTTCCCCAGGCGACAGATCGTCAATCAACCGGGTGTGAAGGCGGTCCACATCACCAACCCGGGAGGGAAGAGCTTCGAAGGACTGAACATTTACTTGAGCAACGATGAGGTTCGGATCTATGTGATCCCTCCCGTGGATGGCCCGAAGCCTGGGAAAAAGCGGGGCGGGGACTCCACGAAGAAGAGGGAGTCGAGGTAGAAGAGCGGTGCGGTCCTTGGGGGATCGTCTAACGGCAGGACGCCAGCCTCTGGAGCTGGCTATCTAGGTTCGA
>DATBSS010000547.1:0-2234 GCA_036559665.1 Myxococcaceae bacterium
GGGCCAGTTCCGCCGGGACCTCTACGCCCGCCTGGCGGGCCACCAGGTCCGCATGCCGCCGCTGCGCGACCGGATGGAGGATCTGGGCATCCTGATCGCCGCGCTGGTGCCCAGGGTGTCCACCGATCCCAGGAAGGTCAGCTTCAGCCCGGACGCCGCGCGCTCTCTCTTCCAGCACCGCTGGCCCATGAACGTGCGCGAGCTGGAGAAGGCCCTGGAGGTGGCGTGCGTGCTGGCCCAGGGCGGGCGGGTGGAGCGCTCCCAGCTCCCGCCGCTGCTGCGCGGGGAGGCGCCCGAGCCGCCGCACGTCCTGGGGACCATGGAGCGGACCCCGCGGTCCCGGCCGCTCACCGAGGAAGACCTGGCCCGGCGCGAGGAGCTGCTCCAGCTCCTCCGCGGCCACCAGGGGAACATCAGCGCCGTGGCCCGCGCCATGGGCGTGGCCCGGATGCAGGTCCACCGCTACCTGCGCCGGTACCAGATCGACCTGGCGCAGTTCCGGACGTAACCGGAAAAGGGTGTCACCGGTGTCACAGTGGGGTGTCACCGCGGCAGGTGACACGTAACACCCCCTTGGGGAGTCATCAGCCCAGCTTTTCCGGGCAGTTAGGGGCGCTCCCTGCGGGCACACCCGGTGCACTGGGTAGGTTCCGCAGTCACGCGAGTTCTGGCGCTCCGTCCAAACCAGAGAGCGGGAGGAGCGGCAGACACAGACCGCCTCGGGAGAGGGTTCTCTCCCCGGGCGGTCTGCGCCTTTTTGGGGTCCGGGTGGTGCAATGGCCGGAGGGTTCGATCGTACCCGGGCCACCATGGAAGTCCTTCCTATCGACGTCCCCGCGGTCGTGGCCACCACCCTGGGTCTGATGACGCTGCTGATCCCCATCGCCGGGTTCACCCTCCGGTTCGCCTTCAAGCCAGTGGTGGAGGCCCTGGCCATGGCGTGGTCCAGCCGGAACACCTCGCGCCAGGAGATCGCCCTGCTGGAGAAGCGGATCGCCCTGCTGGAGCGCGAGCTGGAGCTCCGCCGCCTCCCCGCCGTCTCGGCGGCCTCGCCGGTCGCAGAGGTTCCGGCACGAAATTCCTCCGTATCGGTCGGCGCTTGACACACCGGGCGCGGTCCCTATACTGCGCCGCCTTTTTGCAAAGCCCGGTAGGTAAATGCCGACGATTAGCCAGCTGGTCCGTCTTGGTCGCGAGAAGCTGAAGTTCAAGGGCAAGAGCCCCGCCCTCAAGGAGTGCCCCCAGAAGCGGGGGGTCTGCACTCGCGTCTACACCACCACCCCGAAGAAGCCGAACTCGGCGCTGCGCAAGGTGGCGCGCGTCCGGTTGACCAACGGCATCGAGGTCACCTCGTACATCCCGGGCGTGGGCCACAACCTCCAGGAGCACTCGGTGGTGATGATCCGCGGGGGCCGCGTGAAGGACCTGCCGGGCGTCCGCTACCACATCATCCGCGGCACGCTGGACTCCGTCGGCGTGCAGGGCCGCAAGCAAGGCCGTTCCAAGTACGGCGCCAAGCGGCCGTCCTAACCTTCACGCTTCAAGGAAGACCCTCCAGATGCCTCGTCGCCGCGTCGTCGCCAAGCGCAAGATCCTCCCGGATCCGAAGTTCCAGGATCGCCTCGTCACCAAGTTCGTCAACGACCTGATGCGCAAGGGCAAGAAGTCCATCGCCGAACGCGTCTGCTACGGCGCCTTCGCCCTGGTCGAGGAGCGCGGCAAGGAAGACCCGCTCAAGACCTTCAAGAAGGCGCTGGACAACGTCAAGCCCGTCCTGGAGGTGAAGTCCCGCCGCGTGGGCGGCGCCACCTACCAGGTCCCGGTAGAGGTCCGGCAGGACCGGCGCGTGGCGCTGGGGATGCGCTGGATCATCCAGTACTCGGCGGCCCGCGGCGAGAAGACGATGGAGGAGAAGCTGGCCGGCGAGATCATGGACGCCGCCAACAACCGCGGGAACGCGGTGAAGAAGCGCGAGGACACGCACAAGATGGCGGAGGCCAACAAGGCCTTCTCGCACTACCGCTGGTAGCCCGGCCCTCTCCCCGGCGACCGGCAACCGCCCGCACGTCACAAGTCGGCTTCCGCGGCATCAAATCCCGAGCGAGGATGCGCGCCCATGGCTCGCGAATACCCCCTCGAACGTTACCGGAACATCGGGATCATGGCCCACATCGACGCGGGCAAGACCACGACCACCGAGCGGATCCTCTATTACACGGGCGCCATCCACAAGA
>DATBSS010000548.1:0-14738 GCA_036559665.1 Myxococcaceae bacterium
GACCTGGAAGCATGCGCGACATGTTCTCGCGCGACAGCTTCCAGTGCGCATCCGGGGGTGGGTGAGGGAGCGGCAGCTCGCGGTCCGCGAGCGCGATGGGCGGTGGCGAGGGTGGGGCGGCGGGTGGGACGGAGGAGACGAAGAAGAAGAAGACCTTCCTGGAGCAACTGCTTGAGGGGATGAAGGCGGTGGCCGCGTCCCTGAACGGCGCGCCCGCGAAGTAGGCGCCGTCGCATCGTGAAAAACACCCGCGCGCGCTTCCGGATCTCCGGGGGCGCGCGCTTTGTTTTGGTGTTTCATGTGTCGCATGTGTCTCGCGCCAACAGCGATTGACCGAATTGAATACAATTGGAGTGCGCGCGCCCGGGGCGTTCGCTCCGCCTGACACCGCGAAGTCGCCCAACACATGAAAATCACAATGTCGCCGCTGTAGGCGTACGTGGCATTTCAGTTGCTACGGTGTGACTTCGTTCGAGGGACTGGAGCCCTCTACATTCAAGCGAGCACAGAAATGGGAATCCTGGGTATTGGCGGCGGTGGCGCCGGTGGCGGCGGCATCATGCGGGCGATGGGCGGGGCGGCCGAGGGCGGCGCGGGGTGCGCGGGCGGGGCGTGCGGTCCGGGCGGCGGCGGGGGCGGCCTCCGGGGGCTGTTCCAGAAGGACGGCTTCGACGGCGGGGGCGCCGCTCAGAAGGCGGCCGGCGCGAGCGGGTGCGGGAGCGCGGGTGGCTGTGGCGGCGGCGGCGCGGCGGCTCAGGCCGCGGACGGGGGCGGCGGGGGCGGGGCCGGGGCTGCGGAGGGCGGCGGCAAGAAGGGCGGCTTCCTGAAGAAGCTGCTCGGCCTCCTCGGCAAGGCGCCCGACTTCCTGCAGAAGATCATGCCGATGGTCCAGCAGTTCGCCGGCATGTTCGGCGGCGGGAAGTAGTCGCGCCGTCCATCGTCAGTCGAACAGGGCCAGCAGGTCCTGCCGCGTGATGCCCGCGGCGCCGGCCGCGTCGCCGAGCGCCGCGTCGAACAGCGCGCGCTTCTTGTCCTGCAGGGCGAGGATCCGCTCCTCGACCGTTCCCTGCGCGATCATCCGGTAGACGAGCACCGGCCGCTCCTGGCCGATGCGGTGGGCCCGGTCAGCGGCCTGTTCCTCCACGGCCGGGTTCCACCACGGATCCATCAGGAACACGTGGTCGGCGGCGGTCAGGTTCAGCCCGGTGCCGCCGGCCTTGAGGGAGATCAGCATCACCGGCGGGCCGCCTTCGGCCTGGAAGCGCGCAGTGACGCCGCCGCGGTCGGCGGTGGACCCGTCCAGCCGCTCGAAGGCCAGGCCCGCGCCCTTCAGCGCCGGCTCGATCAGGTCCAGAAGCGACGTCCACTGCGAGAACACCAGCGCCTTGTGGCCGTCCGCCGCCGCCTCGCTCAGCTCCTCCAGCAGCAGTTCCACCTTGGAGGATGACCCCGCCTGCTGGCCGGGGACCAGCGCCGGGTGGCACGCCGCCTGGCGCAGCCGCAGCAGCGCCTCCAGCGCCTTGAGCACGCTCCCGCCCTGCTCCAGCAGCGACACCACCTCGGCTCGGGTGGCGGCGAAGACGGCGTCGTAGACGGCGCGCTCGCGCTCGCCCAGCGCCACCCTCAGCACCGAATCCGTCCGCGGCGGCAGGTCGGCCGCCACCTCGCGCTTGAGCCGCCGGAGCACGAACGGGCGGATGCGCGCGCGCAGCCCCGCAGCCGCCTCCGGCCGCCCCGACGCCACCGGCTCCGCCACCTTCTCCTCGAAGTCGCGACGCCCGCCCAGCAGCCCGGGGTTGGCGAAGTGCATCAGGCTCCAGAGGTCCTCCAGGCGGTTCTCCAGCGGGGTGCCGGTCATCGCCACCCGGAGCTCCGCCTTCAGCCCGAAGGCCGCCCGCGCCACCTGGCTGTCCGGGTTCTTGATCGCCTGCGCCTCGTCCAGCACCACCGCGCTCCAGGGCTTCTCCGACAGCGCGGCGGCGTCCAGGCGGAGCAGCGCGTAGGTGGTGAGCGTCACCTCCGCGGACGGATCCAGCGCGCGCCCCACGCCGTGGTACGAGCAGACCTTCAACCGGGGCCGGAACCTCGCCAGCTCCGCCTCCCAGTTGGGCAGCACGCTGGTGGGGCACACCACCAGCGAACCGGGCCCCAGCGCGCAGATCGCCTGCACCGTCTTCCCCAGGCCCATGTCGTCCGCGAGGATGCCGCCCAGCCCGGCGCCGCGGAGGAACGAGAGCCACCGCGCGCCCTCCCGCTGGTAGGGCCGCAGCGTGGCGGTGAGGTCGGCGGGGAGCTCCACCTCCGGCAGCGACTGGAACCCCTCCAGGAGCGGCCGCAGCCGATCCAGGCCGGGCGGCGGCGGGTGCTCCAGCGCGTCGCAGAGCGCCAGGAGCTCCGGCACCGCGTGGTTCTCCACCCGCCCGTCCTCCCGCCGCGCCGCCAGCAGCGACGCCACGCGCTCGCCGTGCCGGTCCAGCCAGGCGCGCGGAAGCGGGGCCCAGCCGCCGCCCTCCAGCGGCACCAGGCCCAGGCCCTCGCGCCAGGCGCGGATCACCGCCTCGGCGTCCACGGCCCCGGGCGCGCCGGAAGCGCCCTCCACCTGGAAGTCGAGCTGCGCGCGCAGCGCCGGGGCGCCGCCGGGCCCGGCCTCGGAGGTGACGCGGAGGGATGGCCGGAGCTTCAGGTCCGGGCTGACCACGCCGGCCGCGTCGCCGGCCAGCGCGCCGCGCCACCGCCGCAGCTTGTCCGCGAAGCGCGCCGCCTCCGCCCCGGTCACGGTGGCGCGCCGGCCGGGCACCAGGTCCAGCTCGTCGCGGAGCTGCTGCGCCGCGCGCTGCTCGGCGGCCTCGTCGCGGAGCGGGATGGCGCCGCGCAGGTACACCATCCGCCCGGCGTCGATCCGCACCGACGGCGGCGCGCCGTACACCAGCGTGGGGAACGCCGAGAGCCCGCCGTCGATCCGGGTGAGCTCCACCACCACCCGCGGCTTCAGCGCCCGGTCGATCTTCGGCAGCCGCGCGCTGCGCACGTCCACCGGGATGCGCCGCGCCAGCTCCGGGAGCACCCGCGAGGTGAGCTCGCCCAGCTGCTCCGGCGGGAAGGCACGCGATGTCTTCAACAGCTCCGCCTCACCCAGCCGGCAGAGCGCGTCCGCGGCCAGCGCCACCCCCGGGCTCACCACCTCCTCCACCCGCGGGTCCCGCTGCACCGTGAGCACCACGTCCGCGCCCCGGTCCTCCACCACCGCGCGCGGGAGGACCACCTCGTCCGCCACCGCCACCGGGCGCCCGTCCAGCAGCACCGTCCGCGCCGGCCTCAGCACTTGCAGCAGCGCGTCCAGCTTCTCCGGGGTGAGCGCCACCCGGGTGGGCCGCTCCAGCATCCGGTCCGCCAGCAGGTCGTGCTGTTCGACCTGGAGCTGCGCCGCCTCGGAGGGCTTGGCCAGCATCGACTGGAGACTGCCCTCCAGCGGCGACTCGCCCTGCCCGGCGCGGGCGATGGAGCGCCGGAGCCGGAGCCCGCCCTCGAAGCGGGTGAAGCGGTAGACCACCCGCGCCCAGCGCGCCTCCGCGGACGGGAGCGGCGCGGCGGACGACTCGCCCTGCGACAGCGCGATGGCCGCCGCCACCACGTGCTCGCAGGGGTCGAACTTCCCCGGACAGTCGCACTCCCAGGCGCCGTCCTCCGGGTAGAGCACCGCCGTCCACGCCACCGGGCGGCCAGGCGCACGCACCCGGAGGACGACCTCCTTCGCGCTGCGCTCCTGCACCGCCACCGCCCCGGACCGGGCCAGGTTCACCCCGTTGGCCCAGATGCCCGGCTTGGCTTCGGCCCGGATGGAGTCCAGCAGCATGGGCCGCGCAGCATGCCTCAACCGGGCGTCGATTCGCGTCCGAGCTCCAGAGCGGGTAGAATTTTCCCCTGGGGCAGTGCCACACGGGACAGTAGGGGGATTCGTGCTCTCACCGGCGTTGGTAGTGCGGTGGCTTGCCGTCCTGGCAACTGTTGGCTCCTTCACATTGGCCTCGGCGGCCGAGCCAGTGCAGGAAGAGGCCAAGGAAGAGGCGAAGCAGCCGCCGGAGCCGGAGAAGCCCAAGGCATCCGATGCCGCCGCTGACCTGGAGGAGACGCTCGAGGAAGGAGAGGTCGTCTCCCCCTCGCGCGTGATGGGTTCGCGCATCGTCGCCTCCGCCGTGAAGCCGTACATCCACGGGGTGTTCGCGGTGGACTGGCGGTGGGTGGAGGGCGACGAGGCGATCCCCAACACGCTGGAGCTGCGCGAAGCCCACGTCTACGTCGGCGCGCACATCCTCGACATCGCGCAGTCCGAGGTGTTCTTCGAGTTGGAGAAGAAGAACCAGACCGACGACCCGATCAAGCTGCGCTACGGCCAGGTGGACGTCCGGGTCTTCGATGAGCTGCTCGTGCTCCGCGGCGGTCTCTTCCTGGTGCCCTTCGGCGTCTACAACACGGAGCTCTTCCTGCGGTGGGACGCCAAGCTCCCCGAGCGCCCCGACATCCACCGCCACATCGTCCCGGGCTCCTGGAGCGAGGTCGGCGTGCAGGCGCACGGCAAGTGGGAATGGAGCCCCGGGCGGGTGCTCCAGTATGCCGCGTACGTCACCAACGGGCAGGAGGGCTCGCTCACGCCGGACCGCGCCACCTACGACCCGGTCTACCGCTCGCTCAGCGGGGCCAAGAGCTTCGGCGCGCGCGTCACCGTGCGTCCGCTGGAGGGGTTCCAGGTCGGCCTGTCCGGCTATCACGGCGCGCTCAATGGGGCGGGCGGAGCGCTGATCCTGGGCGGCCTGGACTTCATCTTCCGCCGCGGACCCTTCTCGGTGGATGGCGAGGCCATCTACGGCCAGCGGATGGACCCCGGCCCCATCCCCGAGGCCGGCTTCTACGCGGCGGCCGGGTACTGGGTCACGGAGGCGATCGAGCCCGTAATAGGCGTGTCGGGGTACTCCCTCGGACCCACCGAGGAGGAGAAGGACCTGGACGTGCAGGTGGGCGTCAACGTCCGCCCGTTCGCTGAACGCTTCCCCTCAGCCATGCTGAAAGCCGCCTACAATCGCGACTTCTCCTCCAGAGGTCCGGCCGGTGACAACAGCGTCACCATCCTGTTCGTGATCGGGTTCTGAGCCATGCGCGCCCGCGCCATCGCCATCGCCGCCCTCCTCCTCGCCGCTCCGGCGGCCCTCGCCGCGGAGCAGGAGGTCTCCATGGCCCAGCAGGCGGTCCTGCTGCTGAAGATCCTCAAGTTCGATCGCGCCCTGGAAGCGCGCTCCGGCGGCACCGCTACCATCGCCGTCGTCTACCTGGAGAACGACCCGGACTCGGAGGCCGTCCGGGCAGAGATCCTGTCCACCCTGGAGGCCGCGACGCACACCGTGAACTTTCCACTCCCGGTCAAGATCGTGCGCCTCCCCTACAACGCGTCCCGGATCGAAAAGGACCTGGCAGCCATCAAGCCGGTCGCGGCCTACATCGCCCCCGGGCTCGAGGCCGAGATCGGCGCCCTCGGCCGGGCGACCCGGAAGCAGGGCACCCTTACCTTCACCGAACAAGAAGCCGCTGTCCGCGGCGGGCTGTCGATAGGGCTGATCGCGTACCAGGCTCGACCCGCGATCATGATCAACCTCAACGCGTCAAAGGCCGAAGGTGCGGATCTCAGCTCGGACCTGCTCCGGCTGTCCAAGATCCTCCTCTGCCACCCCTGCGGTCCGGACGCCGTCCAGAAGCCAACACCTGCCGTTCCGTAGTACCATGTTTTTCCGCCGGAGCTGACCTCGCCCAGCTGTCGCTTCCCCAGGGGTTTCCAACATGAAGGTCGTTCTCCTCGATGACAGTCCCATCGTGCGCGCTGCTACCCGGGACGCCCTGGAGGAGGCGGGCATCCGCGTCGTCGCCATCGACAACCCGTTCCTGCTGGGGACGACGGTGCGCCACGAGCACCCCGACGTGGTGTTGCTGGACGTGGTGATGCCGCTGGTGGGCGGGCCCGACGTGGCGAGGATCGTCCGCGAGAACCGCCAGGTCGCGGCGGTGCCCTTCGTCCTCTACTCCGACGCGCCGGTCCAGACGCTGGAGATCAAGGCCGCCGAGTGCGGAGCGGTGGGCTTCATCTCCAAGAGCGTGAGCGAAGAGGAGCTGGCCAAGGAGGTCCGGCGCTTCGCCGGCGTCACCCCGACGTGGTGACGCCCGCGCCGCCCAGCGGGCCAGGGGAGCCCGCCGCGCCGGCCGCATCGGCGACGCCCTGCCTGGTGTTCCGGGCCGTCGCCCATTGGTACGCCATCCCGGCGGCCCGGGTGGTGAGCGTCTCCGCGCCGTCGCGGCCGGTGCGCGTCCCGGGCACGCCGCCCTTCGTCCGCGGGGTGATCGCCAGCGCCGGGAAGGTCGTCCCCGTGCTCACCCTCTCCATGCTCCTGGGGGAGTCCTCCCGCTCGGGCGACGTGGCGCGCCTGGTGCTGGTCCAGGACGGCGGCCGGATGGCGGCGTGCGAGGTGGCGGAGGTCCTGGGCATCGAGGACGTCTCCGACCAGGCCGGCGGCCCCACCGACGTGCCCGCGGCGGCGGGCGGCGCGCACCGCGTGGCCGGGCGGCTGGTCACCCGGCTGGAGGTGGACCGGCTGATGGACCTGGTCACCTCCGCCGTCCGGGGGCGGGCGTGAGGATCGTGCTCGCCTCGGCCGGCGCGGACCTCTTCGCCTTCGAGTCGCGCCAGCTCGGCGCGGTCCTCGGCTGGCCGCTGGTGGTCATCCTCCCCTGGGGCTCGCTCCACGCGCTGGCCGGCATCCCCGTCGAGGAGTGGGAGCCCCGGGCGCTGCTCGCCCGGTCCGCCGGCTCCGGCGAGCCCTTCGTGCTCCGCGTGCCCGGACCGCTCCGCGAGGAGGACGTGGCGGCCGGGGAGATCCATCCCGTGCCGCCGCTGCTGTCCGCTCCCGCGTGGGTGCGCGGCATCGTCCTCCGCGACGGCGCGACCGCGGTGCTCCTGGACCTGCCCGCGCTGGGCGACGCCGTGCTGTCCAGCGCCATCTCCTCCCCGTCTCCCGCTCCGGAGGCACTTCGTTGAACCCGCTCCGCGCCCGCATCCAGACCCTCCTGCCGCTCGCCCTCTCGGCCCTGGTGGCGGGGGCCCTGTACCTGGCGGTGACCCTGCCGGTGGAACGCGTCGACCGGAGCGACTTCCAGGTCCGCTGCCACAGCGTGGGCCACGTGCTCGCGCTGTCGCTGGCCGCCGCCCTCCAGTTCGAAGACCTCAAGGCGGTGGACGACTACCTGGCGGCGGTGGCGGCCACCGAGCCGTCGCTCGCCTACGCCGTGGTGTACCGGCAGGACAGGCAGCTCATGAGCGGCTATCGGCCGGAGCGCGCCGGCGCCCACCCGGAGCTGCTCGACGCCGACCTGCGCTCCCTGGAGAAGGGCGACGTGCTGCACGTGGGCGTCCCCATCCTCGCCGGCAAGGAGCGCACGGGCTGGTTGCTGGTGGGGTTCGACATGGCGCAGCTCAACTCCGTGCTGGCGATCACCCGGAGCTCCGCCGCCGCGATGTCGGCGGTGGCCATGGCGCTCTCCGCGGCGCTCTTCAGCCGCAGCGCCACCAGCCGCCGGAAGATGCTGGAGCAGATCGCCACCACCTCCGGCCGGCTGCGCGCCACCTCGGTGCAGATGGTGAGCGCCAGCTCGCAGCAGGCCTCCGCCGCCGCCGAGCACGCCGCCGCGGTGGAGGAGACCCGGCACACCATGCAAGCGCTGGTGGAGTCCGCCTCCCGCATCGCCGCCAACTCGCGCGAGGTGCAGGGCCACGCCGACCAGAGCGTCCAGGGGGCGGCGGCGGTGTCCCAGTCCATCCGCACCTTCGCCGCCCAGGCGGAGAAGATCGGCGACATCAGCGAGGTGATCCGCTCCATCGCCGACAAGAGCGACCTGCTGGCGCTCAACGCCTCCCTGGAGGGCACCAAGGCCGGCGACGCCGGGCGCGGGTTCTCGCTGGTGGCCAACGAGATGCGGCGGCTCTCCGAGTCGGTGCTGAGCGCGGCGCGGGAGATCAAGTCGCTCGCCTCCGCCATCCGCAGCGCCTCCGAGGGCGCCGAGGCGTCGGTGCTGGAGCTGCGCACCGCCAGCGAACGCACCAGCGGATCGGTCCGGGACATCTCCCGCATCACCGAGATGCAGCGCGAGGCCACCGAACAGGTGACCAAGAGCATGAACGAGCTGGGCGCCGTGATCGCCGAGACCAGCGGCACCATCCGCCGCACCGAGGAGTCCGCCAGCAACCTCCTCTCCCTGGCGGACGCCCTGGCGCAGCTCACCGCGCAGGTGGTGCGCCGGCCCGGCCAGAACCAGGACCCCGGACGAGGGGCCCCTGCGTGAGCCGGGAGGAGCGCCGGCGCGCACTGGTCCTCCAGTTCCAGTCGGTGTCGGCGGAGCGGCTGTCCAGGCTCGGCCGCGCCTGGGTCGAGGTGGAGCGCGAGAAGGCCGGCCAGCAGGTGGACGAGCTGTTCGGCGAGCTGCACACGCTCAAGGGCGAAGCCCGGGTGGTGGGCTACCGGGCCGCGGCCGGATGGCTGCACGAGCTGGAGACCCTGCTGGCGGCGGCCCGCAAGCGGAGCTTTCCGCCCGAGCGGGCCCTGGGCGAGGCGGTGCTGGGCGTGCTGGACGCGGCGACGGACACGTTCTCCCGCCCGCCGGATCCGTCCGCCTCCACGCCGCCGGCCGTCGCCGGGCTCCTGGAGCGCGCCGGCGAAGCGCTCAAGCGGTGGGACGCCGCGGCGCCCAGGCCCGCGCCGGCCGCCCCGCCTCCCTCGGCGGCGCCCGCGCCGGGGTTGCTCCCTCCCCTCCCCGCCACGCCGCCTTCGTTCCTGCGCGTGGCGCGAGAGAAGGTGGACGGGCTGAGCGAGCTGACCGACCAGATGCTGGTGCTGCGCGCGGAGACCACCCACGCCATCCCCGAGCTGCGCGCGTCCACCCGCCGGCTGGAGTCGGCAGTGCACGAGCTGGCGCCGCTCCTGGGCCCCTCCGCGGCGTGGCTGGCGGGCGCGGTGCGCGCGCTGGCGCAGCAGATCTCCGACCACGAGGAGACGCTCTACCGGTCGGGCCTGGCGGTGGAGTCGCTGGACGCGGCGGTGCGGGAGATCCGCTTCGTCCAGGCCTCCACCCTGCTGGACGCCTACCCGCGCTACGTGCGGGAGATGGCGGTGGCCAGCGGCAAGGTGGTGCAGCTGGAGCTGGCCGGCGAAGGGGTGGAGGCGGACCGGCGCGTGCTGGAGCACCTGCGCGAACCGCTGCTGCACCTGGTGCGCAACGCGGTGGACCACGGCGTCGAGACGCACGACGACCGGGTGAAGGCCGGCAAGCCGCCCGCCGGCACGCTGCGGCTGTCGGTGGCCCAGCGCGGGGGGCGGCTGACGGTGGAGGCGGAGGACGACGGGCGCGGCATGGACCCCGGCCAGCTCAAGGAGCGCGCGGTGGAGCTGGGGATGATCAACGAGGCCCAGGCGCGGGCGATGCCGGAGAAGGAGGCGATGGACCTGATCTTCGCCGCCGGGTTCTCCATGCGGCGCACGCCGGACGAGACGTCGGGCCGCGGGATCGGGATGGACGTGGTGAAGCGGAAGGTGGAGCAGATCGGCGGCCGGGTGGAGGTGGAGAGCCGCCCGGGCCAGGGCACCCGCGTCCGGCTCACCGCCCCGCTGTCGGTGTCCGTCACCCGCGCGCTGCTCCTGGAGCAGGGGAGCGAGACGTACGCCGTGCCCACCTCCAGCGTGGACTCGGTGCGGCGGATCGCCGGCGCGGAGGTGGAGGCGGTGCCGGGCGGGCGCGTGCTGCGGCACGGCGACGCGCTGCTGCCGGTGCGGCGGCTCTGGGAGGAGGTGCGGGGCGCCCAGGGCGCGCCGGAGATCTGCGTGGTGCTCCGCTCCGGGCAGGACCGGGTGGCGCTGCTGGCGGACGCCGCCACCCGCGAGGCGGACCTGATCGTCCGGCCCATCGAGGCACCCCTGGGAGCGGTGCCGCTGGTGGCCGGGGCGGCGCTGATGGGGAGCGGGCGGCTGGTGCTGCTGCTGGAGCCGGCGGAGCTGGTGCGCGCCGGGGAGGTCGGCCGCGGCCCGGGCCAGCCGCTCCCGGAGAGCCGGAAGCTGCAGATCCTGGTCGTGGAGGATTCGGTCATCTTCCAGGCCACGCTCTCGGACCTCCTCCGCACCCGCGGCCACCGGGTGGCGCTGGCGTCCAACGGCGCTGAGGGGCTGGCGCGCGCGGAGTCCGTGCAGCCGGACCTGGTGATCACCGACATCGAGATGCCGCGGATGAACGGGCTGGAGATGATCCGCGCGATGCGCGCGCGGGAGGCGCTGCGGAAGGTGCCGGTGATCACGCTCTCCGCGCTGGGGTCGCGGGAGGTGCGGGCGGAGGCGATGGAGTGCGGGGCGGATCACCACCTGGTCAAGGCGGAGCTGGACGAGGAGTACCTGCTGGAGCTGGTCCGGTCGTTGACGGCGTAGGGCGCCGGCTGAGCTAGGCTCCGTCGCCATCTTCGGCTCAGGAGACCTGATGCGAACGCTCCGCCCGGCCGCCGCCTGCCTCGCGCTCCTCGCCGCCTCCGCTCCGCGGTCCGCCGAGGGGCCGGCCCCCGCCGATTCGCGCGACGCGCTGCTCTCGGCGCTGGCCGCGCAGCTGGAGTCGGCGCGGGCCCGGTGGATGGCCGCCGAGGGCACCGGCCCGCGCCCGTACTACGTCGCCTACCGCGTCGCCGACGACACCGAGTACACCGACTCCGCGGGCTTCGGCGCGCTGCAGGACGTGGTGGTGGCCAACGGGCCCATCGGCGACCGGAAGCGGTGGCTCGACGTCTCGGTCCGGGTCGGGTCGCCGGAGCTGGACAGCACCCACCGGCTCCGGGACTCCTTCGACTTCGACTGGCTGGACTCCAGGGACGACGGCCTCCTCCCCATCGAGGACGACGCGGGCGCGCTCCAGCTGGCCATCTGGCGCGTCACCGACGGCGCCTACCGCGGCGCGCTCCGCCGGTATCTGAAGGTGAAGGCCAACCGCGAGGTGAAGGTCGAGGAGGAGGACCGCGCCGCCGACTTCTCCGACGAGAAGCTCGCCGTCTCCGTCGGCCCGCCCGCCGCCGCCGCCGTCGACCGCGCGCTCTGGCGCGAGCGGCTGCGGCGGGCCTCGGCGCGCTTCAGGGACCACCCCATCATCCTGGTCGGCGAGGTCTCGCTGCACGTGCGCACCGGGACGCGCTACTTCGCCGACACCGCGGGGAGCCGGATCCGGCAGGCCCACTTCGCCGCCCGGGTGGCGATCAGCGGCCAGGCCAGGGCGGACGACGGGAACGAGGTGGAGCTGTTCGACAGCATCGAGGCCGACCGGCCGGACGGGCTCCCGGACGAGGCCACCGTCGCCGCGCGGGTGGAGGCCCTGGCCAAGCGCCTGGAGGCGGTGCGCGCCGCGCCGCCGGTGGACGCGTACTCCGGCCCGGCCATCGTCGCCGGGCGGGCGGCGGCGGTGATGTTCCACGAGATCTTCGGCCACCGCATCGAGGGCCACCGCCAGAAGGACGAGGACGACGGCCACACCTTCACCAAGAAGCTGGGCCAGCGGATCGTCCCGGACTTCATCTCGGTGGCGGACGACCCCACGCAGCGCGCCTGGGGCCCTACGCCGCTCAGCGGCGCCTACGCCTTCGACGACGAGGGCGTCCCCGCCCAGCGGGTGCCGCTGGTGGAGCGCGGCGTGCTCAAGGGCTTCCTCATGGGCCGCTCCCCCATCCGCGGCTTCCCCCACTCCAACGGGCACGGGCGCGCCCAGGCCGGCCGCGGACCGGTGGCCAGGCAGGGGAACCTGCTCGTCCAGTCCAGCCAGGAGCTGGCGCCGGCCGCGCTGCGCGAGCGGCTCCTGGCCGAGCTGCGCAAGCGGAACAAGCCGTACGGGCTGATCATCGACGAGATCGCCGGCGGCTTCACCAACACCCAGGCCGGCGCCATGCCCCAGGCGTTCAAGGTCATCCCGCGGGTGGTGACCCGCGTCTACGCCGACGGCCGGAAGGACGAGCTGGTGCGGGGGGTGGACCTGGTGGGCACGCCGCTGTCGACGTTCGAGCAGATCCTGGCCACCGGGTCGGACTCCGGCGTGTTCAACGGCGTGTGCGGCGCGGAGTCCGGCTGGGTCCCGGTGTCCGCGGTGGCGCCCAGCCTCCTGGTGGGCGAGATCGAGGTGGAGCGCAAGGGCAAGGGCCACGACCGGCCGCCCCTGCTCCCACCGCCGCTGTTCCCCTCCATGGCCTGGGGGCCGCCGAAGCCGGCCGCTCCGCCCGCGCCGCCGAGCGCCACGAGGGACCAGCCATGAGGCGCGCCCGCTGGATGGCGGCGCTGCTCGCCTGCTCCGGCGCCGCGGCGCGCGCGGAGAAGCCCCCGCCGGATCCGGTGCTGGCCGCCATGCAGGCCGAGGTGGCGCGGGCGCAAGGCCTGAGCCTGGGCGAGCTGGACCGCCCGTACTACGTGTCCGCGGCGGTGAACCGGTCCTCCACGCTGGCCATCGCCGCCAGCTTCGGAGCCCTGGTCTCCGCGCGCGACCAGTCGTGGGCGAGCACCGAGGTCAAGGTGCGGGTCGGCAGCCCCGCGCTGGACGACACCAACTTCCGCGACACCGACTTCGCCCTCGAATTCCGGCAGTGGTTCTCCCCCTACCGCGCGCCGGTGGAGCTGGATCCGGACGCGCTCCGGCAGACGCTGTGGCTCCGCCTGGACGACGCGTACAAGGTCGCGGTCGAGCGGATCGCGCACAAGCGGGCCTTCCTGCAGACGAAGAGGGTGGAGGCGCTCCCGCCGGACTTCTCCGCCGCCAGGCTGGAGCCCCGCGTGCTCCCGCCGCAGCAGCCGGCGGTGGAGCAGGCGCGGTGGACGTCGCTCGTCCGCAAGGCGTCGGCGCTGTTCCGCGACTCGGCGGCGGACGAGGCGTCGGTCCGCTTCGTCTCCAGCGTGGAGCGGCGCTGGTTCGTGAGCAGTGACGGGGCGCTGGACCGCTTCGACCTGCCCTCCGTGGAGCTGACCATCCAGGCCAGCGCGCAGGCGCCGGACGGGATGGAGGTCCAGGCCGGGGCCGAATGGTCCGGCCGGGGAGAGGGCGATCTGCCACGGGACGAAGCGGTGGTGGCCGAGGCACAGCGGGTGCGGGACCGCATCGGCCAGCTGGTGGCCGCGCCGGTGATGAAGGAGGAGTATTCGGGGCCGGTGCTGTTCACCGGCCGCGCCGCGGCGATCTTCTTCCTCAAGACGCTGGGCGAACCGCTCAGCGGGCCCCGGCGGCCGCTGGGCGCCCAGGACCGGGGAAGGCTCACCGACCGGCTGGAGAAGCACATCGCCAGCAAGATCTTCACCGTCCGCGACGACCCCACCCAGGAGCGCTTCAAGGGGAAGGCGTTGCTGGGCGCGTTCCCGGTCGACGACGAGGGCGTGGTCCCGGTGCCGCTGCTGCTGGTGCAGGACGGCGTGCTGAAGACGTACTTCATGAGCCGCACGCCGACCGCCGCCATCGCCGCCTCCAACGGGCATTGCCGCGGCGGGCGCGGGGCCCCGGGCAACCTCTTCGTCGAGGCGGCGCACGGGATCTCCCGCGCGCGCCTGAAGCAGGCGCTGGTCGAGATGGCGAAGGACGAGGACCTCAAGTACGGCCTGCTGGTGGAGGACTTCCAGTCGGGGCGCGGGTCGTGGCGCGACGGCGGCGGCGAAGGGGGCTTCTTCGACTCGTCCTCCTCCGGCGGCGTCCGCCTCCCGGTCCCCAGCGTGGTGTACCGGGTGTCGCCCGACGGGAAGGAGGAGTTGGTCCGCGGCGTCCGCCTCAAGGGCCTCCCCGTCCGGGCGCTGAAGGACGTGGTGGCGGTGGGCGCCGACCCGGCGGTGGTCAACGCCAGGAGCCAGGGCGAGCGCGTGTCCATCGTCGCGCCGGCGGTGCTGGTGAAGGACGTGGAGACGGAGCGGCCCAACCCCGAGCAGGACATCCCGCCCCAGCTCCCCCGCCCCGTGGTAGCCCGGTGAGCGGCGCGATCCTCGACCCAGGGTGCAAGGCGTGCTGGATCGGCTGCACCGGTCGGCGCGGAGGGACATCTTCCGGTTCGGGCGCATGGCCGGCGGGATGGCGGTGCGGCGGCTCCTGGGGCGGAAGCTGGAAGCCGGCGAGCAGGCGGCGCTGTTCAAGGACGTCTACATCCCGGTCAACCCCGACCAGGGGCAGCTGCTGTACCTGCTGGCGCGCAGCATCGGGGCCAAGCGCATCGTGGAGTTCGGGACGTCGTTCGGCGTCTCCACCATCTACCTGGCGGCCGCCGTGCGCGACGGCGGCGGCGGGCGCGTCATCGGCACGGAGCTGGAGCCCTCCAAGCACGCGAAGGCGGCGCAGCACCTGGCGGAGGCGGGGCTCTCCGATTTCGCCGAGGTGCGGCTGGGCGACGCGCGGGAGACGCTCCAGGACGTCCCCGCGCCGGTGGACCTGGTGCTGCTGGACGGGTGGAAGGACCTCTACCTGCCCATCCTGGAGCTCGTGAAACCGAAGCTGCGGCGCGGCTCCCTGGTGCTGGCGGACAACATCTTCACCTTCAAGAAGGGGCTCCGCCCGTACGTGGAGCACGTCCAGTCCGAGGCGAACGGGTTCCGGTCCAGCACGCTGCACCTCTCGGACGGCTTCGAGATGTCACTCTACCTGGGGTGAGCGGAGGAGCGAACGGCATGGCAGAC
>DATBSS010000549.1:0-5007 GCA_036559665.1 Myxococcaceae bacterium
CCGCGCGAGCAGCACGATCACCACCCACGCCGCGATGCGCCCCAGCCGCACCATCATCACGAAGGCCGCCATCACGATCAGCTTGTCCGCCAGCGGGTCCATGAACTTTCCGACGATGGTGATCTGGTTCCACCGCCGCGCCAGCACCCCGTCCACCACGTCCGTCACCGCCGCCAGCGTGAACAGGGACCCCGCCAGGAGCGACGACATGGGGTCAGCGTCGTAGGTCAGCCACACGAACACCGGGATGATCGCGATCCGCCCCAACGTCAGCATGTTGGGCAGGTTCCAGAACTGCTCCCGCAGCACGCTGGACCCGCGCGACGCCTTCTTCCGCGCCCGCTCTTCCCGCTTCTGCTGCTTGCGCAACGCCTTGTCGCTGGTGGCCATCGCGCCCCCTCCTACCACGGGCGCGCGCTCCGTGGCCCGCTCAGCCGGCGCCAACGCTCAGCAGCGCGAATCCCTCTCCCGACAGCTCGATCCCCGCCCGCGTCGCCTTCCCGCTCCGGTCCCGCGCCAGCGCGATCACCTTCGGCGACAGGTTCCCGTGCCACCCCACCATGTTCGTCAGCGGGATGGTCACCGGCTCCTGCTCCGTGACCGCCAGCGACCTCAGCGCTCCCGGCAGGCTCAGGAGCACCCTTCCCTTCCCCCTCAGGTGCACCAGGTCCAGGTCCGGCGCCGCGTCCGACGGCACCCTCCCGTTCTCGAACGCCACCGGCTCCTCGAAGGCGAACACCGCGTGCTCCAGGAAGTAGGCGCTCTCGTCGTCCAGGTCCACCGACACCAGCATCCGCTGCGGCACCTGCACCACCAGCCGCCCCTTCCCCGCCACCCGCATCAGCTGCGCCTCGCCCTCCCCGAACGACTTGTCGCTCGTCCGCCCCCGGAACCGCCGGTTCTGCGGCGACAGCTCCAACTGCCCGCTCTGCGCCACCAGCCCCACCACCCGCGTCAGGATCTCCCCCTGCACCACGATGGCCACCGCCTCGGCGTCGATCAGGAACGGCCCCAGCCTCGGCCCCGAGAACATCGCCACTTTCGGCGCCAGCTCCGCGATCGGCAGGTTCGCCGGCACCACCGCCGGCTTCGCCTCCCGCGCCGGCCCCCGGCTCACCTCCAGCGGCCTCAGCGGCCGCTCCGGCCCTGCTCCCGGCGGATGCACCTCCGCGAAGTTCGGCGCGTGCTCCTCCTCCACCGCGTCCGCAATGATCTCCAGCGCCGACGCATCCGCCTCCTCCGGCGGCATCGCCTCGCTCACCGCGACCGGCTCCGGGAGTGGCGGCATCTCCAACTCCGCCGGCGGCACGGCTTCGATCATCGCCTCCACCACCGGCTCGGGCGGCAGCATCTCCACCGCGACCGGCTCAATCGCCGGCGGCGGGGGCGGCGCCTCCGCCGACTCCACGAACGACACCTCGAACTGGTCCTCCGCCGCCGACCGGGCCACCGCCACGGCTCCACCGTCCGAGATCTCCTCCGCGGACAGCGCGATCTCCTGCGCCTCCCCACCACCACCTGCCGGCGCGGGCGCCCCCTGCCCCTCCGCCCCGAACTGCGATCCCCAGTCCTGCGCCTGCAGCCCCACACCACCCGCCGGAGGCGCAGCTTCCACCCCCGCCTGGTGCGCGAACGCGTGCCCCGACCCATTCACCTGGGCCGGCAAGTCATACCCGGCCCCGGGCCCCACGGATCCCTCGGCCGCCGCGGCCGGCTCCGTCTCCGCACCGGCCGGCGCCGGCGCCGGGACGTCCTCCCCGACCATGGCGCGGGTCATCTTCTCGACCATCTGGTCGTTCCCGGCGGCCACGAAGTGGTCCCTCGCCTTCGCGTACTCCCCCGCCTGGGCGAGCGCGATCCCCAGGTAGTTGTGCGCGCGCTTGTGCTCCGGCGCGAGGTCCGTCGCGGTCTCGAACTCCCGGATCGCCCGGACCACCGCGTTGGTCTTCAGATGCACCAACCCCAGGTTCACCCGCAGCGTCGGGTCCGCGGGGTTCTCCCTGACCAGGGCCTCGTAGATCTCCGACGCCCGGTCGAACAACCCCAGCTTGAAGTACGTCAACCCGAGCAGGTTCTGCGCCTTCTCGTTCTTCGGCTGGAGCTGGAACGCCCGCTCGAGGTGGTCCTTGGCCTCGATCACCTTCCCCGCGGCGAGGAGCTCCCCACCCTGGTAGAGCGAATTGAGGAACTCGTCTTCGCTGGACTTGCCCGGCCGCGCCATCGCTCGTGCCTCACCGCCCGCCGGCTGCCCCTGCCGGCACGATCGCCGCGGGCGACGGCTGCGCGACCTGGTCCTTGTACTGGAAGTACAGCGCGATCACCTTCCGCACGTAGTCCTGCGTCTCCGCGTACGGCGGCACGGTCCCGCCCCACTTCGCCACCGCGTCCGGCCCCGCGTTGTACGCGGCGACCATCTTCACCATGTCCCCGCCGAACATGTTCGCCAGCACGCGCAGGTACCGCGTCCCGCCCTCGATGTTCTCCTTCGGGTCGAAGATGTCCTTCACGAACATCTCCCGCGCCGTATCCGGCATCAGCTGCATGATCCCGGACGCGCCCGCCGGCGACACCGCCGTGGGGTCGTAGTTCGACTCCGCCTGGACGATCGCCCGCACCAGCGCCACGGGGACCCGGTACCGGATCGCCGCGGCCTCCATCAGCTCGTCGTACTTCCTCCGGAGATCGTCCGCCCCGCGCGCCTGGGGCACCACGTCCCTGGCGGACGGCGCGGCGCGGAACGTCCCCGGCATCTTCTGCGCCTTCCGCCCGCCGCCGGGCGCGACGTTCGTGTAGACGATGGTCCCGTCCTTCTCCACGTACTTGTAGATCCCGTCCGCCCACGCCGCGGACGCGGCGCACCACGCCCCGACGGCGAGGGCGATCACCCACGCTCGGGTCGACATGGACAGGGCAGGACCTACGGGACCGGAGGGACCCACGGGCAATCAACTGTAGTCGCCTACGGGATCATCCTCAAGAAAGGCGCCTTGTTTCCGGACGTTAGCGGCGTTAAGCACCGGCGATGGCGGTCTCCTTCGATTTCCTGGTCCTGGGGGGCGGGGTAGCGGGCCTGTCCTACGCCCTCAAGGCGGCGCGATCGGGCACGGTGGCGGTGCTCACCAAGCGAGCGCGCCACGAATCGAACACCAACTACGCCCAGGGGGGCATTGCCGCGGTGCTCTCCCCGCTCGACTCTCCCGAGCTCCACATCGAGGACACGCTCACCGCGGGGGCGGGCCTGTGCAGCAAGGCGGCGGTGGAGGTGACCGTCCGCGAAGGACCCGGCCGCCTCAAGGACCTGGTGGCGATGGGCGCGGAGTTCGCCCGCCGCCCCAACGGCGACTTCGAGCTCACCCGCGAGGGCGGCCACTCCGCGCGCCGGGTGGTGCACGCCGGCGACATCACCGGCCAGGAGGTGGAGCGCGCGCTGCTGGCGGCCTGCGACGAGCAGAAGCACATCACCTTCTTCCCGGACGCCGCCGCCATCGACCTCATCCTCGACCGCCGCGCGCCGGTGAACGGCCACCCGCGCTGCCTGGGCGCGTACGCGCTGCTCTCCGACGGCCGGATCGAGACCTTCCTCGGCAAGGTGACGGTGCTGGCCACCGGCGGCGCGGGGAAGGTCTACCTCTGCACCACCAACCCGGACGTGGCGACCGGGGACGGGGTGGCCATGGCGCACCGGGCGGGCGCGCGGGTCGCCAACATGGAGTTCTACCAGTTCCACCCCACCGCCCTGTACCACCCGGAGGCGAAGAACTTCCTCCTCTCGGAGGCGCTGCGCGGCGAGGGCGGCAAGCTGCGGCTCCGCTCGGGCCAGCCCTTCATGTCGAGCTACGACCCGCGCGCCGAGCTGGCGCCCCGCGACATCGTGGCCCGCGCCATCGACGCGGAGCTCAAGCGCACCGGCGACGAGTGCGTCTTCCTGGACATGACGCACCTGGGGCGCGCGTTCGTCACCAACCGCTTCCCCAACATCTACAACACGTGCAAGGCGTTCGGCGTGGACATGGCGGCCCAGCCCATCCCCGTCGTCCCCGCGGCCCACTACATGTGCGGCGGCGTGGTGACCGACCTGGACGGCCGCACCAACCTCCACGGGCTCTACGCCATCGGCGAGGTCGCCTGCACCGGCCTGCACGGCGCCAACCGGCTGGCGTCCAACTCGCTCCTCGAAGGCCTGGTGTTCGGCCCGCGCGCCGCGGCGGCCAGCGCCGAGGAGGCCGCCGCCGCCAGGCCCCTGGAGCAGGAGCCGCCCCGGTGGAACCCGGGGGCCGCCGTCGACTCCGACGAGAGCGTGGTGGTGACGCACAACTGGGACGAGATCCGCCGGCTGATGTGGAACTACGTCGGCATCGTCCGCACCGACAAGCGCCTGATGCGGGCCCGCCGCCGCCTGGAGCTCCTCCGCGAGGAGATCCGTGACTATTACTGGCGGTTCAAGGTGACGCGCGACGTGATCGAGCTGCGCAACATCGCCGACGTGGCGGCGCTGATCGTGGAGTGCGCCTCCCGCCGCAAGGAGAGCCGAGGACTGCACTACACGCTCGACTACCCCAACCGCGACGACCACAACTGGTCTCAGGACACCGTGGTCTCCAGGACCCCATGAGCCTCGAGGATCGCCCGCCGTTCTCGCCACCTCCCCGCCGCGTCCAGCCCCGGACGGGGGCGGAGCAACCCCTCCTCTGCGGCGCGATCATCGCCGCCTGCTTCGCCCTCTACCTCTGGGAGTCCACCCGGCCCGGCGGCTCGTTCAACCAACCCGTCCACCCCGGCATGCTCCACGGGCCGGACATCAAGAACGGGCAGTGGTTCCGCCTCATCACCCACGTCTTCGAGCACGGCGGCCCGCTCCACCTCATCCTCAACATGTCGGTGGTGCTGACGCTGGGGACGGCCCTGGAGCGCATCGAGGGCCACGGCACCTTCGCCATGGTCTCGTTCATCTCGGCCATGGGGTCGGCCGCCGCCTCGCTGCTCCTCTCCTACGACGTGTACATGCTG
>DATBSS010000550.1:0-13250 GCA_036559665.1 Myxococcaceae bacterium
ACCCGCGGAGAACGCGGCCGCGCTGGCCCAGGCCCGGCAGATCGCCGCGCTGACCCTGGACAAGAAGGCCATCGACGTCACCATCCTCGACGTGCGCGGGATGACCTCCTACGCGGACTACCTGGTGCTGGCCTCCGGTGAGTCGGACCGGCAGGTGACCGCCACCGCCGACCACATCGACGAGCGGCTGAAGGCGCAGGGCACCCGCCCGCTGGGCCACGAGGGCCGGGAGACCGGCACCTGGGTGCTGCTCGACTACGGCGAGGTGGTGGTGCACCTCTTCTTCACCGAGGTGCGCGCGTCGTACGACCTGGACGGGCTGTGGGCGGACGCGCCCCGCGAGAAGGTGGCCTGAAGCTCAGGCTGCTCTCCGTCGGGAAGGACCGCTCCGGGCTGTTCGAGCCGGCGGTGCAGGAGTACGCCTCCCGCCTCACGCACTACGCCCGCCTGGAACTGGTGGAGCTGAAGTCGAAGCCCACGCGCGCCGCCGAGGCGGAGGACCTCCTCTCCCGGGTCGGCCCTTCGGAGTGGCTGGTCGCCCTCGACGAACGCGGCCAGGCGCTCGGCTCGGCGGAGCTGGCGGCGTGGCTGGGCAAGGCGCAGCGCGAGGCGAAGGACGTGGCGGTGGTGGTGGGCGGGGACGAAGGGCTGGACCCGTCCGTGCTGAAGCGCGCGGCGCTGGTGCTCTCGCTGTCGAAGATGACGCTGCCGCACCGGCTGGCGCGGGTGGTCATCGCCGAACAGCTCTACCGCGCCTTCACGCTGCTGCGCGGCGAGCCGTACCACAAGTAGCGGGCCGGGCCCGACCAGGGCGGCAAATGGCATTGCCGGTGGAGGCGTCCCTACAATCGACGCCGGTCTCCATCCGGCCATGCCACCGTCCGTCCCGAAGCTCGCGCTCGCGCTCCTGGCCGCGTCCGCGCTGTGCGGCTGCTCGCGCACCGAACCGCTCTTCTGCGGCCAGCCGGGCGATCCGCTCTGCCCGCGGGGGATGATCTGTGGGGAGGAAGGGCGCTGCGTGGAGGACCCGGGCACGTGCCCGCGGCCGGGCCAGGTGCGTTGCGACGCCGACACCTGCGCCTCGGTGGACAGCGACCACGACCACTGCGGCGACTGCGCCACCCGCTGCGGCGCGCGCGAGGTGTGCCTGCGCGGACAGTGCCGCTCCGGCGGGTGCCGGGAGTTGGAGGACTGCTCCGGCTCCTGCCGGAACATCGACTCGGACCCGGACCATTGCGGCGCCTGCGGCCACGCCTGCGCGACCGGTGAGGCGTGCGTCCACGGCGCCTGCGTGTGCGAGTCGCCCAGTGCCTACTGCGGCGGCATCTGCGCCGACCTCCAGTCCGACCCGGACAACTGCGGCCGATGCGGGATCACCTGCCCCACGCGGGTGTGCGTGGCCGGGGTGTGCGGCTGCGTGCCCGGGTACTCCCAGTGCGGGATCCACTGCACCAACCTCCAGAGCGACCGATCCAACTGCGGCGCGTGCGGGAACGCCTGCGGCATCGGCCTGCTCTGCACCGCCGGCCAGTGCGTGTGCCCGCGGGGGTACCTGCTGTGCAGCGGGCTCTGTGTCCTCACCGCCACGGACCGCGCCCACTGCGGCGGCTGCGGGCTCTCGTGCGGCCAGGACGCGTCGTGCGCCATCGGCCAGTGCCAGTGCGACTCCGGCTTCGCGTCGTGCTCCGGCCAGTGCGTGTCGCTGCGGACGGACCCGGCGAACTGCGGCGCCTGCGGGCGGTCGTGCCGCCCGAACCGGGTGTGCGACCAGGGACAGTGCCGGGCCGCTTGCCTCCCGGGGGAGATCACCTGCGGTGCCGCCTGCGCCGACCCGCAGACCGACCCGGCCAACTGCGGCGGCTGCGGCATCAAGTGCGGCTCCGGGACGTGCATCGCCGGCCAGTGCGCCTGCCCGGCAGGCACCACCCGCTGCGGCGGCGCCTGTGTGAGCCTCCAGACCGACCCGAAGAACTGCGGCGCTTGCGGCCTTTCTTGCCCGGCCGGCCAGGCCTGCTCCGCCGGGCGGTGCACCGGGACGTGCCCGGGCGCGACCACCAACTGCTCGGGCGTGTGCGTGAACCTCCTCACCGACCCGCGCAACTGCGCCGCCTGCGGCCACCGGTGCGCGGACTTCGAGATCTGCCTGGGCGGGCTGTGCGCGTGCTCGCCCGGCAGCATGCTCTGCGGGAACGCCTGCCTGGACGTGCAGAGCGACCCGGCCAACTGCGGCACCTGCGGGAACACCTGTGCGCCCAGCCAGCTCTGCGTGGCCGGCAAGTGCATCTGCTCCGCCGGGACCACGCTCTGCGGGAGCACCTGCCGCAACCTCTCCACCGACTTCCAGAACTGCGGCGCGTGCGGGAACGCCTGCTTCGGGACGCCGCTCACCGCCGCGTGCGTGAACGGGACGTGCGTCTGCCAGCCGGGGCTGGAGCAGTGCGCGACTGGCTGCGTGAACACCGCCTTCGACCCGGCGAACTGCGGTTCATGCGGGAACGCTTGCGCGCCCGGCCAGGTCTGTAACCTGAGCCGCTGCCAGTAGACTGCCGCCCCCGCATGGACAAGCGCACCGACCTCTGGCTGCAGAACCTGCGCGACGAGCGCGAGGGCGCCGCGCTCTACGACGGGCTGGCCAGGGTGGAGAAGGATCCGGGGCGCGCCTCCAGCTTCCGCGAGCTGGCGGCCGGCGAGCGCCGCCATGCGGACATCTGGGCGCGCAAGCTGGAGAAGGAGGGCGTGGCGCTCCCGCCCGACCGGCCGTCGTCGCGGATCCGCGCGCTGCTCTGGCTGGCGAGGCGCCTGGGGACCTCCGCGGTGCTGCCGCTGGTGATGGAGACGGAGACCGGCGACGCGGACAAGTACGCCGCCCAGGGCGGCGACGCGGCCCCGCTGGCGGACGAGGAGCGCGAGCACCACCGCGCGCTCAGCGGCATGTCCGTGGGCCAGCCCACCGAGGCGCGGGCCATCATCGCCCAGCGCGAGCGCTGGCACCGCAACGGCGGCCGCGCCGGCTCCATCCGCGCCGCCATCTTCGGGATGAACGACGGGCTGCTCTCCAACCTCTCGCTGGTGCTGGGCGTTGCCGGCGCCGGGGCGGACCCGCACCAGCTGGTGGTCACCGGCTTCGCCGGGATGGTCGCCGGCGCGTTCTCGATGGCGGTGGGCGAATACACCAGCGTGGCCAGCCAGCGGGACATCCTCATCCGCCAGGTGGAGATGGAGCGCCGGGAGATCGCCGAGGCGCCGGAGGAGGAGGCGGCGGAGCTGGCCCTCATCCTGCGCGAGCGCGGGCTCTCCACCGAGAAGGCCAGCCGCACGGCGGCGGAGATCCTCAAGAACCCCAAGTCCGCGCTGGACACGCTGGTGCGCGAGGAGCTGGGCCTGGACCCCAACGACCTCGGCTCGCCGCTGGCCGCCGCGCTCTCCAGCTTCGGCATGTTCGCGGTGGGCGCGCTGGTGCCGGTGATGCCGTTCCTCTTCGTCCGCTCGGGCCTCGCCCCCGCCGTCAGCACCGGCCTGGCCTTCGTGGTCCTCGCCGGAGTGGGCGCGGCGGTGGCGTTCCTCGCCGGCACGCCGCTCTGGCGCGGCGCCGGCCGCAGCGTGGGGCTGGCCGCGCTGGCCGCCGGGGTGACCTACGCCATCGGGCGGGCGTTCGGCGCGGTCGTCTAGGAGCCCCCGAATTACAGTTTGAGCGAAATTCTCCGTTCCGGGGTGAAATAGGGTATTCTCTGTGCTCCCCAGGTGATGAGCGGAGCGCAGTCCAAAATACCCCGGTCGTTGGAGATGATGGCCTTCGCCCGGGCGCTGGAGGAGACCTCGCGGCGCGAGCGCGAGTCCTCCACCCGGCCGGCGCTCCTGCTGCGCGTGGCGTTGGCCGGGGCGTGGCTCCTGTTTGCGCTTTCGCAGTGGCTCTTCGGCGGTTGGCCGTCCGTGGCGGCGACCGCGCCGGTGGCCGGCGCCTACGCCGCGCTCTCGGTGCTGGGCGCGGTCTTCCTGTGGCGGTCGGGCGCGCGGCTGCGCTCCTGGATCGCGCTGCCGCTGCTGGACGCGCCCGCGGTGGGGCTGATCGTCTGGTGGATGCTCCCGCTCGCCGCCAACCCGGCGGGCATGGCGGCGACGGCGCTGGGGGTGTTCTTCGTGCTGCTGATCGCCGCGCAGCGCTCGCTGTCTCAGTCCATCATCTGGTGGGTGGCGGGGATCAGCGCGCTGTGCGAGGGCGCGCTGCTCTGGCGCGCCGGGCTCCCGCTGGCGCTGCCCGCGACCGCCATCCTCCTCGGCCTGGGCGCATGGCCGCTGCAACGGTCGCCGACCCGGCTCCGGTCGCTCCGGGAACGGCTGGTGCAGGAGCACGCCTCGCTGCAGCGCTTCGGGCGCTTCTACACGCCGATGGTGGCCCACCGCGAGCTTCCCGAGGACCCGGGCGCGTCCCACGACGATTGCCCGGTCACGCTGGTCTACGTGGAGCTGCACCACCCGGGCGGCGACGGGAACCCGTTCAAGACCTCCGCCGAGATGGAGGAGGCGATCACCGCCTTCGACGATGCGATCGCGCCGCTGATCCTCCGGCACGGCGGCACGCCCGACCGGTCGGCCGGCGCGGGGCTGATGATCTACTTCCTGCGCCACGCCGTGCTGGGGGACGACGGGTCCCGGGGCGTGCGCTGCGCGCTGGAGATGGCCGCCGCCCTCAGCTCCCTCAATCACCGGCGGGAGCAGGCGGGCCAGCCGCCGCTGGCGGTAGGGCTGGGCATCCACGCGAGCTGGGCGGCGATCGACCGGAGCCAGGGGCCGGCGGAGATGGTCGCACTGGGGAACTCGGTGGGCATCGCGGCGGAGCTGGCGGTGCAGAGCTGGGCCAGCCGGACGCCGGTGCTCGCCTCTCCGGAGACGCGCGTCCGGGCGGCGAGCGGTTTCATCTGGGCCGAGGTGGGGCCGAACGCGTACGTGGTGGGGCTGGAGCCGGCGGCCAGGCCGTCCGGCCTGGTCGCGCGCCTGAGCGGATAACCCTCAGTCCCCGAACCAGGGGACGCTGATGAGGCCGGCTGGCGCCGGCTTCCTGCGGGCTCAGTCCCGCTGGCGCCAGACCTTCCAGCGGCCTTCCACCTGCTCGCCGTTCACCACCGCGTAGTGGTCGTGCTCCGCGGCGGTGAGGCAGGAGTGGTTCACCAGGATGCGGACCTTGGTCCCGACCTTCAGGCGGCGGTTGATGATGCCGTGCTCCTGGGTGACCGAGACCACGCGGCCCCCGCCGTCCGGGTGCAGCAGCTCCCCCATCGACTGGTGCCCGAGATGGACGGGTCCCAGGTCCTTGGAGAGCGCCAGCGCGCCGGCGTCGATGACGGAGTGGTCGGCGCCGGGCGGGGCGGAGATGACGGTGGCCAGCACGGTGAGCGCGCAGTCCTCGAGCGCGCAGGCGCCCAGCTTCCACTGGGTGGCGTCGTGGAAGACGTAGTTGCCGGGACGGATCTCGTTCACCCCCTGGAGCGAGCGGACCGCGGACATGGTGGGCGTGGAGCCCAGGCTGAGCGCCGGCACCTCCACGCCGTCGCGCCGGAGCGATTCCGCCAGCTCCACCAGCGCGGCCCGCTCCTGCTCCGCGATGCGCTCCAGCTCCGTCCGGTCCTTCGCCCAGTAGGAGTGCCCGGCGTGGGTGAGCAGGCCCTCGAAGATCAGCCGGCGCGACCTGGCCATCCGCGTGGCCAGCGCCTTCGCCTCCGGGCGGCGCGGGTCCACGCCGGCGCGGTGGTAGCCGCAGTCCACCTTCAGCCAGACGCGCAGGGGAAACTGCCGGTGCTCCAGCGCGTCGAGGGCCTCGTCCGAGTCCGCCACCAGGCGCAGGGTGACGCGCTCCGAGAGGGCCTCCGCGCCGGCGGCGCGCGAGGGGGCGATGGGGATGGCAAGCGTGAGGTCGTCGAAGCCGTAGTCGGCGAACACCGCCGCCTCGCGCAGGGTGGAGGTGGAGAGCCCGCGCGCGCCCGCCTGCCGCTGCATGACGGCGATCTCCACGCACTTGTGCGTCTTCACGTGCGGGCGGAGCGAGACGCCCAGCGCCTCCGCCCGCTCCGCCATCCGCCGCACGTTGGCCTGGAGGACGGCCGTGTCGAGCACAGCCGCCGGCGTGGGCAGGTCCCAGAGGAGCACTGGAGGACTAGTCCACCGCCGGGGTGCGGAACACCTTCCCGTTGCGCCCCACCAGCACCAACTGCGGCGCGCCCGCTTTGGAGATGGACAGGTCTGCGCGAGGAATACCGAGATTGTCCTTCAAGGTCAGCTCCGGCGTGCCGTCCGGCTCCGTGCTCAAGGTGGCGCGCGGCCGCCCGTGCCCGTCGGAGAGCTGCATCCGGGACGAGCCGTCCACCTCCAGCGACACCTCGAAGAAGTCGAAGCCGTCTCCGTTGCGGAGCAGCATTCGCGGCGCCGCCGAGCCCTGGGTGGCCAGCTCCACCAGCGCCTGGCCCTCCGCCCCCGCGAGCCCGAACCGGGGGGACCCGTCGCCGTCCACCCCCAGCATGGCGCGCGGCCGGGCGGCGGCGTCGTTGAGCGTGAGGGCGAAACCGCCGTGCCCGGTCGCATCCACCCGCGCGCGCACCACGCCCGAGTCGTCGGTGAGCGCCAGCCGCCGGGCCTTCAGCTCCTCCGGCGCGTCACGGCTGGCCAGCGCCGCGCCGGCCGCCAGCACCGCCAGCGTCACTCCCGCCAGCGAGGTGGCCATGAGGCGCCGGTTGGACCGCTCCAGCGCCGCCAGGCGCTCTTCCACCGTTTGCATGGGACTCTCCTCGTCAGCTGGAGCGTACCGCACCGGCTTGCCGCTGCTGGATCACCTGTTCCAGGGAGAACTGCTGCGGGCGGGTCAGCTGGTCGAAGGTGCACTGCTGCGGCGCCTTGTCCAGCCGCCAGCGCAGGAAGCCGGCCGCGTGGCGGAAGCGGTCCCCCTGCATGTAGTCGAAGGTCACTTCGCAGACGAGCTCCGGGCGGAGCTGGATCCACGACAGCTCCTTGCCGCTGTTCCAGCGCGACGGCGCCCCCGGCGTGCGGCCCTGGCCGAAGGCGTTCCCGCCCTCCTCCAGCGACTTGAGCTTCTCCAGCAGTTGCTTCTTCTCCCCGGTGGTCCCGGAGGTCGTGTGGCCCACGTGGTGGAGTACGCCCTTGTCGTCGTACAGGCCCAGCAGCAGCGACCCGATGCCGCCCTTCTTGTGCTCGCGGTAGCCGCCCACCACGCAGTCCACGGTGCGGTGGTGCTTCACCTTCACCATCACCCGTTCGCCGGGTGCGTACGTCTGTCCTCCCGCCTTGGCGATGATGCCGTCCATCCCCGCGCCCTCGTACTCGACGAACCAGCGCTTCGCCTCCTCCAGGGAGCGGGTCTGCGGGGTGAGGAAGATCTGCGAGTCCTGCTTCAGCGCCTGCTCCAGCCGCGCGCGCCGCTCGTCGTAGCCGCGCCCGCGGAGGTCCTCGTCGCCCTGGGCCAGCAGGTCGAAGGCCACGAAGCTGGCGGGGATCTCCTTGGAGAGCTTGTTCACCCGGGAGGCGGCGGGGTGGATGCGGAGCTGGAGCGAGTCGAAGTCCAGGCCGCGCGGGCCGGCCACCACGATCTCCCCGTCCACCACCACCCGCTCCGGGAGCGCGGCCTTGAGCGCGGGCAACAGCTCCGGGAAGTAGCGCTCCAAAGGCTGCGTCTTCCGGCTCTGGAGCTGCAGGCGGTCGCCCTCGCGGAACACCAGGCAACGGAAGCCGTCCCACTTCGGCTCGTAGCGCCACTCCTCCCCGGCCGGGAGCTCCTCCTGGAGGGCGGACAGCATGGGCTCGATCGGCGGCTCCACCGGCAACGTCATCTCGACGGCTCTCCTCCTACGCCTGCTCCGTCCAGGGCCCCTGGCGCGTGGGGACCTGGAGCGCGCGCTGCAAGGCCTCGATGTAGCGGGAGCGAGGCCAGTGCTCGGCGCCGAAGCGGGAGAGATGCTCGGTCTCCACCTGGCAGTCAATCAGCTCGAAGCCCCATTTCTGGAGAAGTCCGGTCACGGTCGCGAAGGCCACCTTCGAGGCGTCCGGTGCCAGCGAGAACATGCTCTCGCCGAAGAACGCCGCCCCCAGCGCCACGCCGTACAGCCCCCCCACGAGCTGGTCACCCGCCCAGCTCTCCACCGAGTGCGCGTACCCCAGGCGGTGCAGCTCCACGTAGGCGCGCTCCATGTCGTAGGTGATCCACGTCCCGTGTTGCCCGGGCCGGGGCACCTTGCCGCAGGCGGCGATGACGCTCGCGAAGGCCGTGTCGTAGCGGACCTGGTAGGTGCCGCGGTTCATCGCCTTCTTCAGGCTCCTGGGGACGTGGAGCTGCGGGGGCAGGAGCACGAAGCGCGGGTCCGGCGAGTGCCAGAGGATGGGCTGTCCCTCGCTGTACCAGGGGAAGATGCCGCGCTGGTACGCGGCCAGCAGCCGCTTCGGCGAGAGGTCGCCGCCCCAGGCCAGCAGCCCGTCCACGGCGTGCTCGACGGGTGGAAAGGCCTCCGGATCTTTTCCCAGGCGAGGAAGGCGCACGTTTGGCGGGATAGTATGCGCGGGCGAACGTGGCGAAGCGGCGGCCGAACTTCAACCATGCCATCCGGGCATTGCTGCGCGACATCGTCAGCCGGACGTCGAAGTTCCAGCACATCCGGCCCTCGCGCATCCTGGTGGTGGCGGGCGAGGCGAGGCGGGCCTCGCGCGGGACGGTGCGGCCGCTGACGTTCGCCGGCGGCAAGAGCGTGGACCGCCGCGGGCGCCGGAAGCCGGTGGTGCGCTACCGGAAGAAGCGGATGCTGTACCTGGTCACCCTGCGGCCGCTGTTCTTCCGCGCCTCCGACCCGGACCAGCGCATCCGCACCGTGCTCCACGAGCTGTTCCACATCTCCAGCCGGTTCGACGGCACCCTCCACCAGGGCCGGCGGCACTCGCGGCTGGGGAAGGAGTTCTCCGCCCGCCTGCGGCCCATCGTCCGGCGCTACCTGCGCGAGTGCCCGCCGGAGATCCGCGCGCCCTTCGCCCACGACGGCGAGGTGCGCATGCTCCAGTGGCTGGAGCGGCCCGTCCTCCCGTACGAGCCGGGCAAGTCGCGCCGCGTGTACACCGAGGAGCAGCTCTTCTTCGGCACCGTGCGGATGGTCAGCCGGCGCGCGCGGCCCGCGAAGTCGGCCAAGCCGCGCATCAAGCTGCACTGAATACGGTGGCCCGGACCGGCGCGTTCACGCCCGGTCCGGGCCCTCCGGGTCGAAGGACGACCTGCCACCCGGCTGGAGTCCGGGTGCGATACCGGGACGACAGGCGCACCCCGGCGGCGGTCTCACGACCTGCTCGCCCACCCCCCGTGAGACCTGGCGCCGGGATCGGCTGTCCACCCCATGCCCCCGCTTGTCCGCGGGGTCCCATTCCGAAAGGATCCAGCACCGACCCCGTGCGGAACCCCTGCCCACATCCTTCCCAGCTCCTCTTCTGGGTCGACGGTTCCATGCCGCCCGACGACGCGGCGCTCACCGCGGAGCACGTGGCCGAGTGCCCCTCCTGCCGCGAGCGCGTGGCCATGCTCCGCTCCACCGTCCTGGGTCAGTTGCCCCCCAACTCGACCGAGCTGTCGACCGGGTTCGCCAACACGGTGAAGCGGAGCCGCAACACCCCGGCCGGGCTGCTCCCCGGGGTGCCGGCCTCGAAGCTGGGCCTGGACATGGTCCCCACCACGCCCTTCATCCGTGCCTCGGAGGACGAGGCGGACGGGCCAGCAGGGCCCGCGAAAGGGTTGGGGCTCGGCCCGGAGCCGGCCACGGCCGAGGACAGCGAGCTCAAGCAGAGCAGGCCCCAGACGAAGGACCTGCGGGGCCCCGGCCACCAGGAGCCGCCCAGGCCGGAGAAGTTGCAGCCCGGGGACACGCTGGGCCGCTTCGTGGTGCTGGGGAAGGTGGGCTCGGGCGGGATGGGCGTGGTCTACGCCGCCTACGACCCGGAGCTGGATCGGAAGGTGGCGCTGAAGATCCTCCGCTCGGACGCGGACCGGGCGCTGACGGGGGAGCTGCGGACCCGGCTGCTCCGGGAGGCGCAGGCCATGGCGCGCCTCTCCCATCCCAACGTCATCCCCGTCTACGACGTGGGCACCTTCGGCACGCAGGTGTTCCTGGCCATGGAGTTCGTGGAGGGCACCACGCTCACCAAGCACCAGCGCGCGCTCCCAGCGAGCCGGCGCCGCTGGCGCGACGTGCTGGCGCTCTACCTCGAGGCCGGCCGCGGGCTCGCCGCCGCGCACGCCGCCGGGCTCATCCACCGCGACTTCAAGCCCGACAACGCGCTGGTCTCGAAGGACGGCCAGGTCCGGGTGCTGGACTTCGGGCTGGCGCGCCCCGAGGGCGCGGCCGGCGGCGCGGAGGAAGGGTTGCCGGACCGCGCCTCGCCGCTGCCCCCGCCCAGGTCTGGGGACAAGCCGGGCTCGTTCAGGCCGGGGCTCTCCAAGCCGGTGCTGGACACGCCGCTCACCCGCGACGGCGTGCTGATCGGGACGCCGGCGTACATGCCGCCGGAGCAGCTCAACGGGTGGGCGGTGGACGCGCGCACGGACCAGTTCTCCTTCTGCGTCGCGCTGTGGGAGGCGCTCTACGGCGAGCGGCCCTACCGGGGCTCCAACGCCAAGGAGCTGGGCGAGGCGATCGCCAGCGGAACGCTTCCGGTGGCGCCGGCCGCGGCGAAGGTTCCGGCGCGGTTCCGGCGCATCCTGTCCCGCGGCCTGGCCGCCGGTGCGGCCCAGCGCTACCCGTCCATGGAGGCGCTGCTGGCCGACCTGCAGCGCGACCCGGCGGTGGTGCAGCGCCGCGCGCTGGCCGGCGTCCTCGCCCTGTTGCTGGTGGGCGGATCGGTGGGCGCCGGCCTCTATGCCAGCCGCCGGGCCCGCCAGCTCTGCCGGGGGGCCGAGACGCGGCTGGCCGGGCTGTGGGACGCGCCGCGGAAGGCCTCGCTCAAGGACGCGGTGCTGGCGACCAGGCTCCCCTTCGCGGTGCAGGTCTGGGCCAGCACCGAGCCGGTGGTGGACGGGTACGCGGCGCGCTGGGTGAAGCTGCGCACGGAGGTGTGCGAAGCCACGCGCGTGCGCGGGGACCAGTCCGAGCAGCTGCTGGACCTGCGCATCCGCTGCCTGGACCGCCGCCTGGACGAGATGGCGGCGTACCTGTCGCTGCTGGACGCGGGCGACGCCAAGGTGATCGAGCAGGCGGTGCAGGCGGCGCAGGCCTTCACCGACCCGCGCTCCTGCCAGTCGGCGTTGGCCACCAGCGAGCAGCTCCCGGAGAACCCGGACCAGCGCGCGGCGACGGTGAAGGCGCGGAAGGCGCTCTCGGAGGCGAAGGCGCTGGGGGACGCGGCGGCCCTCTGGCGCGCGCTGGAGCGGGCCACCGCGGCGGTGGAGGAGGCGCGAAAGGGCGGGCACAAGGCCACGCTGGCGGAGGCGCTGGCGGCGCTGGGCGACCTGCATGACCGGGCGGGGGACGCCAAGGCGGCCATCGCGGCGCTCCAGGAGGCGGCCTGGACGGCGGACTCGGCGCAGCAGGACCAGATCCGGGCGGAGGCGCTGGTCGATCTCTCGCTGGCGGTGTTCCGCGCCGGGCGGCCCGAGGAGTCGGTGGCCTGGGGGCAGCTGGCCAACGCGGCGCTGGCGAGGGCGGGCGGGGACGACGCGCTCCAGGCCAAGCTGCACCACGTGCTGGCGCTGTCGCTTCAGGCGCTGGGGCGGCCGGACGAAGCGGTGGCGCACTTCACCAAGTGCGTGGACCTGCGCCGGCGCGCCTTCGGGTCGGACGCGTTCGTGGTGGCGGCCAGCCTCCAGGCGTTCGGGAGCGCGCTCCGCGAGCAGGGGCATCTGGACCTGGCGCTCCAGCAACTGCGCAAGGCGGTGGAGATGAAGCGGCAGGCGCTGGGCGCGTCCCACCCGGAGGTGGGGCAGGCGCGGCGGGCGCTGGGGTCCGCGCTGTGGGCCCGGGGAGACCTCCAGGAGGCGCTCGACGAGCAGCGCGCGGCGCAGGAGATCCTCACCTACTCCAGCGCGGACCCGCTGGCGCTGGCGCAGCTGTCGTCGGAGGAGGCGCGGACGCTGCGCGGGCTGGGGAAGAACGGGGAGGCGCTGGCGGAGCAGAGGGCGGCGCTGAGCAAGCTGGAGTCGGCGCTGGGGCCGGAGCACCCGGCGGTGGCGGAGGCGTTGCTGGACCTGGCGGAGCTGCTGATCGACACCGGGCGCCCGAAGGACGCGCTGCCGCTGATCGCGCGGGAAGAGAAGCTGACCGAGCGCCGCGCCGGGACGGACTCGCCGCTGCGGGCGCGGGCCGCCATCGACCTGGGGAGGATCCACCTGGCGGTGGGGCGGGCGGGCATCGCGCTCTCGATGGCGCGGTCCGCGCAGGATCGGCTGGAGCGGGCTGGCGGGCCGCCGTCGCTGGCGCTGCGGGCGTCGCTGCTGGCGGTGGAGTCGCTGTGGGCGACCGGGCAGCGCGCGGCGGCGGTGGCGGAGGCGAAGAAGGCCCAGGAGGGGCTGGCACCGAAGGCGCCCGCGGAGCCGGCCGCCGGCGAATTGAAGCAGTGGCTGGCGTCGAGGGGGTAGCGGGCTAGAGGTAGCGCTGGATGCTGAGGTCGAACTGGCTCTGGACGAGGCGGGCGACGCTCTTCAGCTCGGACTTGTTCCAATCCAGGCGGGCGACGAGCTCTTCGCGGGTGATTTCGGTGACGCGCTGCCTGGCCTGGGCGAGCCAGCGGGCGGCGGTGGAGCGGTGGGTGCGGAAGTGTTCGGCGATGCCGTCGATGCTCTGGCCGCCGACGAGGTTGAGGCGGAGCACCTCGCGTTCCTGGCTGGTGAGCTGGGACAGGGCGGCCTGGAAGGCGCCCTTGAGCTCGCGGCGGCAACGGTTCTTGAGGGCCTTGAGCTCGGGGTCGTCGGCGGACTCGGGGAGCTTGTCGGCGAGCTCGTCGTCGAGGGGCTCTTCGCGGCGGGCGCCCTCGCGCAGGTTGAGCGCGGTGCGGACGGCGGCGGAGCGGAGCCAGGCGTCCAGGGGGCCGGCGCCGGAGTAGTCGAGGATCTTGGGCGGGGTGCCGCGGACGCCCACGAACAGCTTCTCCCGGAGGGACTGGCGGACGTCCTCCACGAAGTCCGGATCGCGGTCGACCATGCGGGCCACCGCCTGGGCGACGATGCCGCGGAAGCGGCGGTCGAAGGTGGAGAGGGCCAGGGGCTCCTGGCGGGCGCAGGCGCAGGC
>DATBSS010000551.1:0-10437 GCA_036559665.1 Myxococcaceae bacterium
GCACCCACGTTCCTGGCCGACGCCGCGCGCTCCATCCCCGAGCCCGACTTCTCCTCGGAGCGCTTCAAGGCGAACCCGTTCCCGTTCTACGCCCGCCTCCGCGCCGAGGCGCCGGTCTTTCCGCTGCAGACCTTCCCCCTCGGGATCTTCGGCAAGCGGCGGGGCTGGCTGGTGACGCGCTACGACGACGTGGTCGCCGTGCTGAAGCACAAGGCCCTCGCCAAGGACGTGTTCCGCGCGCTGAGCCGCGACCCGGACGCCAAGCTGCCCTGGTTCGTGAACATGATCAGGCCAATCACGCACAACATGCTGAACCGCGATCCGCCGGACCACACCCGGCTGCGGGGGCTGGTGCACCAGGCGTTCACCCCGCACCTGGTCGAGCGGCTCCGCGCGCGCATCCAGTCGCTGACGAACGAGTTGCTGGATGCGATGCAGAAGAAGGGCTCTGCGGACCTGGTGGCGGACTACGCGCTGCCGGTGCCGGTGACCATCATCGCCGAGATGCTGGGGGTCCCCGAGGGCGACCGCGCCAGGTTCCACCGATACTCCAGCCGGCTGGTCTCCAACACCACGCCGCTGCGGACCGCCCTGTCCGCCCCTACCGTGCTCCGGTTCGCCCGGTACATCCGGAAGCTCATCGAGCAGCGGCGAGCCTCCCCGGGGGAGGATCTGTTGACGGCGCTCATCCGCGCCGAGGAGGCGGGTGACCGGCTGAGCGAGGACGAGCTGGTCAGCATGATCTTCCTGATGCTCGTCGCCGGGCACGAGACCACGGTCAACCTGATCGCCAGCGGCACGCTGGCCCTGCTGGAGCACCCGGACCAGATGGAGCGGTTGCGGCAGGAGCCCGGGCTCATGCCGACAGCGGTGGAGGAACTGGTCCGCTTCACCAGCCCGGTCGAGATCTCCACCATGCGCGTGGCGGTGGAGGACTTCACCGTGGGAGGCGTAACCATCCCGCGGGGGGACATCGTCACCGGCGTCATCGCCTCCGCCAACCGCGACGAGCGGCACTTCACCAACCCGGACCAGCTGGACATCGGGCGCGACCCCAACCGACACCTGTCATTCGGGATGGGCATGCACTACTGCCTGGGGGCCCCGCTGGCGCGCCTGGAGGGCTCCATCGCCATCCAGAACCTGCTGCAGCGGCTGCCCCGCCTGCGCCTGGCCAAGCCCGCGGAATCGCTCCGCTGGCGCACCAGCTTCTTCATGCGCGGCCTGCACAAGCTCCCCGTCGTCTTCTAAGGGGGCACCCGGGGGCGGGGGGCTTCCCCGGCTCCGCCCCCGGGTGACGATTTTCTGGCCTGCACCCCCGTTCAGTGTCAGACTCCCCTGGTAGAGAGGGCGTCATGAGCGGATTCCTTCGCGTGATGGAGCAGCGGGACCTCCTGGGGGGGACGGAGCTGGTCTACGCGGACCGGCGGCGGCGGGCGCGGCGGGTGCACGTGGATGGGAAGTTCAAGGTCGGCTTCGCGGCGGCGCTGGCCCTGATCCTCGGCCGGGCCAGGGACGAGAACCCGCTGGCGCCGGAGCACGTGCCGGGCCTGGCGCGCTGCCCTCACTGCGGCCGGGAGGGCAGCACGGAGACCCTGTTCGGGACCCGGGTCCTCAACGGCGAACGGGTTCCCCAGTCGTGGTGCCGGCCATGCCGCTCCGGCGCGCGGCGGCCTCCCGCCCCACCGGAGCCGGTGCAGGAGATGCTGGCCTTGCCGTAGGAGCGAGGCGCTACGGGACGCTGCGGACGCTGCTGCGCCGCAAGACGGGCCGAGGGGGGCGGGAGATCCGCGCGAGGGCCCTGGCGAGCCCCCGGTAGTCGGCAACTCCTGCGCGGGGGCGGCCTGGGTTCCTGGCGAATGCCGTTGGCGCTCCGAATGCTTGGAGCGGCTACTCCGGCCGCGCCAGGAGGCATTCGGACATGAAGACGTTCTCGATCAAGGAGACCCTGACCGCCGGCTGGAGGGCGTTCGTGGCCAACCTCTCGGTTTTCGTCACCTTCGGCGTGGCGATGCTGGCCATCTGGCTGGTGGAGCAGATCGGCCTCTCGGTCGCGAACCACGCCGGGCCGATGAAGCCCGCGCTTTCTGCGCTGGTGACGCTGGCGGCTCGGGTTGTACAGATCTGGTTGCAGGTCGGGCTGTTCAGGATGGCGCTGAAGCTGGTGGACGGGCAGGCGATCGGCACGGACGACTTCCTGAAGGCCCATGGGGACTTCCTGACCTACCTGCTGGCGTCGGTGCTGTACGGGCTGGTGGTGGGGGCCGGGATGATCCTCCTGATCGTCCCGGGCATCATCTGGGCGGTCCGCTACGGGCTCTACGGCTTCGTGGTGGTGGACCAGCACCTCGACCCGGTGGCGGCGCTCAAGCGTTCCGCGGTGCTGACGGAGGGCGTCCGGTGGGAGGTCTTCGCCTTCGGACTGGCGGTGATCGGCGTGAACATCGTTGGGGCCATGGCGCTGGGCATCGGGCTGTTCGCCGCCATCCCGGTCACGGCCGTCGCCGCGGCGAAGGTCTACCGGGTGCTGGTGGCGCGGGCGGCGGCGAGGGGCACGCTGGTCCCGCCAGCGGAGGTCGGCAAGCCCATCGAGGCGCACTGACCGGTCGCGCCGTGAGCCCTAGATCGACTCGTCCTCGTCGAGGACGATCTCCTCGGCATCCACCCCGGCCTCCACCGGATCGGCATCCTTGATCTCCACGTCGTCGGTGGAGAACACCGGCTCCTCGCTCTCGGTGGCGGCGGCTGGGGCCGACCCCCGAGGCATGGCGGTCATCGTCCGGGTGACCGCCTTCCCGTAGGGCGTGGTGGTCTTCGGAGGAGACGTGCCCAGCGAGGGCTTCTCCGGCGGCGGCTTCTTCGCCGGTGCCGGCGGGTCCCGGCGGCTGGGCATCTGGGTGCGGATGGTCACCTCGGGGAGCGCGCCGACCTTGGTGTCCTCGCTGCCCTCCCCGCGCCGCGGGAGCGCCGGCCTGGGCGCGGTGATGGCGGGCACGGGCTTCTCGGCGGCGGGCTTCTCCGCGGCCTCGCCCGGCTGCGGCGTGGGTTGCTTGAACAGCTCCGCCTTGGCCGCGGAGATCCCCGCCGCGGCCCGCTCGTAGATCTCCTTCACCTGCCCCGAGGCGGCGGGGGCCCCGCGCCCGGCGGTCCTCCGGAGCGTGTTCAGCTCCGACTCCTGCGCCTTCAACCGCCGCTCCAGAAGCTCGATCTTCTTGTCCCGCTCGGCGAGCGTGGGCGCCGCCTTCCGCTCCTTCTCCTCCGCCTCCTCCAGCCGCTTCTGCAGCGCCTCCAGCTCCGCGGCCCGCTCCTCGCCGGCCGCCTCCGCGGCGCCCGCGCGCGACTCCGCTGACGCTGCCTGCTCCTTCAGCTCCGCCAGCGCCGCCTCGTGCTCCCCGGCCGCCCGGCGCGCCGAAGCCTCCGCCTCCCGCAGCCGTCCCCGCGCCTCCTCCAGGTCGGACTCCACCGAGGCGCGCCCCTCCGCCGCCGCGGTCAGCTCGCCCCGACTCTTCTCCTGCTGCGCGTTCGCCGCGTCCAGCTCGCCCTGCAGCCGCTCCCGCTCCTTCTCCACCCGCTCCCGCAGCTCCTCGCTGTGCGTTCGCTCCGCCTCCACCCGGTCGCGGGCGGCGTTCAGCGCGGACCGGTCGCGCTCCGCCTGGTCGGCGCGGGCGGCCAGCGCTTCCCGCTCCTCGTCCATCCGCTGCAGCTCCTCGAGCCGGCGGTGCGTCTCCCCGGTGAGGGCCGTCACCTCGCCCTCCAGGGTGGCGGCCTTCTCCCGGAGCTGGGCCACCTCCGCGGTCTCGGCGCGCGCGGTGGCCAGGTCCACCTCCAGCCCGTCCCGCGCGGCCTTGAGCGCGGCGATCTCCCGCTCGTCCTCGCCCCGCGCCGACTCCGCGCGCGCCAGCGCGGCGGACTTCTCCTCCACGTCCGCCTTGGTCTCCTCCAGCTCGCCCCACAGCTTCGCGTGCGCCGAGGCCGCCTCGTCCGCCTCGCGCCGCAGCTGCTCCAGCGTCTCTCGCAGCGCGTCCCGCTCCCCCTCCACGCCCGCCTTGACGGTGGCCTGCGACGCGCGCTCCGCGTCCAGCGCCTCCAGCTCGGCCCGCAGCCGCGCCACCTCGCCGGTGGCGGCGCCGTGCTCCGCCTCGACGTCGGCCATCCGCCGCCGGACCTGCTCCAACTCCTCAGCCCGGGCGCGGAGCTGGCCGGCCTCGGCGCGCGCCTCGTCCCGCTCCTTCCGCGCCTCCAGCAGCGCGGCCTCCAGGGTGCCGCGCTGCTCGGACGACGCGCCGAGCTGGGCTTCCAGCGCGTCCCGCTCGGCGCGCACCGCCGCCGCGCCGTCCTCGACGTCGGTGATCCGGCCCTCCGCCTCGTCCGCGCGCGCCTCGGCGTCCTTCAGCCGCGCCGCGCCCTCGCGAGCGCGCTCCTCCGCGTCCCGGGCCTCGGCCTCGAGCGCCGCCACGCGCGCCGACGACTCCCGGACCTTCGCCTCGGCGTCGTCCGCGCGCGCCTCGCCCTGCTGGGCGCGGTCTTCCGCCTCCCGGACCAGCGCCTCCAGCGCCGCCGCGCGCTCCGCCGACTCCTGGGCGGTCGCCTCGGCCTCCCGGACCCGCGCCTCCGCCCCGGCGGTGGCCCGCTCCTCCGCCTCCCGCGCCCGCGCCTCCGCCGCGGAGACGGCCCGCTCCGCCGCCTCCTGCACCCGCGCCCCGGCCTCCCGCGCGCGCTCCGCCGACTCCTGGAGCTCCGCCTCGAGCGCCACCACCCGCTCCGCCGATTCCTGGGCCCGCGCCTCGGCCTCCCGGACCCGCGCCTCCGCCCCGGCGGTGGCCCGCTCCTCCGCCTCCCGCGCGCGCGCCTCCGTCTCCTGGACCTGCGCCTCGAGCGCCGCCACCCGCCCCGCGAGCTCCTGGACCTTCGCCCTGGCCTCGCGGACCCGCTCGTCCGCCCCCGCGGTGGCCCGTTCCTCCACCTCGCGTGCGCGCGCTTCGGCTTCCCGGACGCGGCCCTCCGCCTCCTGGACCTGCGCTTCGAGCGCCGCCGCGCGCTCCGCGGATTCCTGGACCTTCGCCTCGGCCTCGCGGACCCGCTCGTCCGCCGCGTCCGTGGCCTGCGCCTCGGCCTCTTGCGCGCGCGCCTCCGCCGCCGAGGCGGACCGCTCCGCCTCCTGCGCCCGCCGCTCCCATGCCGCGGCCGCGGTCTCCGCCTCCTCCGCGCGCAGCTCCGCGGTCCCGGCCGCCGCCTCCGCCTCCCGCGCCCGGTCCCCGGCGGCGACCGCGAGCTGCTCGGCGGTCTTCGCCCGCTCCTCCGCGGTGGCGCCGGCGCGCTGGGACACCTCGCTGACCTGCCCCGCCTCGGCAGCGGCCCGCCGCGCCTCCGCCGCCTCCCGCTCCGCCTCCAGCACCCGGACCGACGCCTCGGCGGCCGCCCGCTCCGCCGCCTCGGCGCGAGACTCCACCGCCGCCGCCGCCCGCTCGGCGCCCCGCGCCCGCTCCTCCGCGGTGGCGGCGCGCTCCTCGGCCGTCCGGACGCGCTCACCCGCGCCCTTCCCGGCGGCCTCCAGCTGCGCTTCCGCCGCCTGCAGCCGCTCGGTCAGCTCGCCGGTGTGATCGCGCGCGTTCTGCTCGGCGATCTCCGCGGCGGCGCGCGATTCGGCCAGGGCCTCCGCGTCCCGGTCGGCCTCGCGCTGGGCGGTGATGAGCTGCTCCGTCAGCGACAGCAGCTGCTTGCGCTGCTCGGCGACGGCGCTGAACGCCTTGGCCAGCTCCGAGGACAGCTCGCTCACCCGGTGCTGCGCCTGCTCGGCGCGCTTCTCCGCCGCCTCGGCGCGGGCGGCGACCGCCTGGAGCGACTCCTCGGCGCTGGCGCTGTCGGCCGCGGCGGCCTGGCGTTCCGCGGAGACCTCCTCCAGCCGGGCGGTGATCTGGGCGACCCGCTCCTCCAGCGTCTCCTTCCGGTGCTCCAGCCACTGCGCCTGCTCGCGTACCTCGGCGAGCTGCCGCTCCACCTGCTCGCGAGCCTCGCGCTCGGCGCTCAGCCCGCCGGCGTCCTTCTCCAGCTTCCTGGCGCGGCGGCCCGCCACGTCCAGCTCGACCTGCAGCTCCTCCCCCCGGCGCCGCGCGTCCTCCGCGGCCTGCTCCGCCGCCGCCGCCCGCTCCTTGAGCGCGGCCATCTGGATGGCGCGCTCGCGCCCACCCTCCCCCAGCTGGTCCAGCTCCAGCTGCAGCTTCCGCGCCTCGGCGCGCGCGCCCTCCAGCTCCGTCTCGGCGCCCACCAACTCCTGGGCCTTCGCCGCCAGCGCCGCCTCGAAGCGCCCGCGCTCCAGATCCAGCGCCTCCTGCGCCTTCTGGATCGCCTTGCGGTCGGCGCCCTCGCGCGCCAGCTCCAGCTCGGCGCGGAGCTTCTGGAACGCCTCTTCCTTGAGCTCCGTGTCCACCACCGCCCGGGAGTGCTCGCCGCGGAGCTGCTCCAGCTCGGCCTTCTCGGTGGAGAGCTTCGCCGCCAGCTCCACCTCGCGCTGCCGGGCCTCCTCCAGGCGCGTGGCCTGGCCTACCACCTCCTCGGCGGCGCGGTCCGCGGCCATCCGGGCGCGGGCCAGCGCCTGCTGCGCTTCGAGCAGCTGCTGCCGCTCCCCGGCGTGCTCCGCGTGCACCGCGTCCAGCTTCGCGCGCAGGTCCTCGGCGGCGGTGCCCAGCTCGTCCGCGCGGGCGCGCTCCTGCCGCGCGCGGTCTTCGGCCTGCGCGACCGCCTCCTCGGCCTTCGCCCGCGCCGCCTTGAGCTGCTCCTCCCCGGCCGCGCGCTGCTCCAGCCGGCGCTCGGCGGCCGCGGTGCGCTCCACCGCCAGGGCCACCTCCGACTCCGCGCGCCGCACCCGGGCGGTCAGCTCGTCGCGCTCGCGCCCCTGCCCCAGCCGCTGGGCGCGCTCGTCCGACTGGGCGAACAGGCGCGCCACCTCCTCCTTCGTCTGCTCCAGCTCCAGCCGGAGCTGCGTCACCTGCACCTCGCGCTCGGCCAGGTCGGACTTCGCCTTCGCCAGGACGTCCTTGAGGTGGTTGGTCCGCTCCTCCCAGGAGCGGTTGCGCTGGGCGAACTCGTCCAGCCGGTGGCCGGTGAAGGCCAGCGGCTCCGGCGGGAGCTGAATCCAGGTGGGGTCCAGCTCGTTGAGCGGCTCCTGCCCCCCCAGCACCACGAAGTAGGCCGCCTCCGCGGCGCGGGCCAAAGACCCGTCCACCTGCAACCCTACGCCCTTCTCGGTGGCCAGCTGGTACCCGAGCACCGGGCTCTGGGTGGCCACCTGCACCGCCGGGAAGTACGGGGAGAGCGCGTCCAGGAGCTGGCCGTAGGTGGGCGGCGCCTCCAGGCCTTCGGGGTCCAGCAGCTGCGAGAGCGACAGCCCCGCCGGGTTGCGCAGGCCGCCCAGCAGGTACCCGTTCTTCGCCACCAGGAGGGCCAGCTCCTTCATCAGCTCCGGCGCGCGGACGTAGCGGGCCAGGTCGGCGACGATCACCAGGTCGAAGCCGTGGGGCTCCAGGTCGTCGAAGATGGCCGCCCGGAAGCGCACCGCGCCGCCGCCGTACTGCTTCTGTGCCGCCTCCACCGCCACCACGTCGTCGTCGCAGGCCAGCACCTGGCGGGCGCCGCGCTCGGCGAGGAACTGGGCCGACCGGCCGCCCGTGGAGGCGACCGCGCCGACCTCCAGCACCCGCCGGCGGACGAACAGGGACTCGGCGAAGATGTACCTGGGCAACAGTTCGCTCTGGCCCAGGCGGCGGAACGTCGTCGAACTCATGGCGGAGTCTTCGGGGCGGAAGTATAGCCCCCATGCTCCAACCCCCCATGAAACCGGCCGGGCGGACGTGCGCCTGGCAGGGAGGAACCCGTGGCTGACGACTTGACCCTGGGACAGCGCGCCAAGCGCACCGCGATGCGGATCCTGGTGACCATGGTGGTGCTGGCGATGGGGGTGGCGGTGTTCGAACTGCTCACCCAGCTCAACGCGCGCACCTTCACCCTCCAGCAGGAGGGAGAGCAGCTGGTGGTCCACAAGGGCCGCAACCTGCCCGTGGGGAGCGAGCCCTACCACCCCGGCGACCCGCTGCTGGCGGACACCTACGCGCCCATCCCGCTGGACCGGCTGCAAGTGGGGGCGCTCCTGGAGCGGCGCTTCACGGACCGGGACGATCTGGATCGGGCGCTCTTCGACGTGCTGGAGAAGCTGGCGCGGCCCAGGGTGTACTCGGAGGAGGCGGCGGACCTGGACCGCGGGCTGTACTTCGTGCGCCGGGCGGAGAAGCTGAAGGGCATCACCGAGGAGCAGCGCACCTCTCTCAAGACGATGCAGTCCGAGCTGTCCTACTACCTGGCCCGGACCAGGCTGGACGACGCGCGCAAGCAGCTCGCCGAGGCGATGGCGCAGCTCCAGATCGCCGCGGACAGCAACGACCGCCACGCGCGGTCGGCGCACCAGATGCTGCTGGAGGTCAACGAACCCACCAAGGCCCTGGAGGAGGCGCTCCGGCGGGCCGTGCACACGCTCTCCGCGCCGGCCGAGAACCCGGAGAAGCCCCCCGCGCCCGCTCCGGCGGCCCCCGCTCCCGCGCCCACCCCGGCTGTCCCGGCACCGGCCCCCGCCGCCGGGGCCCACTGAAGATGCGCCGCGGACGGCTCCTCCTCGCCCTCGGCACGCTCGGCGTCCTGGGGCCCTGGGGCTGCGCCGGGCCGCGCCCGGTGGACCGGGACGCCTTCATCCGCGAACAGATGGCGGCGATGGTGCTGCCGAAACCGATCGACGAGGTCTGGCCGCTGGCGCGGGAGCTGCTCTCCGAGCAAGGCTTCAACGGCGTGGACGACCCCGGCACGCTCCAGTACGAGTCCGAGTGGCGCGAGGCGGCGGCGCCGGAGCGCTTTGCCGGGAAGCTGGTCCGCTACCGCGCGCAGGGGATCCGCCTGCCGGAGTCGCAGTCGCGGGTGGTGTTCACGCGCTTCGTCCGGGCGAAGGCGCTGGGCCGCGGCCCGGTAGACCTTTCGGAGGGAACGCGCGACTTCGAGATGGAGCTGATGCTCTACAAGAAGGTGGACCCGGACGCGGCGGCGTTGCTGGAGCGCCGGGCTACCGGCCCTTCATCACCCCGATGAAGGGCACGTTCCGGTAGCGCTCGCCGAAGTCCAACCCGTAGCCGACCACGAACACGTCGTCGATCACGAAGCCCTTGTAGTCGATGTCGATCTTGGTCCGGGCGCGGGCGGGCTTCTCCAGGAGCGAGCACACCTTGATCGACGCCGGCTGGCGCGCGCGCAGGTTGTCGAGGAGGAACTTCATCGTCAGCCCGGTGTCGATGATGTCCTCCACCACCACCACGTGCTTGCCCGCCATGGGCTTGGTGACGTCGGAGGTGATGCGCACCTCGCCGGTGGTCTCCGTGCCGCCCTGGTACGAGGACACGCCCAGCAGCTCCACGGTGAGCGGGAGGTCGATGGCGCGGGCCAGGTCGGTGAGGAAGAAGACGGAGCCCTTGAGCACGCCCAGCAAGGTGAGGTCCTTGCCGCGGTAGTCGCGGGTGAGCTCCGCCCCCAGCTCGCGGACCCGCGCCTGGAGCTTCGACTCGTCGATCAGGATGCCGACGTCGTTGTCGTAGAAGGCCACCCGCGCGCTCCCCTCAAACGTACGCGTTGTTCATGATCTCCCCGAAGCCGCCGCCGCCGGGGACGATGTATTGCTTGTCATCCAGGCCGCGCTCCTTCTCCCAGAGCTGGCCCGGCTCGGTGGCGAAGACCCCCGGCGGGGAGAGCCCGCGGTCCAGCCGCAGCGCGTACACCAGCGCCTCCGGGTGATCGCCCAGGATGCGCTTGAGGTACTCCGGGGTGACGATCAGGTTGAGGCAGACGATCTTCCGCGGCTTGCCCGGCACCTTGTCCTTGTAGGTGCTGATGGCAGTGGAGAGCGAGCCGCCGGTGGCGCCCATGGGGTCCGGGAAGAGCACCACCGCGTCGTCCACGTCGCCGCCGATCTTCGCCCCGCCGATGGCGGAGCCCACCACGTGCTGCGCGTCGTCGATCATCCGGCTCATGATGATGTGGTCTTGCCGGACCAGCGACGGCTGGAGCACGTTGTTGAGCAGGTCGTAGCAGACCATCGACGGCAGCGTCCCGGCGCGGGCGATGTTCACCGTCACCGCGCGCACCTGGGGGTCGATCACCTCCCCCTGGTAGATGCCCTGCGGCGTGGAGGCGATCATCCGCGTCGGGATGGAGGCCCGCTTCCGGGGAAACTCCGCGTTGAGGACCATCTTCACCAGGTCCGTGTAGAGCAGCGCCACCAGCTGGTTGATCTGCGGCTGGATGGTCTCCCTGGCGCAGAGGGTGGCCAGCTGCGAGAGCAGGAACGGGTTCCCCACCAGGTGCACCCGGGGTCCGTAGTGGTGCTTGAGCTCGGAGAGGTGGAAGGGG
>DATBSS010000552.1:0-2312 GCA_036559665.1 Myxococcaceae bacterium
CCCCGCCAGGGGGTAGCGTGTCTGAGGCCTCCCAGAAGCAGCAAGCGGTAACGATGGCGGTCAACGACCCGCTCTGCGGACGCGTCCTGAACGGGCGGTTCAGCGTCCTGGAGCCCATCAAGTCCGGGGGGATGGGGAAGGTCTACAAGGCCATCCAGGCGCCGCTGGACCGGATGGTGGCCATCAAGATCCTCCACCCGCAGTTCTCCAACAACCGCGACCCGGGCTTCGTGAAGCGGTTCGTGCTGGAGGCCAGCCTCACCTCCAAGCTGCGACATCCGAACACGGTCACCGTCATCGACTACGGGCAGACCGAGGACGGCATCTTCTACATCGCCATGGAGTACCTGGAGGGCCAGTCGCTGGCGGAGATCCTGGCCAAGCAGGGCGCCATCCCCTGGCAGCGGGCGCTCCACATCGGCCAGCAGGTCTGCCGCTCCCTCCGCGAGGCGCACAAGTTCGGCATCATCCACCGCGACCTGAAGCCCGCGAACGTGATGCTGCTGGACGAGGCCGACCACGACCTGGTGAAGGTGCTGGACTTCGGCCTGGTGAAGTCCTTCGTGGGCGACGGCGCCACCCACGACGTGGAGCCGGACTCGAAGATCACCCAGGCGGGGATGCTGCTGGGGTCGCCGCAATACATGGCGCCGGAGCAGGCGCGGAACCACTCCGACCCGCGGTCGGACGTGTACTCGTTCGGCGTGCTGCTCTACGAGATGATCTCCGGGCGGCCGCCGTTCACCGCCAAGGATTACCTCGAGGTGATCGTCAAGCACCTCAAGGAGCCGCCGGCGCCCTTCCACGTCGCGCGGCCGGACCTCTCCGTTCCGCTGGAGGTGGAGGACGTCGTCTTCCGCTGCCTGGAGAAGGAGCCCCAGCACCGCTTCCAGTCCATGGACGAGGTGCTGGAGGGGCTGCGCGCCCTGGGCGTGGGCGGCATGCAGAACAGCTTCGGGGGCGACGGTCGGTCAGCCACCGGCTCCAGCCCGGGCATCGCCGTCGGCCCCACCCCGCCGCCCATCCCGGGTGGGCGGCTGGCCAACCTCACGCCCGCCCCGGTGTCCCGCACGCCGCCGCCCTACGGGCGCGCGTCGCTGGCCTCCAGCCCCACGCCCATCTCCACGCCTGGCATGCCGCGCACGCGGACCGGCACCCAGCCGGGCGTGCCCAACCCGTTGGCCCCGCCGCCTCCTCCGCACCAGCAGCGGATGTTCGCCGGGGCGCCCCTCCCCGAGGAGCCGGAGACGAACCGGGACGGAGGCGCGTCCGCGCCGAACCACGGCGAGGGTGGCACCAACGTCTTCGCGGCGGCGGCCCAGGAGCCCTCGGGGGCGAACCGGATGACGCTGGTGGCCGGCGGCATCGGCGTGGCGCTGCTGCTCAGCCTCGTCTTCTACCTGGTGACCCGGCCCAAGGCAGAGCCGGGCGCGCCGCAGCAGCCGGTCGCGGCCCAGGCCCCGGCGAACCCGGCCACCGCGCAACCCGCGGCTCCGGCCGCGCCCGCCAACCCGGCGGTGGGCAAACCGGTGAAGTTCCGCGTCATCACCGAACCGCCGGCGGCCCAGGTGTTCTTCGGCGCCCGGATGATGGGCGAGACGCCGGTCGAGTTCGAGGCGCCCTCGGACAAGCCGGACGGCACGGTGACCATCGACCTGGTGCTCATCCTGGACGGGTACTTCCCGCTCCCGGTGACCGCCGGCGGGTCGGGCGTGGTGATCATCACCCAGCGGATGCAGAAGCGCGCCGGCGTCCCGCAGGCCGGCCTGATGCGGCCCGCCCCGGGGACGCTGTTCCCGCCGCGCAAGGGCGGCAAGCGCGGGCCCGCGGAGGACCCCGCGTACGAGGGGAAGCTCGACGCGCCGGAGCTGATGGTGGAAGCGCCGCTCATCGCCGCCCCGCCGCCCAAGACCCCGGAGCCGGCTCCTGCCAAGACGCCCGAGCCCGCGCCGCCGGTCGCCGCCGCCACGCCCGCTCCCCCTCCGCCGCCCCCGGTGGCCGCCGCCGCGCCCGCCCCGGGCGGCGTGATGCCCTTCAACAGCGAGACGATGAACCGGCCCCAGGTGGTGGAGAAGGGCAAGCCGCTCCAGTACACGCCGGAGGCGCTCCACGCCCGCGTGGAGGGGTCGATGATCGTCAAGTGCGTCATCTCCACCGCTGGGCGGGTGGAGAACTGCCGCTTCATCAAGACCCTCCCGTACATGGAGAAAGCGGTCCTCGAAGCGCTCACCAGCCGCACCTACAAGCCCATCATGCAGGACGGGCGGGTGGTGCCGGTGGACTACCTGTTCGAGGTCAAGCTGAAGCTCCCG
>DATBSS010000553.1:0-5382 GCA_036559665.1 Myxococcaceae bacterium
TCGCGGAGTTCTCCTCGAACACGCTCGAGTACCGGAAGACCATCCATTCCAGACAGCTGACCGAATGGATCATCGAGCACGAACCGGACCGCCTCGCCGACCTCCGCGACCTCCTCGCCAGGAAGCTGACCCCCACGCCAACGACAAAGGCGCCTACGGCCTGAAGGCGTGCAGGATCTGCCCGAAGGTGTCGACGAAGTAGATGGTGTCGCCGTTCCCGACCAGCACCGGCTGCTGGCTGAACACCGGCTCCGGGATCCGGTACATCCAGCGCGGCCGCAGGTTCGCGTCGAACACCACCACCACGTAGAAGTAGCTGTTCGGATCGCCCACCCCGAACGCCATGGCGACCTTGTTGTCGGGCAGCGCCACCGCGTCGACGCGGTCGGCCCCGGCCGCCAGGGTCTGGATCGTGCCCGATCCCGATCCTCCGCCTACGGTCCGGACGACCAGCCGGCTGGGGATGCTGCTCTGGCCGATCAGCCCGGCGCCGGGCGAGCCGGCTGTCTTCGGCGCATACAGCTCGAACTCGCTGTGGTCGGCGAAGCCCCGGAAGATCGCCACTGCCCGATCCTTCCGCGCCACCATGAGTTGGTCCGGCGTGAACGCGTGCGCCCCCGCCGGCGAGAAATAGACGGAGGACTTCGTTCCATTCGCCTCCAGTAGGAAGGCCTCCGGCGTGCCGGCGTCGTCGTGCGAGACCACGAACGAGCCGTCCCCGACCGGGAGCACCCAATCCACCAGGATCGGCACCTGGAAGGTGTCCGGCCCGGGCATCACCTGCCCCCCGGACGCCAGCTCCCACTCGACGCTCGCCGGCGTCCCGCACCCGATGATCGGGGGCAGGTTGACGCCCAGGAACACGTCCCCCGACCCGAAGCCATCCGAGGGCGCGCCCATGTCGACCGGCCCGGTGGGGAGGAGCGCCCGCGTCGAACCGCTGGCCGAGACGCAGTTCACCTCGTTCACCGACGCGCAGCCCTGCGAGGAGGGCTCGCAGAGCATGGTGCTCAACCGCGCCAGGTTGATCAGCACGCCGCCGAACCCTGGGTCGTTGGACGAGCGCAGGGTGCTCGCCGCCACCGGGGCCATGGGCGCCGAGCTCCCCGGCGCGAAGAACATGGTGTCGATCCGGCCCGTCAGGCGATCGGCGAGGTTCGCCATCGCGTTCCCCTGCCCGTCGAACCCGCGGAAGGTGAACCCGGCGTCCCCCAGCGCGCTCGCCTGGAACGGGGTGTACGTCCCGTCGTCGCGCGAGAAGAACCCCGGCTGCCACCCCACCGACCCGGTCAGCGGGAGCTGGATCCCGGACGGAACGGCGATGGGCCAACTCCCCGTGTCTCCCGGCTGGGGGCGCTGCACCCCGTTGGGGATGGTCCGACTCCAGCGCAGGCGCGACAGCGTCAGGCTGAGGTTGTGCTGGCTGAGGTTCCCGCTCAGCGTCCGCCCCTGGATGGACAGCACCAGCGGGTGGTCGACGTCCTGCAGCACCTCCAGCGGAGGCGCCGTCCCGGCGTCCCAGGCGTCGATCCCGATCCCCGGCGTCTGCGCAAAGGTCACCGTGAAGGTGCGCGGCCCGCCGGTCACCGTGGCGGCCGTCTCGCCCAGCATGACCTGCGGCGCGCCCTGGAGGTCGCGGTCGCTGGTGACGGTGAAGGTGAGCGGCGCGCTGGGCGCCGCGCGCGCGGGCGCGGTGGTGGTGAGCACCGCCACGTCCGGGTCGATCACCACCTCGCGGACCGCGTCCTCGAGGGACGGGTTCCCCTGCCGGTCCTGCGCGTGGATCACCAGCGCGATCTGCAGCGACCCGTCCTGCTGTGCCTGCCCCAGCGACTTGCACGGCGTGAGGTCCACCGTCCCCCGGTAGGGCGGCGCGGTCCACACGCGGATCTGCACCTGCCCGCCGGCCCCGCCCCCCGGCGCCCCGCAGCGCAGCTCCACCTGGGCCACGCCGGTGACGTCGCTGGCGGAGAGCTCGACGTCCGGGTTGATGCTGAGCCGCGTCCCGTCGACGTCGGGGATGAGGAAGTTGACCTCCGGCCCCGCGCTGCCGCTCCCCGGCGGGCCCGGCGGCAACCCCAGGTCACGGCAGCCGGCGACCAGCGCCAGCGCACAGGCCAAGCACCATGGCGACACCTTCACAGGTCACTCCCCCTCGAGACGGCCGACGGCGCCGATCCTAGTCCAGGAGCCCTCCGCCGCAGGTAGAGTCGCGTGCTGGGAGGAACACACCCAGGTGCGCTCCATCGCGTTGCGGCTGCTCTTCGGGCTTTGGTTGACTTCCTGGTCTGCGAACACCCTCGCCGCGGAGGCCAGGCCGCCGCTCCTGGTGCTGGACTTCGACACCAAGGGGGCCTCGCCACTGGAGGCGGAGGCCGCCACCCGCAACGCCGCCCGCGGGCTGCGCGCGCTGGACGTCTTCCAGGTCCTCACCTCCGAGGACGTCCGCCAACTCCTCGCCATCGAGCGCACCCGCCAGCTCGTCGGCGCCGCCAACTCGCCCGCGCTCTCCGGCATCTCCAGCGCGCTGGGCGCGGAGCACGCGGTGGTGGGGACGGTCTCCAAGGTGGGCAACGACCTCCAGGTCGAGCTGCGCCTGCTCAACACGAAGACCAATACCGTTCTCAGCACGAAGAGCACCGCGCCCACTCCGGGCATGGAGCCGCTGGCCGCCGCCCTCCCCGACCTGGCCCAGGAGCTGATGGCCCCGCTCCTGCGCGAGCAGCAGGGGAACCTCCTGGTGCGAAGCCGCGAGGAGGCGGCCGAGGTGATGGTGGACGACACGCTGGTCGCCTCTACGCCGATGAAGACCCCCGTGGCCCTCCCGCGCGGCGCCCACCGGCTCCAGGTGCGCAAGGACGGGTTCATCGCCCAGTCGCAGACGGTGCGCATCGAGCCCAACCAGGTCACCAGCCCGGACGTCAACCTGCTCCCGTCCGCCGACTACGCCGAGGCCTGGAAGATCCGCCACGGCCGGCTCCGCATCGGCGCGTACCTCGCCACCGGAGCCGCGGTGGCGCTGCTGGGCGGCGGCATCCTCCTGGACCGCGCCGCCACCGACCCGCTCTACCGGACCCAGTTCCACCCGCGGCAGCTGGTCCTGCAGGCGGCCCAGGGCCAGGCGTCCCAGAGCGAACCGGCCGCGGTGTCACAGGACCCGGAGGCCCACCAGACCTGGCTGGCGTGCACCGCCGACCTCACCGCCTGCAACGCGCGCGCGCACGACTTGAGCACGCAGCTCTTCATCCAGCAGTTCGCCACCGGCGGCCTGGTGGTGGTGGGGCTGGCCGCCGGCACCGTGGCCACCTGGCTCTGGCTCACCGGACAGGACCCCAACCGCTACGCCAACGTGATCGCGGGGGTGACGGTCACAAACGGCGGCTTCGGTCTCGCGTTCGAGGGCCGGTTCTAGGAAATCCGCCGAAAACCCCGCTGAAACCTTTTCGGCCCGCCCGTGCGTTGCACGGGATCATGTTCGATTCCGTCCTCGATCGGGGTGTCGCTCCCCGCCGCCGGCTTGCCACCGGCGCGGTGATCTCGGTGCTTGGCCATGCCGCGGTGCTGTCCGGGCTGCTGTTGATCCGCCCGCCCGCCACCGTCGTCGAGGAGCCGCCCAAGGTCATTACCTGGCCCGTCGTTCTGCCGATGTTCACGGCGGCCCCGGCGCCCGGCCCGGTGGGTGGAGGCGGTGCCCGCGCCCACGCCGGCCCACCTCGCGCCCAGAAGCGCCGCGAGTTGCTGGCCCCGGCGGTCGTCCCGAAGCCGCCCCCCGACATCAAGACCGTCGCCCCGCCGGATGAAACGCCTCCTCCCATCGGCGGAAGGATAGGCCCCCCCGACAACACGCCTGACCCCAAGGGCCCAGGCGACGGGGAAGGCGGCGGTGGCGGCGGGCCTCCTGGAAGCGGCGGCACCTGCGTCGGCGGCGCCTGCGACTTCGAGACCGGGATGACCCGCCCCATCCTCATCGAGCGCGGCCGCGATCCCGCATTCACCCCCGAGGCCCTGGAGGCCCACGTGGAGGGCGTGATGACGGTCCAGTGCGTGGTGACCCTGGCGGGCCGGCTGGAGCAGTGCCAGGTCATCCGCCCCCTCCCCTACATGGAGCGTTCGGTGGTGGATGCGCTGAGGACCCGCCGCTACGACCCGGCGACGCTGAATGGCCGGCCGTTGGCAGTGCGCTACGTCTTCCACATCAAGCTGGTGATGCCGCGCTGAGGTGGCTGCCCACTCAAGTGGGGTCCTCCTGGGCCAAACGCACCTTGACCTCTTCAATGAGGCGTTCGATCAGCTTGAGGTCGAAGGCGCGCCCCGCCGCTCCCTCGTGGAAGGCGATTTCTAGAGACTGGTTCTCACCTCTGGTGACGTCGAGAACAATGACCTCGCCGTCCATAAGCTCGTAGATTGGAAAATCTCGATCGAGCGGCGAGAACTTCCTCCACCGGAGATCGGCGTCACTCATGGATTGATGAACCCGATGAACTCACCGTTCCCCGCATAGTATCTCGCTCCGAATCCAGTCGCGCCCCTGAATTCGAGAACGGCTCCGTACCGCGGCAGCGTCACCATCGTCTGTGTGCCCTTGAGGATGTCTTCAAGTGCGTGAGCGGCGGCAGCGTTGATCTCAGAGTCCGTTCGTAACGCCGCCCTCAGTGTCTCCTTGGTGTAGCCGAGTACCTCAGGATGCTTCGTCAGCGCCCTCCCGGCCTGCGTGAGGGTCCCTCCCTTGAATGGCTGAAGTGCATTCCCGAGCAGTTGCTGCGCGTTCCCTGCCGCCTGGACAGGCACCGCGTTGCCGCTCTTCGCCCCGTCCACTGCGGTTGGTTGACTGGCCGCCGCCGTGGACTGAAGGACGATGGGAGCGCCCACGCCAATGGCGAGCACTGTTGCGACCTCACCCACCGGAACCACCACCCGCCCCAGCGCCAGCGTGCCCTGAGCGGAGAGGGAGAGGCCGGTGACCTCCATTCCACCCAGTCCTCTGGTCAATCCGGCAGATACGGCACCGCCTCCGGCGAGCATCGTGAGGAGCGTGGTGGTCAGCCTGGAGACTACCTGAATCTGCTCTCCGGCCGTCATCAGCTTGAACCGCTCCAGGTACTCGGGGGAGGAGGCGATGAGGGCGGCTACCCCTGCAGGCAGGTTCTTCAATCCGGCGATGCCGTCCAGCGGTCGCGACAGGAACTTTCCGATGGCCATCGCCAGGGAGAAGAACGCCTCCTCCGCCCCGTCCATGGTCCTGCCGAACAGGTCGCCGTCGTCGTACACCTCGCCCAGGAGGGTGCTGCCCCGGAGGGGCTCCATCTGTGCGTCGACCGGGAAGTAGGCCCCGCTGCCCCCGCTGTAGAACTGCCCCAGCACGAATCCGTTCGCCTTGAAGAC
>DATBSS010000554.1:0-2151 GCA_036559665.1 Myxococcaceae bacterium
TTGAGCGCCAGGTGCCCGCCGATGGAGCCGATGGAGGAGAACAGCGAGAGCACCACGCCGCCGAAGAGCGCCAGCAGCAGCGAGGGCATGGAGGCGTCCTGGAGCCACGACCCCAGGGAGCGCGCCACCGCCACGCCGGCCACCGCCAGCCCGGCGGTGAACAGCGCGCCCAGCGCGTAGTTGAGCGGGCCGGGCCGCCCGGCGGCCACCGCGCCCTCGCCGACCTCGCAGAGGTGGGAGCGGACCATCAGCGCGCCCGCCGCGGCGCCGGAGAGCGCCACCGTCCAGCCGAAGGAGATGCCCAGCGCCCAGGGGATGGCGGGGAGCACCACGCCCAGGGCGATCAGCAGCAGCCGGTCCAGCTTGTCGCCGCGGGCCAGCGCCACCGCGGTGGCGGCGATCGCCGCGTAGGTGAGCGGCAGGACGTGGACCTGGTCCGGCGCCGGGAACGGCATCGCCGTGAAGCCCAGGAGCGAGCCGAGCATCACGCCCAGCTTGTTGGCGAGGAAGTGCAGCGTCCCCGCCGCGGCGCCCGCCACCAGACCGCGGGTGACGTTGCGCTCGAAGATTTCGCGGTTGTGGAGGGTCAGGGTGGCAGCGGTGCCGGACATGGTGGCGTTCCTCGAAGGTCCAGGTCCTTCTAGTACGTGGAGCCGATGCGCCCGAAGTCGACGCGCGCCTTCTTCTTGGCCGCCTTCACCTGGTGCTCCACCTCGGGGGCGGAGTCGGCCCGGTCGAAGTTGCGCATCGTCTCCTCCTGGGCGGCCACGTCTTCGGCCACCGCGGGAGCGCCGGCCACGGCGGCGGTGCTCTGGAAGATCATCTCGTTGTCCCGGAGCAGCTTCTTGGCCCCGCCCTTGTCGCCCCGGCGGAGCAGGTCCGCGGCCTGGTTCGTGTTGAACGCGCTCTGCGCGCGCGCCGCGTAGACGGTGGCCTGCTTGTCCTGGTGGGCGGCGATCTCCTCGGTCCGATCGGTCACCATGGCGGAGAGCTGCGCCTGGGCGCCGGCCGCCCCGCCCTTGAGCAGGTCATTGTACTGGAGCTTGAGGGCGGTCACGTCCACGGTCCTGCCGGCCGCCCGCGCGTCCACGCGGAGCCGGACCACCACGCGCTCCACCTGGCCGGAGGAGAAGTCGGACATGGGGATGCTGACGGCGCGGCCCTCGGCGCTGGAGCGGTACCCCAGCACGTCGCCCAGCTGCACGCCGTCCGGCAGGTCCAGCTTGAGCATCACGTCCCGAGCGATGGTGGTGGACGCCTGCTGCAGGTCCTTCTGGAAGATGGTGGCCAGCTGCGACCCGTCGCGCAGGTACGCGTAGGCGCCGGAGCCGTTCTCCGCCAGCCCCTGCATCAGGTCCTCGTTGAAGTCGGTGCCCAGGCCGATGGCGCTCAGGGTGACGCCCTGGCCGCGGATCTCCCGCGCGAGCTGCTCCAGGTCCGCCGGGTTGGTGACGCCCTCGGTGGGTTCACCATCCGACATCAGGATGATGCGGTTCACCTTGAACTGTTCGCGAGCCATCAACAGCTGCCGCTTGCCGGCGTCCAGCCCCTCGCCGATGTTGGTGCCGCCCTCGTCGTAGATGCCGTCGATGTACTGGAGCAGGGACTCCCTGTTGGCCGCCGTGGCCCAGCGCCCGGCGAGGGTGTTCACCTGCGACCCGAAGTGGATGACCGAGATCCGGTCCTGTTCGCCCAGCTGCTCCACCAATTTGCGCGCCGCCTGCTTGGCCTGGTTCAGCTTCTCGCCCGCCATGGAGCCGGACCGGTCGATCACCAGGGCCAGGTTCACCGGCGACCGCGAGGCGCCCGGCACCTGCACCCCGGTGAGGTCGATGGTCGCGAAGAGGTCCGACGACCCGGTGCCAATGTAGGGGTGCGACAGCCGCGCCTCCATCCGGATGGAGCCGTCCGACACCACCACCGGTGGATTGGCGACCGGCCCGACCGGGACCGGGTCCGGCGGCTGGAAACCACGGAAGCCGGCGCGCGGAACGCCGAGGACCAGCGCCAGGAGGGCCAACGCCCCCGCAAGTCCCAGGAACATGGTGGTGCGGTTCATCCAGATCTCCTCAGGCGCACAGACAAACCGGATCGCGCGAAGGTTGCACGTATGGCGGCGCGAAACGATCTATGCGGTCCGATCGAGCCGTG